>NZ_LGEB01000024.1:0-185646 GCF_001279555.1 Micromonospora sp. NRRL B-16802 | reverse complement strand
CTGAACCGCGAGTTCAACAGTGTGGTGGCTGAGAATGAGATGAAGTGGGATGCCACCGAGCCGCAGCAGGGTCGGTTCAGCTATTCCGGTGGTGATCGTCTGGTCAGTCACGCGCAGGCCAATGGCATGAGTGTGCGGGGTCATGCGTTGTTGTGGCACCAGCAGCAGCCGGGTTGGGCGCAGGGCTTGTCGGGCAGCGCGTTGCGTAACGCGGCGATCAACCATGTGACGCAGGTGGCCACCTACTACCGGGGCAAGATCTATGCCTGGGATGTGGTGAACGAGGCGTTCGCCGATGGTGGCAGTGGTGGGCGGCGGGATTCGAATCTGCAGCGCACCGGTAACGACTGGATCGAGGCGGCGTTCCGGGCTGCGCGGGCCGCGGATCCGGGTGCGAAGTTGTGTTACAACGACTACAACACCGATGGGATCAACGCGAAGTCGACGGGTATCTACAACATGGTGCGGGACTTCAAGTCCCGTGGTGTGCCGATCGACTGCGTCGGTTTCCAGTCGCACCTGGGTACGACGTTGGCCGGTGACTACCAGGCCAACCTGCAACGCTTCGCTGACCTGGGCGTTGATGTGCAGATCACCGAGTTGGACGTGATGAGGACGTGATGACCGGCTCCAACCAGGCCAACATCTTCGGCGCGGTCACCCGCGCCTGCCTGGCCGTCACCCGCTGCACCGGCATCACCGTCTGGGGCGTGCGCGACTGCGACTCGTGGCGCGGGTCGGACAACGCGCTGCTGTTCGACTGCAACGGCAACAAGAAGTCCGCGTACGACGCCGTGCTGAACGCCCTCAACAGCGGTACGCCCATCCCGACGACCCCGCCGCCGACCCCGACCACCCCGCCGCCGAACCCGACCACGCCTCCGCCGAACCCGACGACTCCTCCGCCGGGGCCGAGTGGGTGTTCGGCGTCGGTGACTGTGAACTCGTGGACCGGCGGGTTCGTGGTGAATGTGAAGGTGACAGCTGGTTCGTCCGGCACGAGGGGTTGGAACGTCGCGCTGACGCTGCCCGCTGGGGCGAGCGTGACGAACACCTGGTCGGCCACGGCCAGTGGCAGCAGCGGCTCGGTGCGGTTCGCGAATGTGGACTACAACGGTCAGCTTGCTGCCGGTCAGGTGACCGAGTTCGGGTTCCAGGGCACGGGCACCGCCTCGGGCCTGGCGCCCACCTGCACCGCCAGCTGATCACCGAAGTGCGCTGCGCCAGCCGACACGGCCAGCGGTAGGACGACAGTCGAGCCGGTGCCCGGCCTGGGCGCCGGCTCGACGTACCCCCGGGGCAAAGCGCCGACGCGGCCCGGAGCGCCGACGCGGCCCGGGCGGTGAGGCCGGTCAGCGGCCTTCGGGAACTGCCATCTCGCCGAGCAGCGACCAGTCCTGCTGCGGCACCGTGGTGTTGACGATGCGCGGCGTCTCGGCCAGGTGCGGCGGCAGGTGCTCCTGTGCCGCGCGGAAGTGCGCCGACTGCACGTGTGCCCCGCCGGCCTCATCGTCGCGGAACGCCTCGACCAGGACGTACTCGGTCGGGTCGTCGAGGCTGCGGGACCAGTCGAACCACAGGCAGCCCGGCTCGGCGCGGGTCGCCTCGGTGAACGCGGCGGAGATCTGGGGCCACTGGTCGGCGTGCTCCGGCAGCACCCGGAACTTGGCGGTAATGAAGATCATGGCACCAGGTTACTCAGCGTAGGCCGGCGAAGAGGTCGTCCTCGGGCAGCGGCGCGTCAGTGGTGTCCCGCACGCGGACGAACGTCTCGACGCCCATCAGCTCGGTGAAGCGCTCCCGGCCCAGTTGCAGGAAGAAGATGTTCTCGGTCTGGCTGGCGTGCGCCGCCAACGCGTCGAACTTCTGGTCGCCGTATGCCTTCGTGTCGACCCAGGTGCTGATCTCGTCGTCGGGCAGGCCGAGCGCCGGCTCGGGCGACGACGGGTCCGGGTCGGCCCACTCGATGCCCAGCTCCTTCATGATCCGGCCGAAGTCCTCGAACGCGGTGCGGGGCACGGTGGTCCAGTAGACCTTCGCCGCAACGTCGGTCTGCGCAACGGCCGCCATCGTGATGCGGTGGGCCTGGATGTGATCCGGGTGGCCGTAGAAGCCGTTCTCGTCGTAGGTGACGACGACGTCCGGTCGGTACCGGCGGATCAGCTCGGCCAGCCGGTCCGCCGCCTCCGCCACCGGCGTGGACCAGAACGAGCCGGGCTGGTCGTTCGTCGGCCAGCCCATCATCCCCGAGTCGCCGTAGCCGAGGGTCTCCAGGTGGGTGACCTTCAACGCCGCGCAACTGGCCTCAAGCTCGGCCTGGCGCATCGCCACGACGGCGGCGGGATCGTGACCGGGGTCGCCGGGCTTCACCCCGCCGGGCCCGTCACCGCACCGGCCGTCCGTGCAGGTCACGAGGACCGTCGTCACTCCCTCGGCCGCGTAGCGGGCCAGGACGCCGCCGGTGCTCGTCGCCTCGTCGTCGGGGTGGGCGTGCACCGCCATCAGGGTCAGAGGTCGCTCAGCCATGCCACCACCCTACGGGCATCGACGCCGGGGAACGGACCATCGCTCATCGTTCGGTGCGGACGGGGTCGCCCCGGACCAGGTAGTCGTGGATGCGCCACCGGGCGGTGGTCACCGCGCGCCGGGCCGCCTCGTCTCCGGCCTTCATGCGCTCCCGTAGCAGGCGCAGGGCGATGGCGCGGTTGAGGCTGAACTGCCGTTCCCTGTCCACCACCACGACGAGCCCCGACGGGCGGTGGGTAGCCCGTACCGCGGTGCTTGCCTTGTTCCGGTGCTGACCGCCGGGGCCGCCGGTGCGGCACGCCACGACGTCGACGTCCGCCTCCGTGAACGTCGTCGTCCCGGCGTCGCCCGGCGGCGGTTGCGCTGTGACATACCAGTTCTTCCGGCCGTGGCCGGGACGGTAGGGGCTTGGCCCCTGCCAGCACAGCGTGCCCGTCCAGGAGGCGGCGAACGCCTCGGCGTCGGCACCTGATATCTGGATCAACGCCGACCGGTAGGTGCCGGACTGGTTGCCCGGCACCACCTCGACGCGACGGACCGTCAGGCCACGCCGGGCGGCTTCGCCCTCCAGCCGGCGCAGCAACCGGGCCAGCGCCCAGGCGCACTCCTGCGGGCCGTGCCCGCTGGACAGCAGCAGCCGCGTACTCATGATCGGCTCCGCCCGCGGCGCTGGCGGTCCGGTCGTGGCGTGGCCCCCGCTGCCGGAGTCTTGTAGGTGATCACCGGAGTCGTTGTGGCCACAGGTGTGGCAAGCCGGTGCTCGACCAGGTCACCGATCACCTGCTCGATCCTCTTGTACGCGGTGGGAGCCTCCTCGAAGAGCAACTGGCGGTCGCCGCACACCACAAGCGACCCCACCGGCGTGCGACGCAACTCCTCGACAGTGTGCTTGGCCCGACCGCGGCGCAGGGCGTCGGCGCGGGACATCTTGCGGCCCGCGCCGTGCGCCACCGAGTGGTTGGCATCGGGGCCGGCGTGCGCGGCCACGAGGTAGGACGCCGTGCCCCGCGTACCGGCGATGAGCACGTCGCGGCCGTCACCGGGCGCCGCACCCTTGCGGTGCAGGTAGACGCCGTCGCGGACCTCGACCAGGTTGTGGCACTGGTCGACGATCGGCTCGGTCGGTTCGGCACCCAGAGCGTGCGCGACCCGGGCGGCAAGCAGCCGCCGGTTGAGTGAACCCCACCGCACGGCGTCGTCGTGAGCGGCCAGGTAGACGTCCGGGTCCGGCGCGGGGCCGGCGCCGTGAACGCTCGTGTGCGCCCGCAGGATCCGCTCACCAAGGCCGCGCGAGCCACTGTGCACGATGAGTACGAGGTCACCGGCGTCGAGCCCGAGGCGGCTCGCGTGCCCGGGGTGCGCGACGGTGTCGACGCGGGCCAGCTCGACGAAGTGGTTGCCGCGCCCGACCGTAGCGAGCCCGTCCAGGTGACCTGCGGGTATCGCACCCCGCAGGACATCCCAGGCCCTGTCGTCGGCGTCCTGCTCCGGGTCGAGCGGGCGGTCGAGGTCGGGGAACCGAGCCGCCAGCCGCTCCGGTACGACGCGCTTGAGCCGGAAGGGGAACACGGCGATGCCGCAGCCGATGTCGGATCCCACCAGGTGCGGGTACAGCACGCTCGACGCCATGGCAGCGCCGATCGGGGCACCCTTGCCCGGGTGCAGGTCCGGCATGCCGGCAACGTGGATCATTCCGTCGAGGGCGGCCACCTGTCGGCACTGCTCCAGCGCGTCGGACTCGATCCAACTCGCGGGAGAGGCGAACACGGTGACGGTGGCCGGCATGGACGCGGACAGAGACTCCCCAGGGGAGTTGTGCTCAGACAACGACGCTCACTTCTCGCTGAGAACGCAAGGGACGGACGGTGATACGGCACCTGTCGGCCTCATGCGGCCCGGTGCGGCGAGGTGGCGCCCGTCAGTACGTCATGGGGAGCACTCTGGCCGAACTCGTCCTCGGCGGCAACCGACTTTCGCGCGTACGCTTCCGCGATGAGCGCACCACGGCGCATCCTGGTCTACGGGGTGTACGGCGCCGGCAAGACCACGCTGGCGCAACAGTTGGCCGGGCGCCTCGGGTTGCCGTGGTATCCGGTGGACGACCAGTTGTGGTTGCCGGGCTGGGTCGAGGTGCCCGTCGAGCAGCAGCGCAGCCGGATCGAGGCCATCTGCCGCCGGGACACGTGGATCCTCGACGGTGCGTACCACGGGTGGCGGGACGTACCCCTTGCGCGCGCCGACCTGGTGGTGGGCCTGGACTATCCGCGGTGGCTGTCGTTCTGGCGGCTGCTGCGTCGGACAATGCGCCGGCTCGTGACGGGCGAGGTGATCTGCAACGGCAACCGCGAGTCGCTGGGCAGCGTGTTGTCCCGGGACTCGATCCTGCTCTGGCATGTCGGCGCGTTCGGCCGGGCGCGACGGCGGATGCGCGCCTGGCAGAGCGATCCCGCCGTACCGCCGGTGCTGATGTTCCAGAGCCCGGCGGCCCTGGACGCCTGGCTTGCCGGCCTGCCCTCAGCTGCGGCCGGGCTCCCGCCTGATCGCCCGGCCCAGAACGCAGGGTGAGGACGGGCTGGAACTCGTGGCCGGGAACCGGAAGCGGCGCAGCTCCCCGATGGCGAACCCGGCGGTGCCGATGGCGGCGGTGGTGTCGCGGGCGGTGTGGCAGCCGCCGAACAGTTTCGGCCAGAGCGTCGCGTCGGACAGCCGTTGGATCCGGCGCAGGCGTCCGGGTTCCTCCACTGCGACATGCTCGAAGAAGCGCAACTGGCCGCTGGGGCGCAGCACGCGGTGGATCTCGGCGAGCGCGTCCGCCTGGTCGGTCACGCTGCACAGCACCAACGCGACCACTGCCGCGTCGAACTCGCCGTCCCCGGCGGGCAACGCCTCGGCCAGACCGTCGACCACGGTGACCGGGACCGGCGCGGTCGTTGCGGCCCGGATGGCGGCGGCCCGCAGCCGTGGCTCCGGCTCGACCGCCACGACCTCGGTGACGCCCGGCGGGTAGTGGGGAAACATCCGACCGTTGCCGGCACCGACTTCGATCACCCGGCCGGACAGGCCGGCGACCAGGTCCCGGCGGAACTCGTCGAGGCCGGCGCGGTCCATCGCCACACTGAGCCGCTCGTAGACCCGGGCGAACACCGGGTGGGACACTGCGGCCACGTCGACCTCCCGCTGGGTGTGGGTGCCGGCCCCCCCGTGTCGCCGGCGCCTGCCATCAGCAGGCTAGCGGGCACCCGCCATCAGCAGGCCAGCCAGGCGCTTCGGCGACGGCAATCATCACGCCTGATCTCTGCGCCTCGGTGAGGCGCAGCTCCGTAGGCTGGAATCGGCCCACTGGGGCGCCGTTCCGGTACAGCGGCTCGATCCGACGCCTGAGGGACAGGGAGTGGTTCGATCATGAAGATCGTCGTCATCGGTGGCAGTGGCCTCATCGGCTCCAAGCTCGTCGGGATCCTCGCTGAGCAGGGCCACGAGGCGGTGGCGGCGTCACCGAAGACCGGTGTGAACACGCTTACCGGCGAGGGAGTGGCCGACGTGCTCGCCGGTGCGGACGTGGTGGTCGACACCTCCAACTCTCCGTCGCTCGACGGCGGGGCCGCGCTGGAGTTCTTCGAGACGTCCACCCGGACCCTGCTCGCCGCCGCGACGGATGCCGGAGTGCGGCATTACGTGGCGCTCTCGATCGTGGGCAGCGATCGGCTCCCGGACAGCGGATACATGGCGGCGAAGGTCGCCCAGGAGCGGCTCGTCGCCGCGTCCGGGCTGCCGTACTCGCTGGTGCACGCCACGCAGTTCTTCGAGTTCGTCCAGGGCATCGTCGACGCCGCGACGGACGGCGACTCCGTACGCCTGGCGCCGGTGCTGATCCAGCCGATGGCGGCCGACGATGTCGCGGCCGGGGTGTCGGCGGTCGCGGTCGGTGCGCCGACGAACGGCGTCGTCGAGATCGCCGGCCCGGAGCAGTTCCGCCTCGACGAGCTGGGTCGGTCCGTGCTCGCTGGCCGGGGCGACCCCCGTTCGGTCGTGACCGACCCCGACGCCCGCTACTTCGGCAGCGTGCTGGGCGAGCGCTCGCTCGTTCCCGCCGACGGCGCCCGCATCGCCGGCACGCGCCTTGACGCCTGGCGCGCCCGGAATGCGGCGTGACAGTCACGATGGGCCGAGGCGGCGTGCCAACTCCCGTACCGCGTCGGTGAAGGTCTCGTCGGATTCGCACGGCCAGTGTCCCTGGATCGGCGGGGGCACGCTGTCACCCGGCGGGGTCACCACGTCGATGGGGTCCCGCTGACGACGATCCACTCTGGACGCCGGATCGCTGGTCGGACCGTGGGTGGGGAAGATCCGGCCGCCGATCGAGTCGGTGTCGCGCCACAGGTTCACCCATCGCCAGCCGATTCGCTCGCCGATCTCGCGCAGCACCGCGTCGTCGATGTACGCGGGAAAGAGCCGCGCGTAGAGCCGGCGCAGCGGTGACCCGTGCGTGAGCAGCGCGACGCGGGCGCCGATCCGTGGCGGCAGTTGGAGCACTGTCGCGGCGAGCAGGACCGAGCCGTGGCTGTGACCGGTGAGCACCACTGTGTCGCCGCGTTCGACCAGGTAGATGATTCGTCGGGTCAGCTCCGGCACGGCGCGTTCGGCGTAGCAGGGTGGCGCGAACGGGTGGGCGGCCCGGGGCCAGAAGGTGCCGAGGTCCCAGATGACACCGACGTGCCGCCGGAACGGGACGGTCCGGTACGCGAAGATTCCGCCGATGATCAGGGCGAGGATGACCGCCGCGATCTTCCAACTGCCGAGCGCGATGCCGAAGGTGATCACGTCGGCGGGCACTCCCACGTACCTTTCGGCGACGTGGCTGGGAAACACCCCCAGCAGGCCGATGGTGGTGGTGGCCATGCCGACGCCGGTGAGGCAGGCGAAGACGACTGCCAACAGCACCAGTTTCTCGGTGAACAGTGCCTTTGCTATCGCGTCGCGGACCTGCCGCAGTCGTGGCAGGGCCTCCGCCGGCCGATCTGGGTAGTCGCGTGCGACGACCGTCGCCGCGGCGCGGTTCCGGCCAGGGCGGGAGAACACCACGACAAAACCGGCGACGACCGTCGTGACCAGCACGGTCCGGAAAAACCCGAAGATCGCCCAGGTGTACGCCCCGGGCGGGCCGGCAGCGAGGCCCTCCCCGGTCGGCAGGTTGCGGTCCAGGAAGTCCGCCACCCGGTAGACAAGCTCCGAGGAGTACGCCACCGCAATGCTGATGGAGATGGATGAGATGGCCAGCGCTCCCAGACCGAAAAGCGGACTGCCGTCGCTCTGGCGGTCCCGGTGCCGGAGCAGGACCCCGCCGAACACGGCCAGCAGTGTCGTCTGGGCGATGCACAGCCCCGCCAGGATCGCCTCGTAGCCGGGCAGCGTGCGCCCCTCCTGCCATGGCTCGGGGCTGGTCAGCACGTGGATCACCGCCAGGGCGGCAAGGATGACGGCGATGGTCCGTAGCGTGCGCGTGATCGTGTCGAGTCGGGTGTTTGTCGGAGCCCTGTCGATCAGCGCGGGGGTGCACAGCAGGCCCACACAGGCGGTCAGGACCACGCCGGTGGCGACCGCCAGCGTGAGCGTGGCGGCTGAGGCACTGTTCGTGGCGCGGGCGGCGAGCAGGACGGTGCTCAGCGTCGCGAACGCCGCAGCGACGTGTACGGAACGGAGCCGCCCCACAAGCGGTTCGGCGTCCCACTTGCCGACCGCGCTGAGCCGATGCCCGCCCAGCTCCTCGTCGGGTGCCCGGAACGCCTCGAACGATCTTCCGGGTCGGTTGCTGAGCCGCCAGACCAGGGCGATCGCGGCGGCCGGGACCAGCGCGAGCACCGCCAGCCGCACCCCGATCCGCTGCCCGCTCAGCCAGGACAGCCAGCTTCGCCCGGCCAGGCAGCGGGATGACGTCAGGCACTTCCAGGCGACAAGGTCCAGGGCGACGCCCGCGACGGCCAACACGTACAGCACGGTGAGCATCAGTGCCAGCACCCGGCACAGGGATTTGACCACCGCCTCCGAGCCCGGCTTCGCGGGGCGCATCCAGATCGCCACGTTGGCCAGCATGAACGGCAGCAGGAACACCAATCCGAGGGTCCGGGCCACGGTCCCAGAGGGCAGGTCACCCCAGCGGTACGCCTCCAGCGTCACGCCCGGTACGCCCTCCGGCGCCGGTCCGGACGGGCGTATCCGGAAAAAGCCCCCGCTGCGGTCGCCGGCGACCTGCGCCGACTGCTGTAGACCCAGCATCTGGTCGGCTCCGGCGCCGGAGACTCCGTGCACCCGCAGTTCGATGATGTCGCACGAGGTGTCGCGCCCGTTCAACAGTGCTGATCCATCCGCCATCGCCCCCCGAGGCGTTCCGGCAGCCCGGCCGACTATCCGGGCCGGGGACGCCCCGCCACCGGTGTGGCGGACCCGCGTCTACCCCGGTTCGGCGGAGCCATTCGTGCGGTGTCGTCCTGCCGCGCGAGTTCGGAACGTCCGGTCGGCCCGGCGACGACCGGCCGTCGTCCCGGCGGGCATGAGTCGGGCCGACCCGGGTAGCCGCCGCCATGGCGGCTGCCGGTCGGTCGGGAACGGACGGGGGAGCTCCGACCCGTACCGATGATTCCGCGTGGGCGGGCCTCGCGGCAACGGTCGCCCGGCTCCGTGAGCGTGCGGTGGCGACGCTGCGGGACCGTCTGCGTCGGGTGGGGGCCATCGGTGGCCTGGCCCTGCAGGCCGGGCTGGCCGCCGCGTTGTCCTGGCTTGTGGCGCACGACATCCTGCACGTCTCCCAGCCGGTGTTCGCGCCGATCTCCGCCGTGTCGACCCTCGCTGCGTCGGTCGGCCAACGCCTCCGCCGTATCGTGGAGCTGATCATCGGGGTGTCCGTTGGGGTGTTCGTCGGTGATCTGCTGCTGGCGGCGTTGGGCACCGGGGTGTGGCAACTCGCGCTCATCGTCGTGCTGGCGGTCCTCGTCGCGCTGTTCCTCGTCGGCAGTGCTGCCGTGGTGCTCCAGGCCGGCGCGACGGCGGTGCTCATCGCCACCCTCAGCCCTTCCGTGCGGGACCTGGAGATCCCGCGCTTCGTGGACGCGCTCATCGGAGGTGGCGTGGCGCTGTTGGTCACCGCCGTGCTGCTGCCCCTGAATCCGCTGCGTGTGCTCAACCGGGCCGCCCGGCCGGCGTTTGACCTGCTCAGCACGCAGCTCGACGCCACCGCAGCGGCGTTGGCAGACGGCGACGCCGGCCCTGCCCGGACCGCTCTGGCGGCGTTGCGGCAGAACAAGGGGGAGTTGAGCGCGCTCGTCGAGGCGACCCAGGGTGCTCGGGAGGCCAGCACCCTGTCGCCTGTGCACTGGCACGAGCGGCGCGGGCCGGTGGGTCGGTACGCGCGGGCGGCGGAGCCGATCGACCGGGCGATGCGCAACACCGGCACGCTGATCCGCCGGGCGGTGAGTCTGATCGAGGACGGTGAGCCGGTTCCGGCGTCGATGCCGCAGGCGGTCACCGAGCTGGCCGACGCGGTCCGGCTGCTCAAGCAGCAGTTCGCCGCCGGTCACGAACCCGATCGGGCGCGGGTGCGGGCGTTGCAGGCGGTGTGCAGGGCCGGTGACGCCTATCGGGAGGGGGTCGGCTTCTCCGGTGCCGTCGTGGTGGCTCAGGTCCGGACGACTGTCAGCGATCTGCTGGTGGCGACCGGGCTGACCCAGGAGGCAGCGAACCGGCTGGTCAGGCGTGCTTTCGGAGAGCTGGTCCGGCACGACGCTGCCGACGCGGGCGAGTGAGATGGCATCACTCTGAGCCTAAGGTGTTGCGTGCTGAGCCAAAGTGGTGCCATCATGGCGTCATGGATTTGAGGCCGTACGTCGAGAACCTGCGTAACGAGTTCGCCGTCGCCGCCGAGGGCGTCGACCCGGACGGCCGGGTGCTGGCCGAGCGGCTCTTCACCCAACTGGAGGCGGCGACCCACCTCACGCTGCTGGAGGCGCTGTCCGACGCGGCCGACGAGATCACCCGCGACCTCGCTCCGGGGTCGGTGCACGTCCGGCTACGCGGGCGCGACCCCGACTTCGTGGTGACACCTGCCAACCCGCCGACCAGCGGGCCGGCCGAGCAGACCGAGCAGTCCGGGCCGGCGACGCTGCCGGCGCCCGTGCTGCCACCGGACGGCGACGACGGCGGCACGTCGAGGATCAACCTGCGCCTTCCCGACCACCTGAAGGCAAGCGTCGAGGAGGCCGCCGGCCGGGCCGGGCTGTCGGTGAACGCCTGGCTGGTGCGGGCTGTCGCCGCTGCCGTCGGGGCCGGTGACGCGGACCGTCGCCCCGCCCGCCGGCCGGAGCCCCGCGCCGGCCAGCACTTCACCGGCTGGGCGCGCTGACCGCCCGCTCCCTCTTTCCTTTCCACCCCGCTCACCAGCGGCGACACCCGCTGGCATCCTCCCGGGAGACCACCATGCCTGTTTTCGACACACCCGAGCCCATCTCCGTGCATGTCGAACTGCCCGTCGGCGACGCGTGGATCTCCGCGTCCGACCGCACCGACACCGTCGTCGAGGTGCGGCCCCGCGACCCGTCGAGCAAGGTCGACGTGAGCGCCGCCCAACAAACCACGATCGAGTACGCCTCCGGCCGACTGACGATCCGGGTGCCGAAGAGTTGGCGCCGCTACGGCCCCGGCCCCGGGCCCTCGGTCGACGTCCTCATCGAGGTGCCGGCCGGCTCACGGATGCACGCCGAGGCGTCGTGGGCGGCGTTCCGCGGTGAGGGCCGGCTCGGCGAGTGCCACGTCAAGACCGGCGGCGCGATCCGACTCGACGAGACCGGGCCGCTGGACATCGACACCAACCACGGCGAGGTCACAGTGACACGCGTCGACGGCCCCGCCCGGGTGAAGGCGTCCTCCGGCAAGGTGCGCCTCGGCGAGGTCGACGGCACCGCCGAGATCAAGAACTCGTCCGGCGACTGCTGGATCGGCCGGGGCGGCGGAGACATCCGGATCAACACCGCACACGGCGACATCGCCATCGACCAGTCGGCGGCCTCCGTGACGGCACGCACCGCGTACGGCAACGTGCGACTCGGCGAGGTCGCCCGCGGGTCGGTGGAGTTGCAGACCTCGTACGGGGCCATCGAGGTCGGCGTCCGGCGCGGGACCGCCGCGTGGCTCGACGTCGGTTCCCGCCACGGCCGGGTCCACAACGCCCTGTCCACGACCGACAGCCCGGCAGAGACCGACGAGACCGTTGAGATCCGGGCCAACACCTCCTACGGCGACATCATGATCCGCCGTGCCTGACCGCCGGGCGACACCGGACACGAATCGAGGAGCCATGACCCTGCCAACCCAGCCCGCGATCGTCGCGAGCAGCCTGCGAAAGTCCTACGGCGACAAGGTGGTCCTCGACGGCATCGACCTGGAGATCCGCGCGGGAACGATCTTCGCGCTGCTCGGTCCCAACGGTGCCGGCAAGACCACCACCGTGCAGATCCTGTCCACCCTCATCGCCGCCGACTCCGGCCAGGCCAGCATCGCCGGCCACGATCTGACCCGGGAGCCGTACGCGGTCCGCGCGCTGATCGGCGTCACGGGCCAGTTCTCCGCCGTCGACAGCCTGCTCACCGGGCGGGAGAACCTTCGCCTCATGGCCGACCTGTGTCACCTGGGCCGGGCGGCAGGTCGACGGCGTACCGCCGATCTGCTCGACCAGTTCGATCTTGTCGAGGCGGCGGACAAGCCGGCGGCGACGTACTCCGGTGGCATGCGACGGCGGCTCGACCTCGCCATGACACTTGTCGGCGAACCCCGCGTCATCTTCCTCGACGAGCCCACGACGGGCCTCGACCCGCGTAGCCGCCGCGCCATGTGGCAGATCATCCGCGACCTCTCCGCCGGTGGGGTCACCATCCTGCTCACCACGCAGTATCTGGAGGAGGCCGACCACCTCGCCGACCGCGTCGCGTTCCTCGACCACGGCCGCATGATCGCCGAGGGCACCCCGCACGCGCTCAAGCGGCTCATCCCCGGTGGGCACGTCGTGTTGCGGTTCGCCGACCAGGACGGGCTCGACGCGGCGGCCCGTACGTTCGCCGGTGCGACCCGGGACGACGCGGCGCTCACCCTCCAGGTCCCGAGCGACGGCGGCGTCGGATCGTTGCGCTCAGTGCTCGACCAGCTCGACAGCGCGTCGATAACCGTGGCCGGCCTCGCCGTGCACACCCCCGACCTCGACGACGTCTTCCTCACCCTCACCGGCCAGACCGACAAGGAAGGGGCCCTGGTGCGATGAGCACCCTCACCCTCGCCGCCCGCGATTCGGGCACGATGTTGCGGCGCAACCTGCTCCACATGCGGCGCTACCCGTCGCTGACACTCATGCTCGTCGGCATCCCGGTCATCCTGCTGCTGCTCTTCGTGTACGTCTTCGGCGGCACCCTGGGCGCCGGCCTCGGGCCCACCGGTGACCGCGCCGATTACGCCAACTACGTCACCCCGGGCATCCTGCTCATCACTGTGGCGAGCGCGGCGCAGGGCACCGCCATCTCGGTCGCCATGGACATGACCGAAGGCATCATCGCCCGTTTCCGTACGATGGCGATCTTCCGGCCGTCGGTGCTCACCGCCCACGTGCTCGGCAGCCTCATCCAGGCGTTGCTCAGCCTCGCGGCGGTCACCGGGGTGGCGCTGCTCGTCGGGTTCCGGCCCAACTCCACGGCGATCGAGTGGATCGCCGTGATCGGCGTCCTCGCCATGATCACTTTCGCGGTGACCTGGTTGTCGGTCGCGCTCGGCCTGGTCACCAAGAGCGTCGAGACGGCAAGCAATCTGCCCATGCCGCTGGTGCTGCTGCCCTTCCTCGGCAGCGGGTTCGTCCCCACCGACTCGATGCCGACCCCGGTGCGGTGGTTCGCCGACCACCAGCCCTTCACACCGGTCATGGAGACCCTGCGCGGCTTGTTCTTCGGTACCGGTATCGGCAGTAACGCGATCGAGGCGGTCGCGTGGTGCGCGGCCATCAGCGTGGTCTGCTTCTTCTGGGCCAGGGCGTTGTACAACCGCGACCCGAGCGCCTGACCCGACACGCACCCGTCGTGACTCGCGGCGCAGTCCCGGCCGAGGCGAGGCGCGAACGGGGGTGGCCCGCACGATTGCCCGACAGCCCGGCCCCGATGGGCCGGGCTGTCGGCTGTCGGCGCGGACGTGGTTCGCGTCGGCCCCGGAGCACGCTCGACCAAACATCAAATGTTATCGATAACAATGCGCCGCCGGGTCGGCTGGCCGGGGTCGCCGCTGGTCGCCGGAGCGCTTGATCCTGGGCACTGTGCTGACCCGTCGGTCGATACAGAGATCCGACCACAGGACCGCGAAGCCCGATGATGTTATCGCTGACACTGGCGCTGGCGGCAGTCGCTCCTGTTTGGATGTCCGCCTCGCGATCGTGGTCGACGGCGGGCGACTCGTCCCTGACCGTCGGGGAGGGTGCCGTCGTCGAGGCAGCCCCTACGGGGCCGCCGACCCGCCAGCATGTCCCCAGAATGCCGGACTTCCGCGCTTTGCCCCGGTCTGATGGCTGCCTGTGTGCCCGGATGGGCCTCCGCGTTCCGTTACGGAGCTGTTGCGGGTAGATGTCTTGACGAGCCTGGATGTGAGCGTTAACACTATCCCCGTTAACGGCGGAGGTGAACATGAACCGTGTGGACGGAGCTGCCGAAAGCTACGTC
Organism: Micromonospora sp. NRRL B-16802; assembly: GCF_001279555.1. Classification (NCBI taxonomy): domain Bacteria; kingdom Bacillati; phylum Actinomycetota; class Actinomycetes; order Micromonosporales; family Micromonosporaceae; genus Micromonospora; species Micromonospora sp. NRRL B-16802. The sequence continues at coordinate 171,388 of NZ_LGEB01000024.1, read as the reverse complement.
GTCGGTGTCGACTACGGCACCCTCTCCGGGCGGGCACTCGTGGTCCGGGTCGGTGATGGTGCCGAGGTCGGGACCGCGGTGCACGAGTACGGCGACGGGGTGATCAGCGCGGCGCTTCCCAACGGCCGGTCGCTGCCCCCGGACTGGGCTCTGCAGAACCCGCAGGACTACCGCGACGTGCTGCGTCACGCCGTTCCGGCAGCGGTGTCCGCAGCGGGGATCGACCCGGCCGCCGTGATCGGCATCGGCATCGACTTCACCGCCTGCACGGTGCTGCCGACGTTCGCCGATGGCACCCCGCTCTGCGAGGACCCCGATCTGCGCGACCGGCCGCACGCGTGGGTCAAGCTGTGGAAGCACCACGCCGCGCAGCCGCACGCCGACCGGATCAACGCGTTGGCCCACGAGCGGGCCGAGCCGTGGATCGGCCGGTACGGCGGCAAGATCTCCGCCGAGTGGCAGTTCGCCAAGGGCCTGCAGATCCTGGAGGAGGACCCCGAGGTCTACCACCGGGCCGAGCGCTTCATCGAGGCGGCCGACTGGATCGTCTGGCAGCTCTGCGGCGCCGAGACCCGCAATGTCTGCACTGCCGGCTACAAGGGGATCCTCCAGGACGGCCAGTACCCGTCCGAGGGCTTCCTGACCGCGCTCAACCCCGGCTTCGGCGACTTCGTAACCAAGCTGGACGGTCCGCTGCTGCCGCTGGGTGCCAAGGCCGGCACGCTCACCGCCACCGCTGCGGCGTGGACCGGGCTGCCGGAGGGGATCGCGGTGGCCGTCGGCAACGTCGACGCGCACGTCACAGCGGCCTCGGCGCAGGCCGTGGAGCCCGGTCGGCTCGTCGCCATCATGGGCACCTCCACCTGCCACGTGGTCAACGGTCGGCAACCCGCCGAGGTGGCCGGCATGTGCGGGGTGGTCGACGGCGGCATCAGCCCCGGCGCATGGGGCTACGAGGCCGGGCAGAGCGGTGTCGGCGACATCTTCGGCTGGTTCGTCGAGCACGCCGCCCCGGCCGGGGCCGCCTCGCACGAGCACCTCACCGCACTGGCCGCCAGCCAACCGGTCGGCGCGCACGGCCTTGTCGCGCTGGACTGGTGGAACGGCAACCGCTCGCTGCTTGTCAACCACGACCTGAGCGGGATGATCGTCGGGATGACCCTGGCCACCCGGCCGCAGGACATCTACCGGGCGCTGCTGGAATCCACCGCCTACGGCACCCGCATGATCATCGAGGCGTTCGTCGAGGCCGGCGTGCCTGTCGACGACCTGGTGATCGCCGGTGGCCTCACCTCCAACGAGCTGCTGATGCAGATCTACGCCGACGTGACCCGGCGGCCGCTGAACATCATCGCCTCCGCGCAGGGCCCGGCGCTCGGATCGGCGATCCACGCTGCCGTCGCCGCCGGCGCGTACCCGTCGGTGCACGAGGCGTCGCAGGCCATGGGGAAGGTGCACGAGGCCGTCTACCGGCCGGACCCCGACCGGGCCCGCGCCTACGACGCCCTCTACGCGGAGTACCGGGCCTTGCACGACCACTTCGGCCGGGGCGGCAACGACGTCATGCTCCGCCTGCGGGCGATCCGCAACGCGGCGGTGGGGACCGCCGAGGCGCCGGCCGACAGCGCCCCCGTGACCGCTCACGAGACCCCGTTGGAGGTCGTCGCATGACCATCGAGGTGACCCGACAGATCCGCGAGCTGCGTGAGACGGTCGCCCGTCTGCACTCCGAGCTGACCCGCTACCAGCTGGTGGCCTGGACGGCCGGCAACGTCTCGGCCCGCGTACCGGGCAGCGACCTCATGGTGATCAAGCCGAGCGGTGTGAGCTACGACGACCTCACGGCCGACACCATTGTGGTCTGTGACCTCGACGGCGTTCTCGTCGAGGGCGACCTCGCCCCGTCCAGCGACACCGCCGCCCACGCCTACGTCTACCGGGCCATGCCCGAGGTGGGCGGGGTCGTGCACACCCACAGCTCGTACGCGACCGCCTGGGCGGCCCGCGGTGAGTCCATTCCCTGCCACCTCACCGCGCAGGCCGACGAGTTCGGCGGCGAGATCCCGATCGGCCCGTTCGCGTTGATCGGCGGCGACGACATCGGCAAGGGCATCGTCGCCACGCTCGCCGGGCACCGCTCACCTGCGGTGTTGATGCGTAACCACGGCGTGTTCACCATCGGCCGTGACGCCCGCGCGGCGGTCAAGGCCGCGGTGATGTGTGAGGACGTCGCCCGCACCGCCCACCTGGCCCGGGCGCTCGGTCAGCCGGTGCCGATGGCACAGGCAGACATCGATGCCCTGTATCACCGCTACCAGAACGTCTACGGTCAACAACCAGTCGCACCGGCGAGTTCCTGACCGTCCAGCGTGGATCAGGGTCGCAGGTCTGCACCACCGACGTACCAGCACGCACCACCCGCGTAGGTCGCCTCTCGTACGTCGGCGGCGGACGCGGTCCCCACCACACCCAGCCAAGGAGAACTGATGAGAAAGATGCGTACGCAGTCCGCGCCGTGGCGCGCTGTCGCGGTCCTCGCCAGCGTGCTGCTCGTCGGCGGCGTGGCGGCCTGCGGCAACAGCGACACGGGCGGCGGCGGCTCCACGGACGACGGCAAGATCACGATGGGCTTCTCGCAGGTCGGCGCGGAGAGCGGGTGGCGTACCGCGAACACCACCTCGATCAAGGAGGCGGCAGCCGCGGCGGGCATCGAGCTGAAGTTCGACGACGCGCAGCAGAAGCAGGAAAACCAGATCAAGGCGATCCGCAACTACATCCAGCAGAAGGTCGACGTGATCGCCTTCTCGCCGGTTGTGGAATCCGGATGGGACACCGTCCTCAAGGAGGCCAAGGACGCCGACATCCCGGTCATCCTGACCGACCGCTCGGTCGACTCTGCCGACAAGTCGCTGTACAAGACCTTCCTCGGCTCGGACTTCGTCAAGGAGGGCCGGCTCGCCGGTGAGTGGCTGGTCGAGCAGAAGAAGAGCGCCTCGGGCCCGGTGAACATCGTCGAGTTGCAGGGCAACACCGGCGCGGCTCCGGCCAACGACCGCAAGAAGGGCTTCGGCGAGGCGATTGCCGCCAACCCGAACTTGAAGATCATCGCCTCCCAGCCGGGTGACTTCACCCGGGCGGGTGGCAAGCAGGTCATGGAGCAGTTCCTCAAGGCCAACCCGAAGATCGACGTGCTGTTCGCGCACAACGACGACATGGGCCTGGGTGCCCTCGAGGCGATCACCGCGGCCGGCAAGGAGCCGGGCAAGGACATCACCATCATCACTGTCGACGCGGTCAAGGACGGCATGCAGGCTCTCGCCGACGGGAAGTTCAACTTCATCGCGGAGTGCAGCCCGTTGCTCGGCCCACAGCTGATGGAACTGGCCAAGAAGGTCCACGCCGGCGAAGAGGTGCCGCCTCGGATCGAGACCGAGGAGACCACGTTCACGCAGGAGCAAGCGAAGGAAGCGCTGCCCAACCGTAAGTACTGATCGACGCCGGGGGGCCGCCGCGCTCGCGTGGCGGCCCCGCCGCGTCGCCTCCCTACCCGAAACGGACCGGGCTTGGCCCGCGGCGACCCCCGTACCACGCCCGCCCGAGCGACCCCCCAGGGTCGACCGGGCGGGCGTCGCGGGGGCGTAGCGGCCCTTCCGTGTCGACAACCCAGAAGAGGTCTGATGGGATGACGGATAGCCGTCCGGTCCTGACGATGACCGGGATCAGCAAGTCCTTCCCCGGGGTGCGCGCACTCCACAACGTCAACTTCCGGCTCTTCCCCGGCGAGGTGCACGCCCTGATGGGCGAGAACGGCGCCGGCAAGTCGACCCTCATCAAGGTGCTCACCGGTGTCTACGACACCGATGAGGGCGCGATCACCCTCCATGACGAGCCCGTGTCGTTCACCGGGCCCATGCAGGCGACCGCAGCTGGTGTGAGCACCGTTTTCCAGGAAGTCAACCTCTGCACCAACCTGTCGGTGGCGGAGAACATCTTCATCGGCCGTGAACCCCGGCTCCTCGGGGCCGTCCGCTGGGGTGAGGTCCGCCGCCGCGCCCGTACGCTGCTGGCCCGCCTCGACCTCGACCTCGATGTCAGCGCGCCACTCGGCTCGTACTCCCTGGCGATCCAGCAGATGGTCGCGATCGCCCGCGCCATCGACATCAAGGCGCGGGTGCTGATCCTGGACGAGCCGACGTCCAGCCTCGACGCCGGCGAGGTGGCGCAACTGTTCCGCATCATGCGGCAACTGCGCGACGAGGGCATCGCGATCCTGTTCGTCACCCACTTCCTCGACCAGGTCTACGAGATCGCCGACCGGATCACAGTGCTGCGCAACGGTGGACTCGTCGGCGAGTACCAGACCGCCGAGCTGCCCCAGCTCGCTCTCGTGGAAAAGATGATCGGCAAGGAACTCGACGTCCTGGAGGGCATCGAGGAGCACTCCCGCCGGGACCTTGCCGCGCTGGAGGAGGGCACCCCGCTGGTGGCGGTGTCGAACTTCGGCCGGTCCGGCGCGGTCGAGCCGTTCAGCCTCACCATCCACGCAGGCGAGGTGGTGGGCCTGGCCGGCCTGCTGGGCTCTGGGCGTACCGAGGTGGCGCGGTTGTTGTTCGGCGCCGACCGCACCGACGGCGGCCAGGTCGCCATCGACGGCACGGCGAGCAGTCTCCGTACCCCCGCCCAGGCCATCGACCACGGCGTCGGCTTCTGTTCCGAGAACCGCCGCGCGGAGGGCATCGTCGCCGACCTGTCGGTCCGCGAGAACATGATCCTCGCCATGCAGGCGGCCCGGGGCTGGCTGCGACCCATCCCGCGACGTCGCCAGGACGAGCTTGTCGACAAGTACGTCAAGGCCCTCAACATCCGGCCCGCTGACCCGGAGGTGCCGGTACGCAACCTGTCCGGCGGCAACCAGCAGAAGGTGCTGCTGGCCCGGTGGCTGATCACCGAGCCACGACTGCTGATCCTCGACGAGCCGACCCGGGGCATCGACATCGGCGCGAAGACCGAGATCCAGAAGCTCGTGACGCAGCTGTCCGACGGGGGCATGGCCGTGCTGTTCATCTCCGCCGAGTTGGAGGAGGTGCTGCGCCTGAGTCACAAGGTGGCAGTGATGCGGGACCGGCAGATGGTCGCGCAGCTCGCCAACGACGAGAGCCTCGACGCCGACCGCATCATGCAGACAATCGCCAGCGGATCCCACCGGGAGGAGGCAGACCGATGAACGACACAATGAGCCGCTTCCGGACGATGACCGGTCACCGGCTGTTCTGGCCCGCCGCCGTGCTGTTCGCCATGCTCGCCGCGAACACGATCTACCGGCCCGGGTTCCTGTCCATCGAGCTCAAGGACGGGCACCTGTACGGCACGCCGATCGACATCCTGCGGTTGAGCGCACCGCTGATCCTCGTCGCGCTGGGCATGACCCTTGTCATCTCGACCGGCGGCATCGACCTGTCGGTCGGCTCGCTCTGCGCGATCAGCGGCGCGATCGCCTGCATGTACATCAGCAAGCAGCCCGACCAGAACAGTCTCGGTGTGGTGGTGACCGCCCTCGCGCTGGCGATGGGGGTCTCGCTCGTGCTCGGCGCCTGGAACGGGGTGCTGGTGGCCGTGATCGGCATCCAACCGATCATCGCCACCCTGATCCTGATGGTCGCCGGCCGGGGTCTCGCCCAGCTGATCACCGAGGGCCAGATCATCACCATCAACTCGGAGCCGTACCGGGCGATCGGCCTGGGCCACGCGTTGACCCTGCCGCTTGCCATCTTCATCGCTCTCGCCGCGGCCCTGCTGGTGGCCGCGTTCACCCGTCGTACCGCGCTCGGCATGATCATCGAGTCGGTGGGCGGCAACTCAGTGGCGAGCCGGCTCGCCGGCATCCGGTCCAGCCGGGTCATCTTCCTCGCTTACGTGATCAGCGCCGCGTGCGCCGCGGTAGCCGGTTTCATGATGACGGCAAACGTCTCCAGCGCCGACGGCAACGCCGCCGGCCTCTGGGTCGAGCTGGACGCGATCCTCGCGGTCGTCATCGGCGGTACGTCCCTCGCGGGCGGTCGGTTCTTCCTCAGCGGCACGATCATCGGCGCGCTGATCATCCAGACCCTGACCACCACCGTGTACGCAATGGACATCTCACCGCAGACGTCGCTGCTGTTCAAAGCGGTGGTCGTCATCGCCGTCTGCCTCATCCAGGCGCCGGCCTTCCGGGCCAGGTTCAGCCGCCGTAGGCGAAACGTCCCGCCGCCCGCCCCCGTCGCCGACAAGCCGAAGGAGCAGGTGCCGGCATGACCACTGGATCGCTTACCGCCGGTCGTACCCGGTTCCGGCTGCCGAGGAAGCAGATACCGGTCCTGGCGACGCTGGCACTGCTGCTGGTGATGTACGGCATCGGCGTTTCGCAGTACACGGCGTTCTCCAACGTGCAGGTCATCTTCAACGTCTTCATCGACAACGGCTTCCTGCTCGTCGTCGCGGTGGGCATGACCTTCGTGATCCTCACCGGTGGCATCGACCTGTCGGTCGGGTCGGTAGTGGCCATGACGGCGATGGTGTCGGCCTGGCTGCTCCAGGAGGGCCTGCCGGCGGCACTGGTGCTCGTCATCGCCCTGCTCATCGGCCCGACGCTCGGCCTGCTGATGGGCTGCGTCATCCACTTCTTCGAGATCCAGCCGTTCATCGTGACGCTCGCCGGGATGTTCTTCGCCCGGGGCATGTGCACGTTCATCTCCGGCTCGTCCATCCCGATCACCGACGGGTTCTGGACCAGGATGTCGCAGGAGCGGATCGGCGACCCCAAGGGCAACTTCGTCTCGATCAGCGTGCTCATCGCCTTCGCCGTGGTGGCAGTGGCCGCGTACACGCTTGCCTACACCCGGTTGGGGCGCAACGTGTACGCCATCGGCGGCAACCCGCAGTCGGCGCTGCTGATGGGCCTGCCGGTGGGGCGGACCCGGATCGCCGTCTACACGATCAGTGGTCTGTGCTCGGCGATCGGCGGCATCCTGCTGTCCTTCTACACCCTCTCCGGCGCGCCGTTGATCGCCGTGGGAATGGAGTTGGACGTCATCGCCGCCGTCGTCATCGGTGGCACGGTGCTCACCGGCGGCGCGGGGTACGTCTTCGGCACGGTGCTCGGCGTACTGGTCCTGGGCGTCATCCAGACTCTCATCACCTTCGATGGGAGCCTCAACTCCTGGTGGACCAAGATCGTGATTGGGGGCCTGCTCTTCGTCTTCATCCTCCTCCAGCGCCTCATCGGAATCCGTTACAAGTGACCGCCCCTCTCGCGGAAGGCAACCCCATGGCACCACACCCCGAACCCGTGATCTGGTTCCTCACCGGCAGCCAAGGCATGTACGGCGAGGAAACGCTCCGGCAGGTCGCCGAGCAGTCCCGCCAGATCGCGGCCGCGCTCGACGACTCGCCGCAGATCCCTGCCCGGGTGGTCTGGAAGCCGGTCCTGACCAACAGCGGCGAGATCCTCCAGGTCTGCCGCGACGCCGCCGCTCAGGGCGCGATCGGGGTCATCGCGTGGATGCACACCTTCTCCCCGGCGAAGATGTGGATCGCCGGCCTGGACGCGTTGCAGACGCCGTTGCTGCACCTGCACACCCAGGCCAATGTCCTGCTGCCGTGGGACGACATCGACATGGACTTCATGAACCTGAACCAGGCCGCCCACGGCGACCGCGAGTTCGGGTACATCCAGACGCGTCTCGGTGTGGCCCGTAAGACCGTCGCGGGGCATGTCAGCGACCCGAGGGTGACCAGCCGGGTCGGCGCGTGGGCGCGGGCGGCCCTGGGGTGGTCGGCGATGCGGTCGCTGCGTCTGGCCCGCTTCGGTGACAACATGCGCGACGTCGCGGTGACCGAGGGCGACAAGGTCGAGGCGGAGCTGCGCTTCGGGGTGTCGGTGAACACCTACGGCGTCAACGACCTGGTCGAGGTGGTCGGCGAGGTCACCGACGCGCAGGTCGACGACCTCGTGAAGGAGTACGAGGACACGTACCGCGTCGTCGCGGCGCTGGGCTCCGGGGGCGAGCAGCACGACTCCCTGCGGTACGCGGCCCGCCTGGAGCTGGGCATGCGGGCCTTCCTGGACGCCGGCGGGTTCCGGGCGTTCACCACCAACTTCGAGGATCTCGGCGGGCTGCGTCAGCTGCCGGGCATCGCTGTGCAACGGTTGATGGCCGACGGCTACGGCTTCGGCGGCGAGGGCGACTGGAAGACCTCGGTCCTCGTGCACACCCTCAAGGCGATGTCGGTGGGCGTGGAGGGCGGCACGTCCTTCATGGAGGACTACACCTACGACCTCACCCCCGGCTCGGAGCTGGTGCTCGGCGCCCACATGCTGGAGGTCTGCCCGACCATCGCGTCCGGCGTACCCAACGTGGAGATCCACCCGCTGAGCATCGGCGGGCGGGAGGACCCGGTCCGCCTCGTCTTCGACGCCGAGCCCGGCCCGGCGGTGGTGCTGGGGCTCGCCGACATGGGGGAGCGCTTCCGGCTGGTGGCCAACGAGATCGACGTGGTGACGCCGCCGCAGCCGCTGCGCCGGCTGCCGGTGGCACGGGCCGTCTGGCGTCCACGACCCGACCTGCCCGTCTCGGCCGAGGCGTGGATCACCGCTGGCGCTCCCCACCACACGGTGCTGTCCCAGGCCGTCGGCGTGGAGGAGTTGCACGACCTGGCCGAGATGAGCCGTACCGAACTCGTCGTCATCGACGCCGACACCGAGCCGCGCCGCTTCGCCGACGAGATCCGGTGGAACCAGGCCTACTACCGGTTGGCGCGCGGCTTCTGACCCCACTCACCAGCGCTTCCCAGACGGGTGGCGCGTCCCCGGCGGCAGTCGTCGGCCGGGACGCGCCACCCGTCTGCGTGTGCGCCTAGCACGATCGCGAGCCGGCTGTGTTACGTCTTGACTAAGGACGTGTTATCGCTCACAGTCTATAACCAAGACAATCAATGTCTGCGGCTGGCCCGCCCGCGAATTGTGTCCGCCCCCCGATTTTCACAGATTGCTGCCCTCGTGGCACGGGGAGCGATGTTAGCGATCACATCGGTCGGGCCCGTGGCCAGGCACGGCACCCCGCCCGGTGCCGGGGATGCCGGCCCAGACCGCTCGGTTCGCGTTCTCGAAGGAGGATCATGGTTGCCATCGGTCGGGTTCCCTGGGCCACACCATCCGCGCGTCGGCGCGGCTGGTTGCGGCGGCTCACCGCCGCCGCGGCGGCGGTGCTGGTGGGCGGCACGCTCACCGCGGTGGCCGCGTCACCCGCATCGGCAGCGACGGTGGACACCAACGCCTGGTACGTGTTGGTGAACCGCAACAGTGGCAAGGCGCTGGACGTGTACAACCAGGCCACGAACGACGGCGCGCGCATTGGCAGCAGTGGCAGTTCGTCGACTCCGGCGGCGGCTACTACCGGCTGAAGTCCCGGCACTCCGGCAAGGTGCTCGACGTCTACAACTTCTCCACCGCCAACGGCGCGTCGATCGTGCAGTGGGCCGACGGCAACGGGGTGAACCAGCAGTTCCGCCTGGCGGACTCCGCCGGTGGCTACGTTCGACTGATCAACCGCAACAGCAACAAAGCAGTCGAGGTGCAGAACGCCTCCACCGCCGACGGCGGCAACATCGTGCAGTACGACGACTGGGGCGGCAACAACCAGCAGTGGCAGCTCGTGCAGGTGGGCAGCGGAGGCAACCCCACCACGCCGCCGCCGACGACTCCGCCCCCGCCGAGCGGCACGTACACCAACCCGGTCGTCTGGCAGGACTTCGCCGACGTCGACATCATCCGGGTGGGCGACGCCTACTACATGTCGGCGTCCACGATGCACTACTCGCCGGGCGCTCCCGTCCTGCGCTCGTACGACCTTGTCAACTGGGAGTTCGCCGGGCACTCGGTACCCCGCTTGGAGTTCGGGTCGAAGTACGACATGAGCGGCGGTAACGCGTACGTCGACGGGATCTGGGCCTCGACGTTGAACTACCGTCCGAGCAACCGGACGTTCTACTGGGCCGGGTGCATCGACTTCGCGCAGACCCACATCTACACGGCGAGCGCCGTGGACGGCACCTGGAGCAAGCACACCACCATCCCCAACTGCTACTACGACGCCGGGATGCTGATCGACGACAACGACACCATGTACGTGGCGTACGGCAACGGCACCATCAGCGTCGCCCAGCTGTCCGCCGACGGGAAGTCGCAGGTCCGCGCCCAGCAGGTCTACCAGACGCCGTCGAGCATCGGAACGCTTGAGGGCGCACGGTTCTACAAGCGCAACGGTGCCTACTACATCTGGCTCACCCGACCGGCCAACGGCCAGTACGTGCTGAAGTCGACAAACGGCCCGTTCGGCCCGTACGAGCAGCGCCAGGTGCTGCTCAACCTGCCCGGCCCGATCTCCGGCGGCGGGGTTCCGCACCAGGGTGGACTGGTGCAGACCCAGAACGGCGACTGGTACTACATGGCGTTCGTCGACGCGTACCCCGGTGGTCGGATGCCCGCCATGGCGCCGATCACCTGGACCGGCGACGGGTGGCCCGTCCTGCAGACGGTAAACGGCGCCTGGGGCAGCTCGTACCCGAAGCCGAACCTGCCCGCCGCGCCCCGGGCGGTGAAGCCACTCACCGGCACCGACACGTTCTCCGGCACGACCCTCGGCCCGCAGTGGGAGTGGAACCACAATCCGGACACCAGCAGGTATTCGGTGAACAACGGACTTCGCCTGCAGACCGCCACCGTCACCGGCGACCTGTACGCCGCCCGGAACACGTTGACGCACCGCATTCAGGGCCCCACCTCCACCGCCACCATCGAGCTGGACTACTCGACGATGCGCGACGGTGACCGCACGGGCCTGGCGGTGCTGCGCAACTCGTCGGCCTGGATCGGCATTCGGCGGGACAACGGTTCCACTCGTCTGGTGATGCAGAACGGCTTGACGATGGACGGCAACTGGAACACCACGAGCACCGGCAGTGAGGTGGCGAGCACCGCCGTCTCCGGTGGCCGGATCTGGTTGCGTGCCAACGCCGACATCAGACCCGGCTCCGGACGGCAGGCCCGCTTCTCGTACAGCACCGACGGGGTCAACTTCACGTCGTTCGGCAACGCCCTGACGCTCGCCAACAACTGGCAGTTCTTCATGGGCTACCGGTTCGCCATCTTCAACCACGCCACCCAGGCGCTCGGGGGAGCGGTCACCGTGAGCCGGTTCGACCTGACGACACCGTGACGCCTGTCACACGGCTGTCGATCTGACCGGTGGCGCGGACTGCCCGTCCGGATCTCGGACGGGCAGTCCGCGCCACTGTTTGTGCCCGTCGCCGCCCTGCTCCGCGCCCCCTTCCGGGAACGGGGAACCGGCCGGCGGCAGGGGCGCCGCCAGGGCCGTCCGCCGCCCTCGGTGTGGGTGACGGGTGGGCCGGGCCGCCGACCTGCGGCCCGTCGCGCCGTTCCCCCGCAGCCAGGCCCTGTCCAGGCCGATGCCTGGCGTAGACTGTCGGCGATCCAGCGCTGGTCACCTGGGATTCAGCACCGGCGTGGTGACTGAGCGAGGGGGATCAGGCCGGGCCGCTCCAGTCGACGTCGACGGGCTGCGGTCCGGATTTGGCGGGGGGAGTGAAATGGCCGTCCATGGTCCCGCGATGACTGATGTCGCTCGTCTCGCCGGTGTCTCCCACCAGACCGTGTCACGTGTGCTCAACGGGCACCCCAACGTGCGTGAGCAGACCCGTTTGCGGGTGCGGGCGGCGATCGCCGAACTCGGCTACCGCCCGAACGGCGCGGCGCGAGCCCTGGTGACCGGCCGGTCGCAGGTGATCGGCGTGGTGGCACAGAACACCACCCTCTACGGCCCGGCGTCGCTCCTGGCAGCCCTTGAGCAGACCGCCGCGGAGGAGGGCTTCGCGGTCAGCGTGGGCAGTGTCCGGGACCTCGACCACCGGTCGATCTCGGCAGCGGTCGAGCGGCACCTGGCGCACCGGGTCGCCGGCATCGTCGTCATCGCGCCGGTCGAGTCGGCCGGCGAGGCGCTGGAGCGGCTGCCCCAGGACGTCCCGTTGGTCACCGTCGACGGCGACCCGCATCGGCCCATGCCGCTGGTGACTGTCGACCAGGTGGCGGGCGCTCGGGCGGCGACCCAGCATCTCCTCGACGCCGGGCACCGCACCGTGTGGCACGTGTCGGGGCCGTCCGACTGGTTCGACGGCGCCGGTCGCATCGAGGGCTGGCGCGAGACCCTGCTGGCCGCCGGGATCAGCCCACCGCCGCTGATGCCGGGCGACTGGTCGGCGGCATCGGGCTACCGGTGCGGGCAGATGCTGGCGCGGATGCCCGAGGTCACCGCCATCTTCACGGCCAACGACCACCTCGCCCTGGGCGTGCTGCGGGCGCTGCACGAGTTCGGCAGGCGGGTGCCTGCCGAGATCAGTGTGGTGGGTTTCGACGACGTGCCGGAGGCCGCGTACTTCATCCCGCCGCTGACCACCGTCCGGCCCGACTTCGACGCGGTGGCGCGGGCGAGCCTGCAGATGCTGTTGACGCAGATCGAGTCGGGCAGCGGTGGGGCTCTGCGGCAGACCATCGCACCGACACTCGTCGCCCGCGACAGCGTCGCCCCGCCCCCTTCGCGCTGAGGCGCCACACGTCCCCTCGGCGGACGTGCCGGTCTGTCGCGTCCCGTCGCCTTGCCCTGACGGCCCGCCGCGCTTCGGTCGGCGGAGTCCTGCTGGCCCGTCGCGTCCCGTCGGCGGTGCCCGTCCGCGCGTTGCACTGACGGTGGTGGGCGGTCACCCTGAGGCAGCCGCTACCCAGCGTGCGATCGGGTGGCGGCATCCACTGTGGACGGCGGAATCCCAGGCCGCGCCGCCGGGAAGCCTCTCGTTACGAGACCGTGACACCGGTATTTCAGATCTACTGTTGACGTGCCTTATGTGAGCGCTAACACTACCCCAAAGGTGACACGTGGGCCCCGGCGGTCGGCGGGGGAATCCGGAGGAGGAGAGGCCCGTGAGCAGGAAATTCCTGGTTGCTCTGGGTAGCGCGATGCTGGCGCTGAGCCTGGCGGCATGCAGTGGCGAAGGCGCCGGTAGCGGCGGTAACACGAGTGAGAAGAAGCCCGGCGACCTGACCATCGGCGTCTCGATGCCGACCCAGACCTCCGAGCGGTGGATCGCCGACGGCAACGCCGTGAAGCAGAAGCTGGAGGCCAAGGGCTACAAGGTCGACCTCCAGTACGCCGGCGACGACATCCCCACCCAGTCGCAGCAGGTCGACCAGATGATCACCCAGGGCGCGGATGTCCTGGTCATCGCGGCGATCGACGGAACGGCGCTCAGCGGCCAGCTGCAGGCCGCCGCCGACGCGAAGATCCCGGTCATCTCGTACGACCGCCTGATCCGTGGCAGCAAGAACGTCGACTTCTACGTGAGCTTCGACAACTACAAGGTCGGCGTCGCCCAGGCCACCGGGCTGCTCGTCGGCCTCGGCCTGCAGAACCAGGACGGCTCGAAGGGTACGGCCACCGGCCCGTTCAACATCGAGCTGTTCGCGGGGTCGCTCGACGACAACAACACCCAGTACTTCTTCGGCGGCGCCATGGACACGCTGAAGCCGTTCATCGAGGCCGGCACGCTGAAGGTGAAGTCGCGCCAGACCACGATCGAGCAGGTGGCGATCCTGCGGTGGCAGCAGGAGACCGCGCAGAAGCGCATGGAGGACCTGCTCACCTCCAGCTACAACGACGGCTCGCAGGTCGACGGCGTGCTGTCGCCGTACGACGGCATCTCCCGGGGCATCATCACCGCCCTGCAGAACGCCGGCTACGGCGGTAGCGGCAAGAAGAAGCTGCCCGCGGTGACCGGCCAGGACGCCGAGATCGCCTCGATCAAGCTGATCAACGACGGCGTGCAGACCTGCACCGTCTTCAAGGACACCCGTCTGCTGGCCGACCAGGCCGTCAACGCCGCCGAGGCGTTCCTCCAGGACAAGCAGCCGCAGGCCAACGACACGCAGACGTACAACAACGGCGTCAAGGTCGTTCCGTCGTACCTGCTGCCGTTCGTGACGGTCTACAAGGACAACATCAAGACCGCGCTGATCGACTCCGGGTACTGGACGGCGGAAGAGGTCGCCGCCGGTCAGGCCAAGAAGTAAGCCATCCGTCGGGCTCGGCGGTCACCCCGCCGGGCCCGACGTTCGTGGCGGACCACGTCGGGACCTGACAGAGGACAGCGACCATGGACGACACCATCCTCGAGATGCGTCGCATCACGAAGACCTTTCCCGGGGTGACCGCCCTTGAGGACGTCACCCTCGCGGTACGCCGGGGAGAGATCCACGCCATCTGTGGCGAGAACGGCGCCGGCAAATCCACACTCATGAAGGTGCTGTCCGGCGTACACCCATCGGGCTCGTACGACGGAGAGATCCTCTTCGACGGCAAGCCGATGCACTTCCGGGGAATCCGGGACAGCGAGGCGAACGGCATCGTCATCATCCACCAGGAACTCGCCCTGGTGCCGCACCTGTCGATCGCCGAAAACCTCTTCCTCGGCAACGAGCGCCGGGGCCGCAGCGGCCTCATCGACTGGAACCGGGCCAACGCCGAGGCGGCGGAACTGCTGGCGTCCGTGGGGCTGCACGAGAACCCCGTCACCCCGGTCATCCAGCTGGGCGTGGGCAAGCAGCAGCTTGTGGAGATCGCCAAGGCGCTGTCGAAGAAGGTGCGCCTGCTCATCCTTGACGAGCCGACCGCCGCCCTCAACGACGTCGACTCGGCGCACCTGCTCGGGCTGCTCCGGCAGCTCAGGGACCGGGGGATCACCTGCATCATGATCTCCCACAAGCTCAACGAGATCACCGCGATCGCCGACTCGACGACAGTGATCCGCGACGGGCGCGCGGTGGAGACCCTGGACATGCGCGCCGACGACGTGACCCAGCAACGCATCATCCGGGGCATGGTCGGGCGCGACCTGGACAGCTTCTACCCCGACCGCGAGTCGTCGCCGGGCGAGGAGGTGCTGCGGATCGAGGACTGGTCGGTGCGCCACCCCACCCATGAGCGGATGGTCGTCGAGGGCGTCGGCCTGTCCGTGCGCGCCGGTGAGGTCGTCGGCATCGCCGGGCTGATGGGCGCCGGCCGGACCGAGTTGGCGATGAGCGTGTTCGGCAGGTCGTACGGCAGGGACATCAACGGCCGGTTGTTCATGCACGGCCGGCAGGTCAACGCCCGTACCGTCGCGGAGGCCATCGACAACGGCATCGCGTACGTCACCGAGGACCGCAAGCGGTACGGCCTCAACCTCATCGACGACGTCCGGCGCAACGTGTCGGCCGCCGCCCTGGACCGGCTGTCCCGAATGGGCTGGGTCAACGGCAACGAGGAGATCAAGGTCGCCGAGTCGAGCCGCCGGGACATGAACATCAAGGCGCCAAGTGTCATGGCGGTGGTCGGCAAGCTCTCCGGCGGCAACCAGCAGAAGGTCGTGCTGTCGAAGTGGCTCTTCACCGACCCGGACGTGCTGATCCTCGACGAGCCGACGCGCGGGATCGACGTCGGAGCCAAGTTCGAGATCTACACGATCATCAACCGGCTGGTGGCCGACGGCAAAGCGGTGATCATCATTTCCTCCGAGCTGCCGGAGCTGCTCGGGATGTGCGACCGCATCTACACCCTCGCCGCGGGCCGGATCACCGGCGAGATGCCGGTGGGTGAGGCGACCCAGGAGAGCCTCATGGAGCTGATGACAAAGGACAAGGAGCTCGTCGGATGACAAGCATCAAGACCCCTTCGACGGAGCGCCCGACGTCACCGGACGCCACGCCGGCCGCCGCCCTGCACACCGGGACGAGCGACCTGCGGGCGCTCGTGTTGAACAACCTGCGGCAGAGCGGGATCTACGTCGCCCTGGTCGTCATCGTCGCGCTGTTCGCGATCCTGACCGACGGGGTGTCGCTCAGTCCCGGCAACATCACGAACATCGTCCTCCAGTACTCGTACATCCTGGTTCTGGCGATCGGGATGGTCATCCTGATCATCGGTGGGCACATCGACCTGTCGGTGGGGTCGGTGGTCGCGCTGACAGGTGCGGTCTCCGCCGTCCTGGTCATCCAGCAGGGATACCCGTGGTGGGTGGGTGTCCTTGCCGCGATCGCCGTGGGCATCGCGGTCGGCGCGTGGCACGGCTTCTGGGTCGCGTACGCCGGGATTCCCGCGTTCATCGTGACCCTGGCGGGGATGCTGCTGTTCCGTGGTCTGACCCTGCGGGTGCTCGACAACATCTCGCTGTCGCCGTTCCCTGCCGAGTACCAGCGCGTCGCCGCGGGCTTCCTCAACGGGCTGCTCGGCGGTCAGGGCTTCGACGCCTTCACGCTGCTCATCGGCGCCGTCGCCGTCGCCGGGTACGCGGTCAGCGGTTTCCGTACCCGCGTGGCGCGGATCCGCTACCAGCAGCCCGTCGAGTCGTTCCCGCTGTTCGTCGCCCGGGTCGTCGCGGTGGGTGCCGTCATCATGTACTTCGCCTGGCAGTTGGCGCACGCCCGTGGCCTGCCGATCGTGCTGATCATCCTGGCGGTCCTCGTGCTGTTCTACGGCCTGCTCACCCGGCGTACCGTCTTCGGTCGGCAGGTCTACGCGATCGGCGGCAACCTGTCGGCGGCGGCGCTGTCCGGGGTGAAGGTCCGTACCGTCAACTTCTGGATGTTCGTCAACATGGGCTTCCTGGCGGCGGTGGCGGGGGTCATCTACTCCTCCCGGTCCAACGGGGCGCAGCCCGCCGCGGGCAACATGTTCGAGCTGGACGCCATCGCCGCAGCGTTCATCGGGGGTGCGGCGGTCACCGGCGGGGTCGGTACGGTCGTGGGCGCGATGGTCGGCGGTCTGATCATGGCCGTGATGAGCAACGGCATGCAGCTGATGGGTATCGACCAGTCGACACAGTCGGTGGTGAAGGGGCTCGTCCTGCTCGTCGCCGTCGCGTTCGACGTCTACAACAAGCGCCGCGCCGGAACGGCCCGCTGACGTCGCAACAGCACGATCGTGGCCCCTGCCCGCCTCTGCGGGCAGGGGCCACGCGTCAACAGGTGGTGGTCGGTAGGCACACCGTGCCCGCCTCGGCCCCGCGCCGGTGCCCGGCACGCTGGTTGAGGGCTTCCCGCGGCGATGCCTGAGCCGCCCTGCAGGGTCGACCCACCTGTCGGTGGTCCTGTAGAGCTGCCCCACATATGGACCGTGCCCTGCGGAGACGGTTGTGGTGCTCCGGCCGCTCGTGGTGCTCCCGCTGCTCGTGGTGGCTCCGACTGCTCGTGGTGGCTCCGACTGCTCGTGGTGGCTCCGACTGCTCGTGGTGCTCCGGCTGCTCGTGGTGCTCCCGCTGCTCGGTCCTCGTGGTGCTCGTGGTCCTCGTGGTGCTGGTGGTGTTCGTGGTGCTCGCGGTGATCCGGCCGGCGCCGCCCCATTTCTGGGGCAGCTCTACAGGGAGCCGGACACACCCCAGGGCCGGCCAGGGAGGCGACACCGCAGCGCCGCAGGGTCGAGCGCGAGACGATCCCGCTGCGCCGCGGACGACGCAGCGGGATCACGCGGTCAGTGGCAGTTGCCGGTGCCGCTGTCGTTGTCGCTGCCCGGCGCGGAGTCTCCGTCACCGCTGATCTGACGGAGTGGGATGTAGGAAACCTTCGATGCATTCGTTGACTTCGACGGTTTACTACACAACAATCATCGTCAATATTTATGTCTCTCTCTATCTATGTGGCACTCCGCTCAGCCTCGCCGGTACCCCCACCCGCCAGCGGCCGCAGGCTCTCCATCGCCCCGGCCTCGATCCCCGTATCGAAAGTGAGGTCACGATGAGACTCGATCGACGATGGGCAGGCGGCGCAGCCGCAGCCCTGCTGACGGTCACCAGCCTGTTCTGGGCGACCCCCAGCGTCGCCGCGCCGACCGCCGACGCCTCCGCACTCACCGAGGCGGTGACCGCCAAACTCCTCGGCACCGCCCGGATGTCGAGCGCTGGCGCGCAACAGGACACCAGGATCACCGTGAGCCGCAGCAGCGGCCGGTGGGCGTTCGGCACCGCCGTCGCGGTCGCACCCCGACAGGAGGACGCTCACCCGACCGGGTCGGTCTTCATCGCGCGGGCCGACCGCGCCGGATGGCGGATCGCCTTCGACGGTGAGGCCGCCTTCGGTGAACTGGCCGCCGAGTCGCCCCTGGTGGGCGCCCAGGAGCGAAGCGTGCTCACCACGACGCCGAGCCCTCTGTACGCGGGCGGGGACTACCGGACCGGGATGGCCCTGCCGTTCGGTGTCGGACAGACGTGGACGCTCACCAGCGGCCCGCACGGCTGGGGCGGGACCGAGTCGCCGTACAGCTCGATCGACCTGGCCGGCGGCGACCAGGTGGTTCGCGCGACGCGGGCCGGTGCGGCGTACACCATGTGTCGCGGGTGGATCCGGGTCATCCACGACCGGGGCTACTCGACCGACTACTACCACCTGTGGAACAGCATCTCCGTCAACGGCGCCAGCGTCGGCCAGGGCGCCGTCCTGGGCAACACCGGCACCGACGTCACCTGCGGTGGGGCTGCCTACGGCCGGCACGTCCACTTCGGACTGCGGCAGAACAGCGCGTACGTGCCGATCGCCGGGCATGACATCGGCAAGTGGGTGCTGGCCAACGGCGGCGCCGCCTACCAGGGCGGGGCGCGGCACGGATCGGCCTTCGCCGGTGTCGGCGGTGGCCTCTACAACTACGGCGCGCTCGGCTTCAACCAGGGCGTTGTCGACGCGAACGGCGGTGGCGCGCTCACTCGCCGGGCCGGTCCGGGAACGGGCTACGGCTCGCTCGGCTCGGTGGGCGACGGCGCGACAGTCACCATCTCCTGCTCCGCGAACGGCACCTCCCACACCGGCCGGTACGGCACCACGGCGCTCTGGAACCGGTTGAGCGACGGCAGTTGGGTGTCCGACGCGTACCTGTCGACAGGTGTGAACGGTCCGGTAAACGGCTGGTGCTGACGAGTACGACCGCCGAGGTTGGCGGCCCCACAGGCCGCCAACCTCCGTTCCCGCGAGGAGTGCAGATGTCCGTTCGACCCATCCTCCGAGGCCGCCTCCTACTCGCCCTGACCACCGCCCTCACCACGGCGCTCACCACTGCGCTCACCGTCGCGGTCGTCGCACCGGCCGCCGCCGACCCCAGCGGGATCGGCACCCTCAGCACCGACTACGGGCCGGCCGCGTGGGCGCCGGCCAGCACGAGCAACTACACGGTGGCCAGCCGGCCGGGCAGCCACCAGGTCACCCGCGTCGTCATCCACACCGCGCAGGGCTCGTACTCCGGCACCGTCAACTGGTTCCAGAACCCGGCGGCGCAGGCCAGCGCGCACTACACCTTCCGGTCCTCCGACGGGGCCGTCACCCAGTCGGTGCGGGAGAAGGACATCGCCTGGCATGCCGGCAACTGGACCTACAACACCCAGTCGATAGGCATCGAACACGAGGGGTACGTCGACAACGCCGCCTGGCTCACCGACGCGATGTACCGGGCATCCGCCGCACTCACCCGCAACCTCGCCAACAGGTACGGCATCCCGAAGACTCGGGCGCACATCATCGGGCACAACGAGGTGCCCGGCGCCACCCACACCGACCCGGGCCCGAACTGGAACTGGACCTACTACATGCAACTGGTGAACGGGATCACCGGCGTCGGCTCCGGAACGGTGAGCACCAGCGCGAGCACCCTCAACGTGCGCTCCGGCCCCGGCGCCAGCTATCCGGTCGTCGGGTCGGTCCCCGACGGCGCGACAGTGGCCGTCTACTGCCAGGCCGTGGGAAGCACTGTCACCGGCCCGTACGGCACGACCTCCGTGTGGAACCGGATCGGCACCAACAGGTACGTCTCCGACGCGTACCTGTTGACCGGCCACGACGGGTACATCCCGAACGTGCCGCGCTGCTGACGGCACGGCCCGGCCTGACGGCCCGGCCCGGTCCGTACGCCAGCTCACCGCCGCCGGGGAGTGGTGAGCTGGCGTACGGACCGGGATGCTGACCCGGAGTCCACGCGTTGCCGGCGTCTGTCATGCTCGGGCCGGTGACGACCGGCCGCCCCCGCAGAGCCCGCACCCACCGCCGCCCCCGGAGCCGGCTGATCGGTGTCCTCGTCGGGCTCGTCGCGCTGGCGGTCGTCGTCGGGGTGGCAGTGGTCGTCGTGCCGCTGCTGCGCCCGCCGGGTCCGCGCCCGCTCTTCCAGATGCCCGTGGCCTGCGGCGAGACCTGGCAGTTGAGCACCTATCCCGGGCACGACGACTTCGACGTCGACCTGTTCCCGATCGAGGGCGAGGCGTGGGGGCGGCCAGTCCTCGCGTCCTACGGCGGCACTGTCACAGTGGCGGGCATCAACGGAACCCTGGGCGGACGTACCCCGGAGAACCCGGAAGGTCCACGCGGCCGTGGTGGCGGCTACTGGGTGAAGATCGACCACGGCGGCAAGTGGGAGACGCAGTACCTGCACCTGCTCGAACCGCCGCTGGTGAAGGAGGGCCAGGAGGTCACGCAGGGCCAGCAGATCGGGCGGCTCGGCAGCACCGGCAACTCCGGCGCACCGCACCTGCACTACGAGCAGCGCCGGGGGTGGGAGAAGGTGGAAACCCACTTCGACGGTACGCCGTCGGGTATCACCACCGACGAGCGCGAACAGACGCTGCGGCGCACGAGCAACAACTGCGTCTCCTGAGGACGGCGTTTTGCCCGACCCGGCTCGGGGCACTGATCGAAGGACAGTGCAGAGGCGCACGGAGGGAGCAGGCCATGGCCAAGGGTGACGTCGACACGTACCAAGAGGACGGGCAGTGGAAGAACAAGGCGGAGGGCAACGAGCGGGCCAGCAGCACGCATGAGGGCAAGGCCGACGCGCAGGCCCAGGGTCGGGAGATGGCTGCCGACCGTGGGGTCGAGCACGTGATCAAGAAGCAGGACGGCACGATCGGGGAGAAGAACACGT
This sequence comes from Micromonospora sp. NRRL B-16802, assembly GCF_001279555.1. Taxonomy (NCBI): domain Bacteria; kingdom Bacillati; phylum Actinomycetota; class Actinomycetes; order Micromonosporales; family Micromonosporaceae; genus Micromonospora; species Micromonospora sp. NRRL B-16802. Next base: position 150,359 of record NZ_LGEB01000024.1, on the reverse strand, counting down.
ACCCGCGCAGCCGGGACCCGCGCGACATCGCGGGCTGACAGCTTCCCACCTTTTTCCGCGGACTGACCCCGTCGGCGTGGCCGGCGGGGTCCGCTCTGTGTCCGGCCGGGCGGGCAGGTCCAAACGCGCGTGGCGCCCGGCGGAGGGCCGTCGCGGTCAGGATGTCCGGCGGGCGATGATTGCCGAGCGTAGACGGTCGAGGGCTTCCGCGCGGGCGCCGGTGAGCGCCGGTTCGTCGGTGAGTCGTGCCGGACGCACCTCGACGTGCCGGGGCATTCCGCTGAAGACGTTGGTGACGGCGTCGAGGATCGGCGGATGGGTGCCCCATGCGCCGCCGATCAGCACGAGCCGGGGGTCGGCGAGCGCCACGACGGCGGCGAGCACGCCGCTGACGGCCTGCCCCAACGCCGCCCTGCCGGCTGCCGGAAGGCGGCGGACCCGCTCGACGTCGATGGCGGTCGTGCCGGCATGGCGGAGGCCCAGATCGGCGAACACGTCGATGAACCGGGTTGCCCTGCCGTCCGGGCCGGTGGTCAGCAGGTGGGCGATCTCCCCGGCGACACCGCTGTGGCCCCGGCGTACCGCGCCGTCGCTGACGACCGCGCACCCCAGCCCTTCGCCGAGGAAGACGTAGGCGAAGTCGCTCAGGCCGGCCGGGTCGAGGTCGCGCTCGGCCTGCGCCGCCCAGTTGACGTCGTTGTCGACGACGACCGGCCCGGCGACGTGTGGCGTCAGCACGGCGACCGGGTCGAGGTCGCCGAGCAGGAACGGCGCGTCCGGTAGCCGGATCAGCCGGCCGGTGACCCGGTGCACCGGGTCGGCGGCGCTGACGACCGCCAGCCGGATGGCTCCTCCGCCGCCCTGCCCCGCCTGCGTCGCTGCGGTGCCCACTGCGGCGGCCACCCGCTCGGCGTGTGCGGGCCGACTGATGTCGTGCCGGGTCCGTCCGACGATGTCGCCGTGGGCGTCGACCCGCTCGACCACCACCCCGTCCGGGGCGATGCTGACGGCCAGGGCGGTGCCCGCTGAGCCGGCGAGCGCGTAGTACGAGCCGACGCGGCCCATGCCCCGACCGCCAGGGGTGCGCTCCCCGGTGTCGACGACAAGCCCGGCCTCGGTCAACCGGCGCACGCTCTCCCCGACGGTGGGCTTGGACAGGCCGCTGCGGGTTGCCAGGTCGGCCCGGGTCAGCCGTCGTTGCCGCATCAGCTCCCGGAGCACGTGCTCGTCGGTAAGCGAGCGGAGCAGCTCCAGGGAGGGCTTGGCGGTGGTCACGCCAGGATTCTAGGCAGGAGCCTTGCCTGGAACGGTGAACGCACCTAGAGTCTTTTCCAAGAAGGAGCCCTTACTAGAAGGAGTCGCGCCATGAACGCCCAGCCCGACCTGGCCGTCGCCCCGCTCCCGTCAGTACCGCACTGGGAGTCGACCCCGGCCGACCTTCCGTCCGCCATCCGCGAGGTCAAGGCGGCGCTGCGGGCCCGGATCGAGGCGTCCGGCCGGACTGTCGAGGAGGTGTTCGCGGTCGTCGAGCAGCGTGTCCGGGCGCGGGTCGAGGAGATCGCCGCCGCCAGGGGCCGCGGCGAGACGATCTGGCCCGTCATCGAGTACGCGGACATCGCCGCCGGCACCGTCTCGGCGGAGGCGCTGGCGAAGCTCCGCCAGCGGGGTTGCCTGGTCGTACGCGGGCACTTCGACCGCCAGCAGGCGCTGGACTGGGACCGCGACATCGTCGACTACGTGGAGTCCAACAGGTTCTTCGAGACCTACCGGGGCCCCGGCGACGACTTCTTCGGCAGTGTGGGGTCGAAGCCCGAGATCTATCCGATCTACTGGTCGGCAGCTCAGATGCAGGCCCGCCAGAGCGACCGGATGGCCCGGGTCCAGGCGTTTCTCAACAGCCAGTGGAAGCACGAGTCCGACGGCGTGCGCTGGTTCGACCCCGACCGCGACTCGCTCTACCCGGACCGCATCCGCCGCCGGCCACCGGGCGCCGACTCCAACGGCCTGGGCACCCACCTCGACCCCGGCACGCTCGACCTGTGGATGACCGAGGCGTACCAGCGGGCGTTCCGGCACCTCTTCGACGGGACGGTCGAGGAGTACGACCCCTGGGACGCCGCCCACCGCACCGCCGGCCCGCAGTACCCCGGCAGCACCATGTGCTCGGCGTTTCGCACCTTCCAGGGCTGGACGGCGCTGTCCGACATGGACAACGACCAGGGGGTGCTGCACACCGTCCCGATCCCCGAGGCGATGGCCTACCTGATGCTCCGGCCGCTGCTGCCCGACGTACCAGAGGACGACATGTGCGGCGTCACCGTCAACCAGGTCTTTCCGGTGAGCGAGCGGTGGCATCCGCTGCTGCTGGAGGCCCTCTCCGGCATTCCCGACGTCCGGGCGGGCGACTCCGTGTGGTGGCACTGCGACATGATCCACAGCGTCGCGCCGGTACGCGACCAGCAGGGCTGGGGCAACGTCATGTACATCCCCGCAGCGCCGTGGTGCCCGCGCAACGAGCGGTACTCGGCAGCCGTCCGCGACGCCTTCCGGACTGGGTCCAGCCCGACCGACTTTCCGGCCGAGCACTACGAGCGCAGTTGGTCCAACCGATTCCAGGCCGACGACCTCAACTCCACCGGTCGGCGCGGCCTGGGTCTGGACTGACTGTCGGCAGCGGGCCGCCCGACAACGGTGTCGGGCGGCCCGCAGGCCGTCGGTGCCGTACTCAGATGCGGGACCACTTCTGGTTCGACGCACCGTTGCAGTCCCACAGGTGCAGCTTGCCACCGTTGTTGGGGTTGGCGTCCCGGACGTCCACACAGCGGTTGGCGCTGATGTTGACGAGGTCGCCGGCGCCGTTGAGCGTGAAGCGCTGCGCGGGATTGCCGTTGCAGGTGACCAGGTTGACCTCGGTGCCGTTCGCGGTGCCGGCCCAGGCGGGGTCCATGCACTTGCCCATGGCGCGGACGGTCCCGTCCGAGGCGAAGGTCCACGCCTGCGCGGCGGTGGTGTTGCAGTCCCAGATCTGGAGCTTCGCGCCCTCGACCGGGTTGGCGCTGGGGATGTCGATGCACCGGCCGCTCTGCGCGCCGCGGATCCGGCTGGTGCCGGGCGCCGGGTCGCCGCCACCGCCGGAGGTGTAGCCGGACACCCGGACGTAGTCGACGAGCATCTGCTGCGGGAACTGGGTGGAGCCGTCCGGGTAGCCGGGCCAGTTGCCGCCGACAGCCACGTTGAGAATCATGAAGAACGGGTGGTCGAACACCCAACGGTTGCCGCCCAGCCGGGCCGGGTTGACCTGGTGGTACTGCACACCGTCCAGGTACCAGGTGATGAGGTTCGGCTCCCAGTCCACTCGGTAGGTGTGGAAGCCGTCGGCGAGCGGGCTGCCGACGGTGCGGCTGCCGGTGATGCCGCCGCCGCCGGAGTAGCCGGGGCCGTGCACGGTGCCGTAGACGGTGTTGGGCTCCCGGCCGATGTTCTCCATGATGTCGATCTCGCCGGCGTCGGGCCACCCGCCGCCGGTGCCGAGCATCCAGAACGCCGGCCAGATGCCCTGGCCGCGCGGGATCTTGATGCGGGCCTCGAACCGGCCGTACGTCTGGGTGAATGTGGACGCGCTCAGCAGTCGCGCCGACGTGTACTCGCAGCGCCCGTAGTGGCACTGGTAGTTGGCCGGGTTGTCCCGGCGGGCGGTGATGACGAGGTTGCCCTGGCCGTCGTGCACCGCGTTGCTGGTGCTGTTGGTGTAGTACTGCCGCTCGTTGTTGCCCCAGCCGCCGCCGCCGATGTCGAAGCGCCACTTGTTCTGGTCGACGGGCGTACCGGCCGAGGCGTTGAACTCGTCCTGCCAGGTGATCGGGCCGATGGCGGCCTCGGCTTGGTCGTTGTGTCCGGGTACGACGAGGGCGGCGGCGGTGGCGATGAGCGCGACCGCCGCGAGGACGAAGGGTCGCAGGCGGGGGGCGGGACGGGCTGTGAACACGGGAGGCTCCTCAGCGGGAGAGGTGGCGGAGGCTTCGCGCCGGAAAATCCGGAGAGCGCTCTTTCGACGAAGGATGTCGATATGGCGCCTTTCTGTCAAGAGTCCTTCCAATTAAAGGAGTGGCCGAGTCGCCCTGCCAGAAGGGCGAAGCGCGCCTTCCTCCGATAGGGGATGAATCGACTCCTGCTATTGCCGTCGGCGTCCACGCGGGACAGGATGACGAAAGCTCGCTCGAAACCTCGCCGTAACGTGCGAGCTGCTGGTCTCTGTCACAAGGAAGTGGGAGTCAGTCATGAGCGACGCGTCGACGGCGCTGGGTGTGCGCCTCTACCCGGACCTGGTCGAGCGGGATGGCCTGGCCCCCGCGCTCATCGAAACCGCCACCGCGCACCAGCTCGACATCGGCCGGGTGACAGCCCCCGACCAGGGACGGGCCCGGTTCACCTGCGCCGAACTGCACTCCGGCCAGGGAGTCGTCTGCGTCGGGCTCGGCTCACAGGCCCGGTACTTCATGGTCGATCTCCGGGTCGACGGTGAGGTGCAGGCCCGGGGCGACGCCATGGACCTGCTCCAGGTCGCCCAGATGGCTGCGGCCTGGCACGCCGGGGCGACGCTCGCCGAGCTCACCGCCCGGTTCCCGTTCATGGAGGAGACGAAGCGGCACACCGCCGCGCCGGTCGCCCAGGTCAGCTAGCGACACCCCGCCGCCGGGCCGCGCAACCGGTCAACAGCGCAGCCGGGGCGGCAGGGGCGGCCCGCTCGTGGCGTCGCGGTCCAGATAGGTCGACTCGACGAACGCGAGAAACCGTTGCGCGTCGTCCGCCGTGGACACCAGCCCGAACGAGACGCGAACCGCGCCGCCGATCGGCAACCGCAGCGCGTGGAGGTACTGGTCGATCGAGTCGAGCCGGGCGGGCACCCGTCGCCGCAGCAGGCCCCGGCTGATCCCGAACGCCTCCTCGCCCGCGCCCGGATTGCAGAAACAGCCGGTCCGCAGCAGGAATCCGGCCGAGGCGGCCTCCCGCGCGACCAGCCGCTCGTCGACAAGAGTGCCGTCCGGGCGACGGAGGTTGAACGTCACAGTGGCACCCCGACCCTCGCCCGTCACCGGCCCGTACACCTGAGCCAGCGGCTGGCCGGTGCCGTGCCGCAACGCGGTCAACCGGGCCAGCAGCCACTCGGTGAGCAGCCCGACCCGGGTGTGCACGAGGTCCACGCCTATCGAGTCGAGCCAGCGCAACCCGAACTCCACGTCCGGGATGCTCAGGAAGTTGAGAGTGCCGTCCTCGAACGCCGACTCGTCGTCCATCGTGCGGTGCCAGTCGCCCTGCACGCTCACCGCGCGGATCGTGCCGCCGGAGAACCACGGCCGGCGCAGCCGGGCCAGCGCGTCCCGACGGGCCAGCAGCGCGCCCACGCCGGTCGGATACCCGAACAGCTTGTACCAGCTCAGGCAGACGAACTCCGGTCGTACGACGCTCAGATCCAGCCGGTTCGTCGGCGCGAACGCGGCGGCGTCGAGCAGCACGTCGTAGCCGTGCTGGTGGGCCAGCTCCACCCAGCTCAGCGGATGCTGCACCCCGGAGAAGTTGCTCTGCGCCGGGTACGCGAACAGTCCACGCCGGGATGGGCGACCCGACAACCCGGGAAGCCGACGATGGCCGGCGTCCAGCACCCGCACCAGATCCGACTCGGCGACCCGCAGCTCCGGGCCGGCCAACGGCACGTACCGCACCGGCGCTCCGGCTGATCGGGCGTACTCGCGGATGCCGTTGACCGAGTTGTGGTTGTCCCAGGTCAGCGCCAACGGCGACGACCGGCCGAAGTCGTACGCCTCGCCGACCAGCCGGCACGCTCCGCTGGCGTTCGGAGTGAAGACGACCGCGTACTCGGAGGGGTCGGCACGGAAGAAGTCGAGCACCGCGCGGCGGGCCGATCCCACTGTCGCGCCGGAGGCCACCGAGGTGGGGTTCTCCGAGTGCGGGTTGCTGTACAGGCCGGCGAGCAACCTGTCGTGGTGGGCGCGTACCTGCGCCTGCGCGGCGACCCCCGCCCCGGTGTAGTCGAGATAGACCCGGCCGCCCTGGTCGAGGTGCCGGTATTCGGTGGCGCGCAGCTCGTCGAGCCGGGCGGTGTCGGCGTACCCCCGCATGGCCGTCGGTGTGCTCTGCTCGGTCGTCATGGCGAAGGCCCCGATCCGGTCGGTGACGTGTCCGCCTGAATATCGTGCCTCGCCGATGCGATGTCTGTCGCGACGCCGACCTGCGCGCACCCCGGCTACAGGTTGCATGATCGCGCGGGCGGCGGGAAGACCGGCGTTTCTACGGTTACCGCGCGAGGGGGTCGGGATGAGAGCCGTCGTGTACGCCGACGTGCGGTCCGTCGCCGTGCGGGAGGTGCCCGACGCGACGCTGGAGGCGGACACGGACGCGCTCGTGCGGATCACCTCCACCGCCATGTGCGGCACCGACCTGCACATGTACGACGGGCGCACCGGCGCGGACCCCGGGCTGGTGCTCGGTCACGAGCCGCTGGGCGTGGTGGAGCAGGTGGGCAGCGGGGTGCATACCGTCCGGCCGGGCAGCCGCGTGGTCATGCCGACGCACCTGTTCTGCGGTACGTGCGTCATGTGCGCCCGAGGGCTCTCGGCGGCCTGCCTGCGGGCGCGCGCCGAGGGGCCGGGTGCCGCGTACGGCTACGCCGGGATGGGCCCCTACCGGGGTGCCCAGGCCGACCTGCTGCGTGTGCCGTGGGCCGACGCGAACTGCGTGCCGTTGCCGGGGGAGCCGGGTGACGCGTACGAGGACGACTTCGTCCTGCTGGCGGACGCGTTCGTCACCGGCTGGCACGCCGCCTCCGCGCTCGCCGACGTACAGCCCGGCGACACTGTGGCAGTGTTCGGCGCCGGAACGATCGGCCTGCTCAGCGCCTACTCGGCGCTGATCCGGGGCGCACGGGTGGTGTACTGCGTGGACGGCGTCGACGCCCGGCTCGACAAGGCCGGTGAGATCGGCGCGGTGCCTGTCGACTTCCGACACGGTGACCCGGTCGAGCAGATCCGCGCCGACCGCGCCCGTGCCGGGCTGCCGCTGGGCGAGGAGAAGCTGGGCGGGATCGACAAGGTCATCGACGCGGTCGGGTTCCAGGCCCGTAACCGGGAACGCCCCGACCAGGAGCGCCCCGACCAGGTGATCGCCGACGCGGCCCGGTTGGTGAATCCCGCCGGGGCGATCGCTGTCGCCGGTGTGTACCCGGAGAGGGACCTGCATCCCCGCCCCGGGGCGAGCAGCCACGAGGACCTGCGCGCCCCCTGGGGAACGCTGTTCGGCAAGGGTGTCGCGGTGCGGTTCGGGCGTACGCACGACCGCCGCTACACGGTGCTGCTGCGCGACATGGTCGTCGCCGGCCGTGCCCGACCCAGCGTGATCGTCACGCACCACGGCAGCCTCGCCGACGCTCCGGAGCTGTACCGCAGCTTCGACCGGCGGGAGCACGGAGTGATCAAGGCGGTGCTGCACCCGAGCTGACAGGTCGCGGCGTCACCGGGGCCCGGTTCGTTGCGGAGAGGTCGCTCCCGCGCCGACGGCGACCGGGCTCGGGCGTGGTCGTCCGATGCGTGGGCCGGGCAGACGGGCACGATCGGCGCAGCGGGGGACAGCGTGTCACGACGGGGCTTCGGAGCGCCGTGAGATGACGACTGCGGGGCACCGATCCTTTTCGATTGGCCGGGCCAACGGAGTTATCGATAACATCGAAATATTCTGATGTAGCGCCGGTGGCGCATACCGCCGCTGGGTGGGCTGGCGCGCCTTGGTGGCCGCCGGCCTCCGGCTGCCTCGCGCCCGGCGGCCATGGGTCCTGCCTGGTGGGAGCCCGGTGGTCGAAGATCGGTTTCGATCAAGGCGCGAGCGTGGGTTCCGCGGGGCGCACGGCTGCTGTTAGCGGGCGGCGAGGGGCTCCTGGGACTGCTGGTGCACGTGAACAATGGATCACGTCAATATTGCCGGATTGTTACCTTTTCAACAGTCCCTCGCCTTGCAGATCGGCCGTCCGCCGCAATACGTTGCCGACAACAACAAAACCAAGTGAAGGTCCAACCTTCCGGAGGCAACGATGACGTTGGCGAGGTGGTACGAGCGATGAGCGACGTGCCGATCCTCCTTGAGATGCGTTCCATCACCAAGGAGTTCCCCGGAGTCAAGGCCCTCTCCGACGTCAACCTGGTGGTTCGCGCCGGCGAGATCCATGCCATCTGCGGCGAGAACGGCGCAGGCAAGTCCACGCTGATGAAGGTCCTCAGCGGGGTCTACCCGCATGGCACGTATGACGGCCAGATCATCTACCAGGGGTCGGAGAGCAGGTTCTCCGACATCCGGGCCAGCGAGAACGCCGGCATCGTGATCATCCACCAGGAGCTCGCGCTCATTCCGGACATGTCGATCGCCGAGAACATCTTCCTCGGCAACGAGCCACGCAAGTGGGGCGCGATCGACTGGAAGGCCGCGAACCGGATGGCGTTGGACCTGATGGCCCGGGTCGGCCTCCAAGAGGACCCGGACACCCTGATCAAGGACATCGGGGTCGGCAAGCAGCAGTTGGTGGAGATCGCCAAGGCGTTCGCCAAGGACGTCAAGCTGCTCATCCTGGACGAGCCGACGGCCGCGCTGAACGAGGCGGACTCGCGGCACCTGCTCGACCTGCTGCGCGGCTTCCGCTCGCGTGGCATCACCTCGATCATGATCTCGCACAAGCTGAACGAGATCGAGGCGATCGCCGACCAGATCACCATCCTGCGCGACGGCCGGACGGTGGAGACGCTCGACGTCAAGGCCGACGGTGTCGACGAGGACCGCATCGTGCGGGGCATGGTCGGCCGCGAGCTGGGCAGCCGGTTCCCGGACCACACCCCGAAGATCGGCGAGGTCTTCTTCGAGGTCCGCGACTGGAACGTGCGGCACCCGATCTCCGCCGAGCGGCAGGTCTGCAAGAACGAGAGTTTCGTGGTGCGCCGCGGCGAGATCGTCGGCTTCGCCGGCCTCATGGGCGCCGGCCGCACCGAGCTGGCCATGAGCGTGTTCGGCCGCTCGTACGGGGTGTACGAGTCGGGCACGATCATCAAGGACGGCAAGGAGATCGTCCTGAAGTCGGTGGCCGACGCCATCGACCACGGGCTCGCGTACGTCAGCGAGGACCGCAAGGCGATCGGCCTCAACCTGCTCGACGACATCAAGGCGTCCACGGTGGCCGCCAAGCTGTCCAAGATCTCCCACCGGGGCGTGCTGGACCAGGTGGAGGAATACAAGGCGGCCGAGGCGTACCGCAAGGAGTTGCGGACGAAGGCGCCGACGGTCGACGAGGGCGTCTCCAAGCTCTCCGGCGGCAACCAGCAGAAGGTGGTGCTGGCGAAGTGGATGTTCACGGACCCGGACCTGCTGATCCTCGACGAGCCGACGCGCGGTATCGACGTGGGTGCCAAGTACGAGATCTACGGCATCATCCAGCGGCTCGCCGACCAGGGGAAGGGCGTCGTCGTCATCTCCTCGGAGCTGCCTGAGCTGATCGGGCTCTGCGACCGCATCTACACCGTGTTCGAAGGCGCCATCACGGGCGAGATCGCCCGGGCCGATGCCACACCGGAAAACCTCATGAAGCAGATGACCTCTACGAAGAAGATGCTGACACGATGAGCCGATTGAAGGACCTTCAGAAGAACCTGTTCGGAGGGACCACCTCCAACGCTCGCCAGTTCGGGATGATCTTCACCCTGGTGGCGATCGTCGTCCTGTTCCAGATCCTCACCGACGGCCTGACGCTGCGGTCGGACAACCTGATCGCGCTGTTCCAGCAGAACTCGTACATTCTGATTCTGGCCATCGGCATGCTCATGGTGATCGTCGCCGGGCACATCGACCTCTCGGTCGGGTCCGTCGCCGCCTTCTCGGGCATCCTCGTGGCGAAGGCGATGGCCGACTGGTCACTGCCCTGGCCCCTCGCCATCCTCTTCGGCCTCGGAGTCGGTGCCCTCATCGGTGCCTGGCAGGGCTTCTGGGTGGCCTACATCGGGGTACCGGCGTTCATCGTGACCCTGGCCGGCATGCTGCTCTTCCGCGGCGGCAACCAGTTCATCGGTAACGCCAACACCATCCCGGTGCCCGAGGGCTTCCGGCAGATCGGCTCCGGCTTCCTGCCCGAGTTCGGGCCGGACACCGGCTACAACAACGCCACACTGCTGCTCGGCCTCGCCGCGGCGGTGGCCGTGGTGTGGCGCGAACTCCAGGCGCGCAAGACCCGCCGCGAGATGGACGCCGACCCGGCGCCCATGTGGATCTCCATCCTGCGGATGGGTGTCATGGTCGGGGTCATCGCCTTCGCCGCGCTGCGCTTCGCCAGCGGTCGTGTCGGCACCAGCTTCCCGATCTCCGGCATCATCCTTGTCGCGCTCGTCATCGCGTACTCCTTCTACACCCGCAACACGGCAGGTGGCCGGCACATCTACGCGGTGGGCGGCAACTCCCGGGCGGCCGAGCTGTCCGGCGTGAAGCTCAAGCGGGTCAACTTCTTCGTCATGATGAACATGTCCGTGCTGGCAGCGCTGGCCGGCATGATCTTCGTGGCCCGTTCGGCGGCCTCCGGTCCGCAGGACGGCAACGGCTGGGAACTGGACGCGATCGCCGCGGTCTTCATCGGCGGCGCGGCCGTCTCCGGAGGTATCGGCACCATCAGCGGGTCGATCGTTGGTGGTCTCGTGATGGCCGTGCTCAACAACGGCCTGCAACTGATGGGCGTCGGCACCGACCGCGTCCAGATCATCAAGGGGCTGGTCCTGCTGCTGGCCGTCGCGATCGACGTCTACAACAAGAGCCAGGGTCGTTTCTCGATCATCGGAAGCCTGATGCGGCCATTCCGTCGCGAGGAATCCGGACCGCCCGCCTCACCGCCGGACGCGGAGCGCGAGCCCGCCAAGGCAGCGGTGTCCGGCTGAACGGCCACCGACCCTCACCACCCGTCTCCACCCTTTCCAGAAAGGCAAGTCCTCACCATGCGTAAATCCTTCGGCACGTCGGTGGTGGCCATCAGCGCCGCCGCCATGCTGGCCCTCGCCGGCTGCGGCTCCGGCCGCAGCGAGGAGTCCGGTGGCTCCAACGGAGACGCCAAGGGCTTCGCGGCGAACTCGCTGATCGGCGTCGCCCTGCCGGCCAAGACCTCGGAGAACTGGGTCCTCGCCGGTGACCTCTTCAGCAACGGTCTCAAGGAGGCCGGTTTCCAGGCTGACGTGCAGTACGCCGGCGCGTCGACCACTGTCGCCGACCAGCAGGCTCAGATCACCGCCATGGTGACCAAGGGCGCCAAGGTCATCGTCATCGGCGCGACCGACGCCGCTCAGCTGTCGACCCAGGTCGCGGCGGCCCACCAGGCCGGCGTCAAGGTCATCGCCTACGACCGGCTCATCACCAACACGCCGGACCTCGACTACTACGTCGCGTTCGACAACTTCAAGGTCGGCCAGCTCCAGGGCCAGGCCCTGCTGGAAGGCATGAAGGCCAAGAAGCCGAACGGCCCGTACAACATCGAGCTGTTCTCCGGCTCGCCGGACGACAACAACGCCGGTGTCTTCTTCAACGGCGCCATGGACGTGCTCAAGCCTGAGATCGACAAGGGCAACGTTGTCGTCGCCTCGAAGCAGACCGACGTCAAGCAGACCGCCATCCAGGGCTGGAAGGCCGAGGGTGCGCAGGCCCGCATGGACCAGCTGCTCACCTCGACCTACGGCAACAAGGAGCTGGACGGCGTCCTCTCCCCGAACGACACCCTGGCCCGCGCGATCCTGACCTCGGTCAAGGGCGCCGGCAAGCCGGTCCCGGTCGTCACCGGTCAGGACTCCGAGGTCGAGTCGGTCAAGTCGATCGTCGCTGGCGAGCAGTACATGACGATCAACAAGGACACGCGGAACCTGGTCAAGGAGACCATCAACATGGTCAAGGCTCTCCAGGCCGGTGACAAGCCGCAGGTGAACGACACCTCGTCCTACAACAACGGCAGCAAGGTCGTCGAGACGTACCTCCTCCCGCCGGTCGCCGTCACCAAGGCGAACGCGGCCGAGGCGTACGCCAACGACCCGAAGCTCGCGCCGCTCACCAAGTAATTCTGTACCGCAGGTAACGCGATGGGTCCCGGATCTCCTGTTCCGGGACCCATCGTCGTTTCAGCACCACAGGTAACGACCCGGAAGGAGGTCTGACCGTGGCAACACCCGCACGGTCCGGACCAGCCGGCGTCGGCCGTAACCTCGAATCCCCACTGCAGTCGGTTCCCGGCGCGAGCCAGGAGGAGATCCGGCGGCAGAACCTCGGCGCCGTCCTGCGCTACGTCCACCTGCACGGACCGACGTCCCGGGCCGAGCTGACAAGCCGTCTCGGCCTCAACCGCAGCACCATCGGTGCCCTGGCTGCCGAACTGACCGCCAGTGGCCTGGTCACCGAGGAGGTGCCGACCACCGCTCGCCGCGCCGGTCGTCCCTCGCTGGTGGTCAGCCCTCGCTCCGACCGCGTCTACGCCAACGCCCTGAGCATCGACGCCGACCGGCTGCGTGCCGCCCGGGTCGGCCTGGGCGGGCGCATCCTCGACCTGCGCGAGGTCGTCCGTCCCGGTGGCATGTCGGCGATCGACGCCGTCGGCCCCCTGGCCGACCTCGTCCGCGACATGGAACGCGCCGTCGCACCCGACACGCTGCTTGTCGGCGGCGCGGTCGCCGTCACCGACACCACCCGTGATCCGGACGGCCGCATTCGGATCGCAAGCGTCGACGAGAGTCTGGGTGCCGCCCTCGACGCCGAGTTCGCCCCCGGCCCGGGTTTCGTGACCGGTGACCTGGCCGACATCGCGGGCCTCGCCGAGCACATCCGAGGCGTGGCAGCGGACGTCGACGATCTCATCTACCTGCACGGCGACGTGGGCATCAGCGCCGGCATCATCGTCGCCGGACGGCTGGTGATGGGCCACCAGGGTCACAGCGGCAAGGTCGGCCACATGGTGGTCAACCCGAACGGTCTGCCCTGCGGCTGCGGCTCGCGCGGCTGTTGGGAGACCGAGGTCGGCGAGGCAGCCCTGCTGCGCCACGCCGGCCGGGACCCCGGTGACCGCGCCGCTGTGGCCGAGGTGCTGGCAGCGGCGGCCGACGGCGACCCGAGGGCCAGGGAGGCCGTCGAACAGGTCGCCGACTGGCTCGGCTTCGGCGTGGGCAACCTGGTCAACGTCGTCAACCCGGATGCCGTCGTGTTCGGCGGATCGCTGCGCGACGTCTTCATCGCTGGCGCGGACGTCGTCCGGCGGCGGCTGGACACCATGCCGCTGCCGGTCTCCCGCGAGCACCTTCGGCTCCAACCGGCGGCCCTCGACGAGAACGCCGTCCTGATCGGCGCCGCCGAACTGGCCTTCGACAAGCTGCTGGCCGACCCACTCAACGTCGGCGTCGCAGGCCAGGTCGGCTGCCCCGAATCGGCCTAGCGCCTGCCGCGTGCCTTGCCTGCCCGGACGCCGCCTGAGAGGCCCGACCGTTACGCGGGACCGGGCAGTTCCTGAACCACGCTGGTGCCGCTGCCTGGCCGCGACTCCCAGGACCAGGTCTCGTGCAGACTCAGCCGGCCGTCGGCCAGCACCGTCACCTCGGAGACGCAGTGCCCGGAGGACGTCTGTCCCTCGGCGTTGAGCTGGACGTAGCGGAAGTCGAGCCGGTCGCCCTCGCGGGTGCCGACGAGGTAGCCGCGGCGGATGGACCCCCCGGCGTACTCGGCCCACACCTCGCCGGCCCGCTCGTGGTACGCGAAGACCGTCTCCGTGCCCACCTCACCGGCCACCACATCCGTCTCGGCGGCGAAACGCCGACCGTCCAACGACATCGTCATGCCGCCGAAGGTACTCGATCAACTGTTCCCGTACTTCTTACCGTATGTTGTACGTTAGACGCCTTCGATGCGTCGGAAGGGGATGGATGTGACAACGAGCGGTGCGGCGATAGTCGCGGAGGGGCTACGGAAGCGGTATCGGGACCGGTACGCCCTGGACGGCTTCGACCTGCGGGTGGACGCCGGGACGGTGTGTGGCCTGCTCGGCCCGAACGGGGCCGGCAAGACCACGTCGGTACGGATCCTGTCCACCCTGCTGCGACTGGACGGAGGGCGGGCCGAGGTCGCCGGCTTCGACGTGACCCGCCAGCCCGACCAGGTGCGCTGTCGGATCGGCCTGGTGGGGCAGCACCCCGCGCTCGACGAGGCGCTCAGTGGCCGGCAGAACCTCGTGCTCTTCGGCCGGCTGTTCCAGCTCGGTCGCCGCCGAGCCGGCCAGCGTGCCGACGAGCTGTTGGAGCGGTTCGGCCTCGCCGACGTCGGCGAGCGACCGGTGACCACATACTCCGGAGGCATGCGTCGTCGCCTCGACCTGGCCGCCGGCATGGTCCTGGCGCCTGCCGTGCTCTTCCTCGACGAGCCAACGACGGGGCTGGACCCACGAGGCCGTAACGAGGTGTGGGCCTCGATCCGGGAGCTGGTCCACGCCGGCACCACCGTGCTGCTCACCACCCAGCACCTGGACGAGGCCGATCAGCTCGCCGACCGGATCTGCGTGGTCGAGACCGGTCGCGTGATCGCCGAAGGCACCCCGGACGACCTCAAGGCCCGGCTGGGCGGCGACCGAGTCGAGGTGGTCGTCGCGGATCCAGCCGACCTCGCCGCCGCTGCCGCTCAGGTACGCCGCATGGTCGACGACGAACCGACAGTCGACGTGGACCGCCGAGCGGTCAGCGTCGGCGTCGGGCATCGACCCGGTGCCCTCATGGAGGTGCTGCGGGCGCTCGACGCCGCGCAGGTCACGGTGGCCGACGTCGCCCTTCGTCGTCCCACCCTGGACGACGTGTTTCTGCGCCTCACCGGGCGCGGTGTCGCCGAGGAGGTGGCAGCGTGAGCGTGACCCTGCCCTCGACGGTGGACCTGACGCCCGGCCGACCCGCTCCGCTGGCCGACAGCGGCACGCTCGTCTGGCGCGGCCTGGCCCGGTGGCGCCGCGATCCAAGCCCGTTGATCGCTTCGCTCGGTTTCAACATCCTGATCGTGCTGATGTTCGCGTACCTGTTCGGCGGGGCGTTGCAGGTGCCCGGCGGAGGCAGCTACCGGGAGTTCCTGATGCCCGGCATGTTCGTGATGACCATGGTGTTCGGCATCAGTCTCACCACGATCGCCGTCGCCGAGGACCTGGAGCGCGGGGTGACCGACCGGCTTCGTTCGATGCCTGTCGCACCACTTGCCCCCCTCGTCGCCAGAGCCGTGACCGACATGCTGTTCGCCGTGGTCACCCTGGCGGTGCTGCTGGTCACGGGCCTCGCGGTGGGCTGGCGGGCGCACGGCGGGACCGGCGCCACGCTGGGCGCGGTGGGGTTGATCCTGCTGTTGCGGTTCGCCCTGGTCTGGGTCGGCATCTTCCTCGGCCTGGTCACCCGCGGTCAGTCGGCCGTGGTCGCCGTCCAGACCCTGGAGTTCCCGCTCGGCTTCCTCTCCAACGCGTTCGTCGCACCGGCCACCATGCCGGCCTGGCTCGGCGCGGTGGCCGAGTGGAACCCGCTTTCGGCGACCGTCGGGGCCGCCCGCGAGCTGTTCGGCAACCCCGGCTGGGGCGGCGACTCCTGGGCGGCGCAGCACTACCCCTGGTTGGCCGTGGCGTGGCCGATAGTGCTGGTCGCCGTGTTCCTCCCACTCTCGGTCGCCCGTTACCGGCGGCCGGCCGGCTGAGCAGCGGGCGGGTGCGCCCCCGGTGGGCCCAGCCACCGGGGGCGCGGTCGGTCAGCCCTCGGGACGCGAGCCCTGCCCGGGGGCGGCCTGGCTACTCCGGCCGGCTGGCAGGTGCAGCGAGCAGTCGCCGACAGCCTGGAAGGCGTGCACGCCGGTCTCGGCGAGACCATCGGCACCACCGCCGCGTTCGGCTTCGCCATCGCCCTGCTGGTCTCCGGCCTCGCCTCCACCAGCGTCGGCACCCAGGTCATCCTGAGCTTCGGCATCCCGTTCGCGCTGATCCCGGTGGTCGCCTTCACCCGCCGCCGCGACCTGATGGGCTGGTCAACCACCCGCTCACCACCGCCGCCGCATTACTCGTGGCCGTGCTGGTGGTCGCGCTCAACGCCTTCCTGCTCTGGCAGGTCGTCGCCGGCTGAACCGGCCGGTCGGTGGCGTCGCCGTGCGGCGCGAGCGACACCAGCCAGCGGGCCGGGCCCGGCCCTCTCCCTGACGCGGTGATACCTGTGAGTCATCTTGATGACTCACAGGTATCACGCCCACGAGGGCGGCGGAGACGGCCGACAGGCCCAGACTCACATCGCCGGTCAGGTTCGGCGGCCCTCGTCGCGGGTGGGGATCTCCTGGCGCTGTTCGAGAGCGTCCGCCGGGTTGGCGTCGGCCGGAAGGGTTGTGACCTCCTCGAGCGTTCCCGCCGGCAGGGCGCCCTGCTCGGCCAGATCCGCCTCGGACGCCTCCGGGTCGACGTCACCCGACATCCGGTCCGGCGGCCCGTAGTCGACGGCGTTCTGCCGTTGCTCAAGGGCGTCCGCCTCCGGAGGAGGAAACGTTGCGTCCTGTTCGTCCCGGTACGTGCTCATCGGAGCCTCCTGCCCGGCGGGTGTCGACATGACGCCGGGCCACTGCCTACCCGGCGTCGCCGACCACATGCCCGGAGATCACATCGCGGCCCCACGCCCACGCTGAGTCAGGAGCGCGTTCACGGCCTCGGCGGTCTCGGGGTGGGCGGCCAGCAACGCGCCCACCAGACGCTGTGGCGCGGCAGCGGTGACCGCGCCTGTAGGGGCCGGAGGTGCCAGCCATGGCGGCACCCAGGAATCCAGCTCCGGCAGCGCCCCCGGGAAGATGCGCCCGGCCTCACGGACCAGCAACGGAACCAGCTCCGGGCCCTGGTCCCGCAGTGTGGTGATGAGGGTGGGCAGCCAGGGCAGCAGCACCGGGTCGGGCAGCTGGGCGAAGGCTGTGGACATCGTCTCGACGACGAACGGCGCCAACCCGGGCACCGGCTCCAGCGCGTGGACGAGCCCGGCAAGATACTGCGGGAAGGCGGGCACCACCAGCGGATTGGCCAGCAACTCAGCGCACCGGACCCGCAGCTCGACGAGGGGCAGCAGGCCGAGCTGGTGCTGACCCGCCCAGAGCAGGGCGACCTTCGCCGGCGCCGTCGGATGTGACTGCGCGACGGCCAACTCCAACTGGTGCCTATCGCAGCCCAGTGACAGGGCCAGGCCCTCCATCGAGAACAGGAAGCCGAGCATCGCGGCGACCTGCCGGACCTCCGTCTCCTCCGCCGTCACGGCGGTCGGCAGCAGGGTGCAGTAGTGCGCGTACCCGGTGGTGACGAACGCCTCGCACCAGGCCGGCAGGCTCGGCGCGGTGGCCCGGTAGTGAGCCAACAGCCGACGGATACGCCGCAGCACGTCCGGGGCGCCGTCGACGGTGCGCTCGGCGGCGAGCAGGTCTACCGCCCGCGCGCCCAACTCGTCGACCAGGCGCGGGCTGCCGAGCAGCCGGATCGCATCCTCCACTGCGGCGAGCGCACCGGCCGCGGTGGCGTCGGGGCCGCGCACCGACCGGCGTAGCCGCTGCTCCAGGACCTGCTCGACTGTCACACCCTCGTAGCCCAGCTCGATGAGCGCGCGCTGGTGGTGACCGAGTGCCAGGTCCCAGCTCTCCTGGATCGAGCGGTGCCCGAGCCGGCGCTCACCCATGATCGGGCGAACCGCGGCCGGTGGCAGCAGGTGCCGAAGGATCCACAGCAGGTCCGAGCAGGGGGCCAGCTCCGGGTGACCGGTCAGATCCAGCAGCGCCCGTTGGACGGACCGCTTCTCCAGGGCCAGGCCGAGCGGCTGGAGCCGGTCGAGGACGTCGCGGGCCAGGGGCGGGAGGGCGTCGTAACCGACCTGACCGACCCGGTCGCCGCCCAACAGGATCTCGCAGAGCCGCCGCACGTCCCGCCGGCCCGGTACCACGTCCTTCTCGATGCAGGTGACAGCCGCGTCGGCGAAGTCGTACGGGGTGGGTCGTGCCCGATTGCGCAGACCGGCAAGCAGGACCGAGGTCTCGAAGACGGCTATCGCGTCGGCGGTGCTGGCCAGGTATCCATTGCGGCGGGCCAGACGGACGATGTCGACGCACCAGCCGCGCAACTCCGCCTCGTCGAGGCCGTCCAGGGCCGGCGGTGCGGAGAGAAAACCGGTGAGTACGTCGCTGACCGGGCCGTCGACAGGGGAGGGCGCCGCCGGGGCGCGGCCCCGCCGGCCCCGGGTCGCCGTGGCCCGTTGACCCTCCAGCCGGTACGGGGACAGCCGGTGACGGCTCACCGCCTTCGCCCACGTCGCCGCCGCGATCGACACCGAGCCGGGTGCCAGGCCGAACTGCGCCTCGATCGCGGAGTGACTGGACGGGATCAGCCCGTACCGCCAGCGGGTGGCGGTGCGCGGGGTGATGTCGAAATCGGCGGCGACGGAGTCCAGCCCGAACTGCTCGACCCGGCTTGCGGCGTGGAAGGCGCCGCAGACGTAGAGGCATTCGGAGGGATCGACGCCGGAGGCGGCAAGGTGTTGGCGCATTCGCGTCCACATGTACCGCTCGCGGTCCTCGTCACGGTCCAGTCGGTCCGCGGCGGCCGGGCGCAACCGCCGGAACAGGCTGCCGATCAGCACCATCACCTGGCGGTAGGTGTCGTAGTCGGCGTCGGCCAGCGGGCCTTCGACGTACTGGTCCCACCACTCCGACCAGTGCCGCACCTTGCCGTGGTGCAGCAGGTACGCCTCCAGCTCCGCGAATCGGGGCCGCAGGTCACCGATCTCCACCCCGACGGCGTCGCCGTGCAACCCGGACTCTTCGCCGGTCTGCGCGGCCGGCACGGTGTCGCCGCCCTCGGCGGTCGGATCCTGGCGCGGCGACCACTGGAAGACGTGGTCGGTGGAGCGGTCCACAAGCACCAGCTCCACACCGGGGGTCTCCAGCGCGTACGCGATGGCCTGGTATTCCGCCGACGCCTCCGTGACGGGCGCGACCACACTGAGCGGCCCCCAGTCGGCGGGGAAACCGGACAGCTCCGACGCGAACGCCTGCACCGCTACCGGCAGACGGCAGTTGCGCAGCTCGCCGAGCAGTGGCTGGAGATCCTCGCACAGCTCCAGGTAGATGACCCGGGGTTGCTTGGCCCGCAGTCGGCGCACCATGGCAAGCGCGGACGCCGGTGAGTGATGGCAGACCGGGAAGATCTCCAACCGCTCGCCGAGGGCGCGGTCGACGTCGTCGACGATGCCCGCGAGGATCGCACCGAGCGCGTCGGGGGAGCCCGCGAACGCGGACGCCGCGTCGGTGAGCTGCTCGCGCAGCGCGCCGAACGTGCCGGTGACGGTCGGTGCGGTCACGACAGGGACGCGATCGCCTGGCGACCGCCGTCGAGGAAGCCCGCCCACCCGTCGGCGTCCTTACGCGCGCGGGGCTCCACCACGCCGTGCAGGTACTTGTTGAGGATCGCCAGGTCCTCCGGGGTGCGCCGGGCCAGCGAGCCGACCAGGGATCCGGCGATCGTGGCAGCCCGCAGCGTACGGTCGCCGAAGAACTGGCTGTGCAGGATGGCGTCCTCCAGTACGCCGATCTGCTCGGCGGTGGACAGCGCCGACTCCAACTTCTCGTCGTCGCTTGTCGCGGCGGCGGCACCGGCCCGCAGGTCGGCGAAGCTCTGCAGCAGGATGTCGAGCAGCGTGGGCGGCACGTCCAGCTCGATCTGGTGCCGGCGCAGCAGCTCCTCGGTACGGAAGCGGACGATCTCGGCCTCGCTGCGCTTGTTTGTCACCACCGGGATCCGGACGAAGTTGAACCGCCGCTTGAGCGCCGAGGAGAGGTCGTTGACACCTCTGTCGCGGCTGTTCGCGGTCGCGATGATCGAGAAGCCGGGC
The DNA here is from genome assembly GCF_001279555.1 of Micromonospora sp. NRRL B-16802. Taxonomy (NCBI): domain Bacteria; kingdom Bacillati; phylum Actinomycetota; class Actinomycetes; order Micromonosporales; family Micromonosporaceae; genus Micromonospora; species Micromonospora sp. NRRL B-16802. The sequence continues at coordinate 130,401 of NZ_LGEB01000024.1, read as the reverse complement.
TGGGCGAAGACGATGTTGTCGTGGTCCAGTTCGGGGATGGCCACGTACTTCTCGGACAGGATCGAGATCAACGCGTCCTGCACGTCACTTGTGGAACGGGTCAGCTCCTCGAAGCGGCCGACCACGCCCTGCTCCATCGCCGTCATGATCGGCGACGGGATCATCGAGTCCCGGGACTGTCCCTTGGCGATCACCATGGAGACGTTCCACGAGTATTTGATGTGGTCCTCCGTGGTGCCGGCGGTGCCCTGCACGACAAGTGTCGAGTTGCGGCAGATCGCGGCGGCCAGCAACTCGGCCAACCAGCTCTTGCCGGTGCCGGGGTCACCGATCAGCAGCAGGCCGCGATCCGAGGCCAGTGTGACGATGGCCCGCTCGACGAAACTGCGGTCGCCGAACCACTTCTGCGGGATCTCCCTGGACAGGCCGTCGGCCCGCTCCGAGCCAAGGATGAACAGACGGACCATGCGTGGGCTCAGCCGCCAGGAGAACGGCTTCGGGCCGGTGTCGACCGACTCGAGGAAATCCAGCTCGTCGGCGTACGTGACCTCGGCGGGGGCGCGCAGCATCTCGGACATGAGGGGGTTGGTCTCCTAGGTGAGGAAGTTCTTCAGCTCGACGACGAGTTTGCGGATGTGCCCGGAGATGACCGGGGTGCCCTGGTCCTTGAGGCGCTGCCGGAACCAGGGGTTGACGCTCTGCTGCCCGGAACTGCTTACCGAGCCGACCGGGATGACCCGGGCACCGGAGCGGTGGACGGCCTGTAGACCGTCGAAGACCGCCTGGTTGTTGACCTCGTAGAAGTCGGAGATCCACACCAGCACTGTGTTCTTCGGCTCGGCGATCTTCGGCCGGGCCAGCGCCAACGCTGCCGTGCCGTCGGTGCCGCCGCCCAACTGGGTACGCAGCAACACCTCGAACGGGTCGTGCACCCATGGCGTGAGGTCGAGTGCACGGGTGTCGTAGGCCACCAGGTGCACGTCGACCTTCGGCAACCCGGCGAAGATCGACGCGAGGATCGTGCAGTTGACCATCGAGTCGACCATGGAGCCGGACTGGTCGACAACGACGATGAGCCGGGCCGGCGTGGTACGCCGGGCGGTCTGCCGGTAGTAGAGCCGGTCGACGTAGAGCCGCTCGTCCTCCGGGCTCCAGTTGGTCAGGTTCTGCCAGATGGTCCGGTCGAGGTCAAGGTTGCGGAACACCCGCTTGGGCGGCACCGACCGGTCCAGTGCGCCCACGCTGGTCTGCTGCACCTGCGTACGCAGCACCTCGGCCACCTCGTCGACGAAACGCCGGATCAACGCCTTGGCGTTGGCCAGTGCCACCCCGGAGAGGTTGGCCTTGTCCCGCAGCAACTGCTCGATCAGTGACATGCTCGGGGTCAATGCCTTGGCCAGCGCCGGGTCGGCGAGCACCTCCCGCAGGTGCATCCGCCGGACCAGGTCACCCTCCAGCCCCGCGAGGGTGGCACCCAGCCCACTGCCCTCCCGCCGCAGGTCGCCGGGCTCGGCCCCGAGGGCCTGCTCGAACCAGCCGGCGTCGGACTGCCAGCGGGCCAGCTGGGTGGCGCTGACCGGACCGGAGCCGGTGGCGAACACGTTGAGCAGCACCTTCGACACGAGCGCGGCCCGGCGCACTTCGGCCTCGCCCGGCCGGTAGGCCGCGCCGTCAGCAGGGCCGCCGGCACCGGAGCCGCTGTCAGCGGAACTGTCGGCAGCCGGGCCGTCGTCAGCAGAGCTGTCGGCGGCCTGCTCATCGTCGGAGGTGAGCAGTCCGCGCAGCTCCGCCCCGAGCGCCGGGAAGCGTTGCACGATGGTGTCCACCGAGACCGCCGGGTCCAGCAGGGCGGCGGGCAGCCCGAGATCGTCGACAAGAGCGACGCTCGCCGACTCCAGGCTCGGTTGCTCGTCGCGGTCGAAGAGACGTGACAGCAGCCTCCAGTAGAGGACCTGGCGGCGGTTGGCGTCGGCGGACCCGCCGGTGGGGATCGGCTCGGTCATCGGCGCAGCAACCGTCCCGCGCGCTCGCGCAACACGGCCACGGCATCGCCCGCCCTGGCCTCATCCTTGGCGACCTTCGGGTCGGTGACGCCGCACGCCCAGTCGCCGTTGTGCGCCTGCACCGTCCGCCGCTTCACAGTGGCGCGTACCGCGAACGGTTGGAGCTGCCACCGCCCGTCGTCCCAGCGCAGCAGGCCCAGGCAGGCGGACGAGGCGGCCACCAGCTCGGCCGTGAGGGGACCGGCGGCCGGTAACCGGTCGACGGCCAGGACGACCCGTTCGCCGTCCACCTCGATGGCGAGCGTCCCGTCCTCGTCGCGGAGCGGGGTGCCCTCGATGAGTACGGGCTCGCCGATGGCTGTCGGGTGTCTGTCCAGTGGGGCGGTCGTCGCCGCGACAGCCGCTGGGAGCAGCACCCGGGCGGTGGCGAACGGGTCCGCGGGCTCGTCGAGTTGGACCCGATCATCGACCCAGCCCAGGTCGCCGCCGTGCAGCGGCAGGTCGGTGACAGTCAGTGCCCGCTGCTCGGCCAGCGCCGTGAGCAGCATCGGGTGCGCCGACAGCAACCGCCAGACTGCCGGACCGACGATGGTTGCCACCTTCGCGGCGGCGACCGCCGTGCGGACCAGCCGCGGCTGCCCGCCGCCCGTCGGCTCCAGAACGGCGTGCAGTTGCACCTGCACGGCCGTGTCGTGGACGTGCAGGTCCACGCCGAGCGGCAGCAGTCGTCCGGAGACCCGTGGTGCCTCGTCGGTGACCTGGGTGCCCTCGGTGAGCAGCACGCCCCGGGCCCAGAGATCGGCCCAGCGCCGGGCCGGCACTTCCGCCATCGTGGCGATCGGTGCGCAGGCCCGTAGCTCGGCGGTCAGGCCGTCGAGCAGCACCGCGAGCCGACGGAGCGCCGGCACGGCAAGGGCGGCCTCGACCGTCGAGGCGGCGGAGGACAACAGTTCGTGGTCGACACCGCGCCAGCCGGCGACGGCCACCTCGTGCCACCACGCCCGCGCACCCGCGAGGGCGGGCAGCGCCTCGGCGGGTCGGACGGCCGGAGCCGTCCATGGCGACCGTGCCCGGGCCGCCGCCGTGTCGAACTGCGTCAGCAGGGCGTCGTGCGCCGCGCCGAGCAGCGCCGAGCGTGCTCCGGCGAGCGCGCCGAGGTGCTCCGGCGTGACCGACCCGGCGGTGATCGCGGCGACAGCCGCGGCGACCGGGTCGGCCAGCGGCGTGCCGACAAAGGCGTGGGCGAAGGCGGCCAGTGCCGCCCCGTCCCGCTCGCCGCCCCGGCCGAAGCCGTTGGTGAGGGCGTCGTCGAAGCCGGCGACCACGTCGAGCGTGTCGGCCAACCCGACCGGAACCTCGCGTAGCTGCGCGAGGTGCGTGCCGCGCATCAGCGGGTCGCCCCGGTGCCCGGGAACCACTGCAGCTCGGGAAGCGCGATAATGCTGCCCGCCAGCTCCAGGTACGACAGGTGGCGCAGGAAGCGACTGAACACCATCGCCGCCGAGGCCGGCTCGGGCTGGCCGTCGAGCCGGGCCAGCAGGTCCGCGCCGCCGGCCACCCCGTCGCCGATGTCGACCCGCAGGTAGCGTGCGACCCGGGCGCCGCCGTACTGGAGGAGCGCCTCGTCGGTGAGCGCCTGCAGGTGCTTGCACGGCGCGCCGCGCAGGCCGCCGCAGGGCCGGTTGTTGTTGGTGCTGCACTGGTAGGCGTGGGTGCCGGCGGAGATCGACGAGACGTAGACCCGCTCGATGTCCGACCCGCTGGACACGACGCCCTGCAACCGCCCGTCGGCCAGCTCGACGAAGGGCACCTTTGCCAGCTTGCGGGGCCGCGCAGGCGGCACCACCGCCAGCACGCTGCGCCGCCGCCAGCCGGCTCCGTCGGCGTCCGTCACGTCAGGCCCTCCCGCCATCGACAAACTCAGGATGATGCGCACGCCCGCCGGGACCCGGCGGCGCTGCGACGACACGATCATGGACTACGGGTACGACGAAACGGCCGCCCGCCATCGTCGGGGACGGCCCACCAGGGGCGGTGCGTGGCACCCCGGATCCGCGCCCGGGCGGAGCGTCAGTACGTCGACATGGGGTGTGGCGTGCGCCCCGATGGCCGTCGCCGGTGGTCGTGATCGGCCAGGATGGGCAGGTGGTCGGGTCGCGGCCGCGACGAGGAGGGCTGGCGATGCGGGTACGCGGGCGGTTGAGCTGGGGGCGGCGTGCCCGCGTCGGGGCGGCGCTGGCGGCTCTGCTCACCGGCCTGGTCCCACCGACGGTGCTGCTGACGCCGGGTGCGGCGGGCGCGGCGACCGGCGCGTCGGTGTGCCAGATCCGCGACGACCGGCTCACCGAGATCTCCGGGATGGTCGCCACCGACGACGGGTACGTGGTGGTCAACGACGGTGCCGACAACGAGGCCCGCCGACGGATCTTCTTCCTCGACGATCGATGCGCGGTGCAGCGGACGGTCAGCTACCCGTCCCGGCCCCGGGACACCGAGGACCTGGCGATCGGTCGGGACGGCACCATCTGGGTCGCCGACATCGGTGACAACGACCGTACCCGGGAGACGATCGGGCTGTGGCGGCTCGCTCCGGGCGCCGACCAACCGGTGTTGTACCGGATGACGTACCCGGACCGCCCGCACGACGCGGAGGCGATGCTGCTCGACGGCGAGGGCCGGCCGCTGATCATCACCAAGGGCGGCAGCGGCACCGGCTACCTGTACGCGCCGACCACCGCGCTGAAGCCGGACGGCACCACAGCTCTGGCGTTGGTCGGTCAGGTTTCCCTGCCGTCCACCACCACAAGCAACCCGTACTCGTTCGTCGGGCGCAACGTGATCACCGGCGGGGCGAGCGCCCCGGACGGCCGGCGGGTGGCGCTGCGCAGCTACGCCGACGCCTTCGAGTACGACGTGTCGAACGGCGACGTGGTCGCCGCGCTGACCAGCGGCACCCCTCGGATCGTCGCGCTGCCCGACGAGCCGCAGGGCGAGTCGATCACCTACAGCCGCGACGGACGGTCCCTGCTCACCGTCTCCGAGTCCGCAAGCCAGCCGGGCACCCGTCCGACGATCCTGAGGTATCCCGCCAGCAGCACGCCGACCCCGACGTCGCCACCCGCGGAGTCGGCCGCCGCAGCCCCGCCACCCACTGCCGGCAGTCCGGCGGCGCAGGCGAGCGGCCTCGACGTGAGGCAGTTCTGGCCGCTGATGGCCGGCGGGGGGACGCTGCTGGCGCTCCTCGCGGTGGGCGCGGTGCTGTGGCGGCGGCACACCCTCCGGCGCTGACGACCAGCCACCGGCGTACCCGCCCGGCCCGTCGACCGCTGAACCTGTCGTACGCGCGGCGGGCACGCCCCGACCAGCGAATCGGTGCGGCAGGATGGGTGGATGTCAGTGCTCTCCGCCCTGCGCCAGCCGATCGTCGCGGCTCCGATGGCCGGTGGCCCGTCCACGCCGGCCCTCGTGTCGGCCGTCTCCGCCGCCGGCGGGTTGGGTTTCCTTGCCGCCGGAATGATCGACACCGGGCGGCTGGTCGCCGACATCGCCGAGGTCCGCGCGCGTACGCGGCGGCCGTTCGGGGTCAACGTCTTCCTGCCCGGTGACGACGCCGTCGACGAGTCCGCCATCCGGGAGTACGCGCGGCGGCTCGCCCCGCAGGCCGACCAGTTCGGTGTGAGCCTGGGCGAGCCGGTGGGCGGCGATGACGCGTACCCGGAGAAGTTGGCGGCCCTGCTCGCGGACCCGGTCCCGGTGGTGTCCTTCGCCTTCGGGCTGCCCGATCGGGCAGCCGTGGCGGCCCTGCGCGAGCGGGGTACCGAGGTGTGGGCAACTGTCACCCGCCCCGACGCCGCCACGGCCGCCGCCGAGCTGGGTGTGGACGCCGTCGTGGTGCAGGGCACCGAGGCCGGCGGGCATCGCGGCGGCGTGCCGGATGACGACGACTACTCGCTGTTGCCGCTGCTCCGGCTGGCCGCCGCAGTTTGTGACAGGCCACTTGTGGCCGCTGGTGGCATCGCCGACGGCCCCGCTCTGGCGGCGGCGCTGGCCGCCGGTGCCGCCGCGGCCCAGCTCGGCACTGTGTTCCTGCGCTGCCCGGAGGCGGGTAGCTCGCCGCTGCACCGCGCGGCGGTGGCAAGCGCCGCACCCACCGCGTTGACGCGGGCGTACACCGGCAAGCGTGCCCGGGGTGTGGTGAACGCCTTCCTGCGTGCGCACGACGCGGCGGCACCGGCCGGCTACCCGCAGGTGCTGCACCTGACCCGCCCGCTGCTCGCCGCGGCCCGGCGCGACGAGGACGCCTCGGTGGTCAACCTGTGGGCCGGTCAGGCCCACCCGCTGGCCCGGGACGTGCCGGCGGCGCAGCTCGTCGCCGAGATCAGCGCCAGTGCACGGGCTGCGCTGGCGACGGCGGCGCAACTGTCGACGCGCTGGGGTTGACCGGCGCGTCCCGGGCAGGCGGGAGGGGCCCGACGCGTCGGTGGGCAACCCGTTAGAGTCTCGCCGTGATCGAGATCGACGCGCACGTCGACCTGTCCCACCCGCCCGACCGGGTCTGGCTCGCATTGACCGATCGGGAGCTGATCGGCCGCTGGTTCGCCGAGGCCGACATGGTCGAGGGAGTGCCGGACCGGCTGCTGCTGCACACTGCCGGACTGCCCGGCTTCGATGCCAACGTCGAGGTCGAGGTGATCGAGCGTCAGGTGCCGGAGCTGCTGGAGCTGCGCTGCGACGAGGCCGGTCGGCTCACCGAGCTGACCTGCGTGGTCACCCCCACCACCCAGGGCTGCCGGCTGAGCGTTCGCGAGGTCCCCACCCACGGCTCCTGGTCGGCGGAGCAGCACGGACCGCGTGAGCAGCAGCTCCGTCAGGCGTTGACAGTGCGCCTGCCGGCGATCCTGGACTGGCTCGCGTTCCAGCAGGTCGACCTGCGTCGCGGCGAGGCCGGGATGACCGCCGAACTGCCGTTGATCGGCGGGGTCGGCGCAGCGCGGGCACGCCGCCGCCGTCGGACGGTGGTCACCGCCCTGGTCGGTGTCGTTCTCGTGGCGGGGCTGGTGGCCTGGATGACGCTGCCGGGCGGGTCGAAGCAGGCCGCCGCGCCGGTCTCGTCATCGCCCACCGCGACGTCGGAGCCGACCGCCGCGACCGCCACGTCCACCGCACCACCGAAGGCGACATCGTCGGCGCGCCCGTCCCGGACCGCCGCGTCGCCCACCACCAGCCCGAGCCGCACCCCGACGGCGAAACCCTCGCGTACGCCCACGGCCGCGCCGCCCCCACCGCCGCTGACGGCCCGCTACGACACCGACTCCAGCCGGTTGTTCGGCTACACGGGCAAGGTGGTGGTCAACAATCCGGGCCGGGCACCGGCCGACCAGTGGTCCGTGGTGGTGACCCTCGCCGAGGGCAGCAGCGTCGACGAGGTCGAGGGCGCGGAATGGCGGCAGGACGATCGGGCGATCACCTTCAGCGGGCCGGCCGTGCCGGCGGGCGGGTCGCGGACGATCCGCTTCGACGTCCGCGACGGCCGACCCAAGGCCAGGGAACCGGTGGGCTGCACGGTGGACGGCAACCCGTGCGCGGGCCTCTGACCTAGGCTCTCCACATGGCACTGCTGCACCGGGCGACGCTGCGCCCCTCGAAGCTGGCCCTGCTGACGACCTGGCTGCCGGACCGACAGTGGTACCAGGGGCCGGCCGGGCTCGACGTGGTGAGCTCGGGCGCCTACCGCTTCGACGACCCGGCCGGCGAGGTCGGCATCGAGACGATGCTTGTCGGCGTCCCGGGCGGGCCCGTGCACCAGGTGCCGCTGACGTACCGCGCCGCGCCCGTCGACGGCGCGGACGCTTGGCTGGTGGGCACCACCGAGCACTCGGCGCTCGGCCGGCGCTGGGTGTACGACGGCTGCGGCGACCCGGTCTACGCGGCGGCGCTGGCCCACGCAATCCTTGCCGGCACCGGCCAGGCCGAGCAGTATTTCGAGGTCGACGGTCGGCGCGAGGTGCACGAGCCGACGATGACGGTGGTCGCCAGCGGCGCCGGGGACAACAGCGTGCGCCCGGTGGGCGACATCCGTCGGGTGGTCGACGGGGACAGCACGATCATCGTGACCGACTCCGTCGAGCTTGTCGTCGTCCGGCGACCCGCGGAGGACGGGGCCGCGGGCGCGGCCGGCGCCACCCTGAGCGGCAGCTGGGCTGGGCAGCCGACGACAGTGCCGCTGGCGTACGCCCGGACGCTCTGACGCGGCAGGAGCCGTGCGGTGGGCGGCCCGACTTCCCGGGCCGCCCACCGCGTTCACCAACGCGACGGAGGCGGTGGTGGCGAGACCGGTGGCCGGTCGTCGCAGGTGATGGTGTTGGGCAGCAGCCACGGGGCGAGCCAGCCGCCGTCGTTGCCGCCCAGGTCGGTGACTGTGAACTCCGAGCCGGCGGGAGTGAAGTGGAACGACCCGCAGTTGTTGACGCCGACCGCGCCGACGTTGCGGGCGTCCACGTTGGCGAACGACGCCGACCCCGCCGAGCGGGCACTGACAACTGACGTGCCGGTGCCGTCGACCCGGATGTCGCGGAACCGCACGTCGTTGATCGAGTAGAGGTCCTTCACCGGCCAGTCGCTCACCAGCATGATCGCGTTGTACGTGTTGTCGAGGTAGGCGTCACCGGTCACCTCGATGCGCGCGTCGATGCTCCGGTCCAGGGCGAAGATCCAGATGGCGCCCAGCCCGATGTTCCAGTTCAGCTCGTACGCTCCGGCGCGGACGGTGGTGTTGTTGGTGATCCGCAGGTGCCCGGTGAACGGCTCCGCGCCGAAGCGGGCGCCGACGTGGAGGGCGCTGCCCTCGCGGACCGGGTCGGCGACGAGGTTGTGCGACACAGTGGCGTCGGTGCCGCCGTAGATGGCGATGCCGTTGGCGAGCGTGGGGGACTGCACCGTGTTGTGGTCGAACGTGTTCCGCGCGTTGGCTGTCTTGTCCGACCACATCGCCAGGCCGTCGTCGCCGGTGTTGCGGACGAAGTTGTGCGCGACGACCGAGTCGGTCACGCCGGTGTGGAAGTTGAGCGCGTCGGCGATCTGGTCGACGATGATGTTGTTGGTGACGCGCACGTTGCGCATCGGCCCGTCGAACCACACGCCCACCTTCGTGTGGTGCAGGTAGAGCCCGTCGATTGTGGAGTCGCTCATCGCGCCACCGATGGCGTTCACCTGGTCGGTGTCGATGCGTTCCCGTACGTCGCCCTCGATGGCGAAGCCGGAGAGGTGGACGTTGCGGCTGCCACCGTCGGCGGCCTCGCGGCCGTAGAACCCGACGCCTGTGTGCACAGAGCCGTCCGGTGCGGGCGGCGACAGGGCCACCTCGCGGCCCTTGATGATGGTGTGCCAGTTGCCCGCGCCCTCGATTGTGACGTCGTCGACGACGATGTGCCTGTTGACCTGGTAGGTGCCCGGCGGGAGGTACACGGTCAGGTGGGTACGCCTGGCGAACGCGATGGCCCGGTCGAGGGCGTCGGCGGAGTCCCGCCGGCCGGTGGGGTCGGCGCCGAAGGCCAGCACGTTGGCGGCGAGCAGCCGGACGCGGGGCGGCGCGACCAGTTCGGAGTCGAGCAGGTCGATGACGGTCCAGGCGGCGGCGCTGCCGCTCGGCGCGGTGAGCCGGATCGTGTCTCCGGCCCGGTAGGTGCGCCCGAGCAGGAGTCGCTGCTCGTCGTAGAAGTGGGTGGGCCGGAACGGCGTGCTGATGCTCGGGTACGGGGTGGTGGCCGACGGCACGCACTGGCACTCGGTGATCCACCAGTCCGGGTGCAGCAGCCCGGCCCGGGGGTCGTTGGAGAAGGGGTACTGGTTGTACAGCCAGGAGTACTGCGACGTCAGCGTCATGTCGCGCACGTGTTTACCGTTCGCCGAGACGCGCAGGGGTGCTGTGATCCCGCCTCCGGTCGGCGCGTCCGGGATGCTGTACCGCACTGTGATGCCGTTGGCCGCCCTGGGCAGGACGAACTCGACGTACTGGCCGGGAGTGAGCCGGACCGCCCGGCGGCCGGACGCCTCCGCGGGCAGCGTGTAGGCGGACCGGTCGGGGCCGATGACAGTGCCGTTGGTGCGGGCGTTCTCCGCCTCCTGTTCGACGAAGTCAACGTCGGCGCCCCGCCCGGCGACAAGCGCCGGGTCGAGGCCGGCTCGGGTGACCACAGGCGTCGCGGCGGGTGCCGGCGGACCGGCGACGGCGGCAGTGGACCCGCCGGCCGCCAGCACTGTGATGGCGGTCGCGAGGCTGACGGTGGTGATGGTCGGGCGGCCTGGGCGACCCCGCGCCCGCATCGAGTTCCGGAACATCGGTGCCACTCCTTCGTGGATGGTGGTGGGGAGGTCCGCCCGGCGCTCCCCCTACGCCCGACATTGATCGTCATCGTGCCAGCACCGACCACTGTGCTGCAAGATGCCTATCCGTAAACGAAAAAAAGCGACAAGATGCTGGTAAGAAATGGACTGTCGCGTTGGGTGGTGGTTGCGCTCCGGCCGCCTCTGCGCGGCGTACGCTGTGCCGCGTGGAGCAAGAAGACCGGATCGCCCTTTTCCTGGACTACGAGAACCTCGCGCTGGGCGCCCGCGACCATCGTGGCGGCGCGGCCTTCGACTTCCGGCCGATCGCCGACGCGCTTGCCGAGCGGGGACGGGTGGTGGTGCGCCGGGCGTACGCCGACTGGTCGTTCTTCGACGAGGACCGCCGGATGCTCACCCGGTCCCACGTGGAGCTGATCGAGATCCCGCAGCGCATGGGCGCCTCCCGCAAGAACGCGGCAGACATCAAGATGGCAGTGGACGCGATCGAGTTGGCCTTCGAGCGCGACTACATCTCGACGTTCGTCATCTGTAGCGGTGACAGCGACTTCACCCCGTTGGTGCACAAGCTCCGCGAGCTGAACAAGAAGGTCATCGGTGTCGGGGTCGAGGGGTCGACCTCGGCGCTGCTGCCTCCGGCGTGCGACGAGTTCCTCTACTACGACCGGCTGGAGGGCGTGGACATCCCGCCGACCGCCAGCAGGCGGGGCCGTCCGGCCCGACAGCCGGGCCCGGGTCAGCGACCGCCCGAGCCGGAGCAGGAGGAGCGGGAGCAGGAGCCCGAGGGTCGGCCGGCGGGGGAGGAGCCCGGTCGGGACGTCGACGCCCTGGCCGTGCTGGTGGCCCAGACGGTGGCCGGGTTGCAGGGCAGCGCCAGCGGCGAGGTGACCGCATCCCGGCTCAAGCGGACCCTGCTGCGCAAGGACCCGACCTTCAGCGAGTCCGACTACGGCTTCCGTACCTTCGGGGAACTGCTGCGCCACCTTGCCGGGCACAACGTGGTCGACCTGGCCGAGGGGCCCGCCAAGGGTGACCCCGAGGTCTCGCTGCCCGAGCACGGCGACCGGGAGGTGGCCTTCGGTCTGCTCCGGTCCGTGGTGGGCGACCTCGGCAGCGCCGGCAATCCGGTGGCGCTGTCCGGTCTGAAGAACCAACTGCGTCGGGCCCGGCCGGACTTCAGCGAGAAGAAGCTGGGGTACCGCAGCTTCCTCCAGTTCTGCAAGGCCGCCGCGACCGGTGGCGTAGTCGATCTGAGGTGGAGCCCGGAGGCGGACGACTACCTGCTCACCGCGCAGGGTTGACGGCCGTCGAAGGTTGCTAACCGTTAACACTGGTCTCGATTTGCGCCTGAATTGCGGCTATTGCCCTGGTCCGGGCGCACCTGCGCCGTACCCTCCGCGCAAAAATTGCTATACGGTCGGCGAATGAAGGTCGAGGAGCATTGGTGGAACGGAGACACGACCCCGCGCGGGCGCCGGGACGTGTACATCCGTACTGATGGGCAGGGTTGGGAGGTCCGCGCCCAGATCGGTGGGGCGTCGGGTCGTGAGCGGGTGCAGCAGTGCCCCAGCCGGGCCTCGGCGGCCATCCTCGCCGACGCCTGGCGCGGCACCCATCCATCCTGGCGCGAGCTGAAGCAGCGCTGATCCGGCACCGGGCCGGGCCGGCAACGCTCCTGGGCTCCCCGCCCGGCGCGCTCACCGGCCGGCCCGGTGTACACGTCAAACCGCCGGCACCCCCGCCGGCCAGGCTCGGCAATCGGTCAGGCGATCGGGACCGGTAGCACCACGCCTTCGGCCGCTGACCGGTGAGCCAGCTCGATCAGTTCGACGGTGGCCACCGAATCCCGCGGGTCCACAGGCATCGGCGTACCCTCGCGCAACGCCGTTGTCACCTGCGCGTAGAAGCTCTGGTACGCCCCCGGCTCGGTCGGCACCGGGCGTAGATCTCCGTCGACGCCGAGCAGGCCGTACCGCTCCGGCGGGACCTCGCCCCAGCCCGGCTGGTCCGGTCGGCCGCCCTCGTGCAACGCCGCCTCCTGCACGTCGAGGCCGTACGTGGTGTAGCCGGCCCGGTCGCCCAGCAGCCGCAGCCGGGGCCCGAGCTGAGCGGTCATCGCACCCATCCACAGGTGCGAGCGCACCCCGTTGGCGTGGGTCAACGCCACGAAGGCGTCGTCGTCGACAGCCGCGCCCGCACGCCGACGGTCCACCTCCGCGTAGACGCGCTCGACCCGGCCGAACAGCTGCACCGCCTGGTCGACGAGGTGCGCGCCCAGGTCGAAGAGGGCGCCGCCAGCCTCCTCGGGGCCGGCGAGCTCCCGCCAGCCTGGCTTGATCGTCGGCCGGAACCGCTCGAACCGGGACTCGAAGCGCAGTACCCGCCCCAACTCGCCCCGCTCCACCAGCTGCCGGGCGGTCAGGAAGTCGCCGTCCCAGCGCCGGTTCTGGAACACCGTCAGCGGCACGCCACGCTCGGCGGCGTCGTCGACAAGCGCGCGGCTCTCGGCGGAGGTCGGTGCGAGCGGCTTGTCCACGACGGTCGGCAGACCGGCGGCCAGCGCAGCCCGGGCCATCGGCACGTGCTGCCGGTTCGGCGTCGCCACCACGACCAGGTCCAGAGCCTCGGGTGTACGCCACAGCGCGTCGGCGTCGTCGACCAGCCGGGCGTCCGGGAAGTGCTGCCGTGCGTGCTCGCGCCGCTGCGGGTCGCGGGTCACGATGGCGTCGAGTCGCAGCCCCGGCGTCGCGGCGATCAGCGGCGCGTGGAACACCCGACCCGCCAGCCCGTACCCCAGCAGACCGACCCGCAACGCCTCCGACATGCCGTGCTCCTCCCCGGCCCGCGCCCGGGTGGCGGCGGCACCGGCTGTCGAATCTACGCCCCGACGCAGCCGGCCTGATCTAGACCCGGTGCTGGTCAGCCGGCCGGGTCGGCGCGCAGATAGGTGAGAACGGCGAGCACCCGGCGGTTGGTGTCGTCGCTGGGCGGCAGGTCGAGCTTCAGCAGGATGTTGCCGACATGCTTGCCGACCGCCGCCTCGGTGACGTGCAGCCGGGCGGCGATCGAGGCGTTGGACCGGCCCTCGGCCAGCAGCGCCAGCACCTCGCGTTCCCGGGCGGAGAGGGCGCGCAGCGGGTCGCGCGGGCGGTGCAGCAGTTGCCGCACCACGTCCGGGTCGATGGCGGTGCCGCCAGCGGTGACCCGCCGCAGAGTGTCGACGAACTCGGTGACCTCAGCCACCCGGTCCTTGAGCAGGTAGCCCACCCGCTGGCCGTCGCCGCTGTCCAGCAGCGCCGCCGCGTACCCGGTCTGCACGTACTGGCTCAGGACCACCACCGGGAGCCGGGGTCGCTCGGCGCGCAGCGCGACGGCCACGCGCAGCCCGTCGTCGCGCCGGTCCGGTGGCATCCGGATGTCGGTGAGCACCAGATCCGGCTGGTGCGTACGGGCCGCGTCAAGCAACTCGGGCGCGGAGCCGACGGCGGCGCACACAGTGAAGTCGAAGCGGGTGAGCAGCGCGACCAGGCCCTCCCGCAACAGCACCTCGTCCTCGGCGAGCACCACCCGGGTCACCGCGGCCATGGCAGCTCCACCCGGACCAGGGTAGGCCCATCGGGCGGGCTGGCCAGCAGCAGCCGCCCATCGGCGGCGGCGACCCGATCGGCGAGACCTGTCAGTCCGGTGCCCCGGGACGGGTCGGCGCCGCCGCGCCCGTCGTCGGACACCTCGACGACGAGATCGCCGCCGGTACGGCTGAGGCGTACCTCCGCGCGGGTCGCCCCGGCGTGCCGGACCACGTTGCCAAGCGCCTCGGACACCACGAAGAAGGCGGTTGTCTCGACGATCTCCGGCAACTCGCCGTCCAGGTCGGCGGAGACGGTGACCGCGACGGGGGCTGCATCGGCAAGCTCCCGGACGGCGCCGGCAAGGCCCAGGTCGGTGAGGCTCTGCGGCCGGATGCCGTGCACCAACTGCCGGAGCATCACCATCAGGCCCCGCGCCTGGTCGTGCGCGACCGCGAGGGGCCGGGCGGCGGGGGAGTCCTCTCCCACGTCCAGCCGGGCCAGGCCCAACTGGAGCGTGAGGCTCGTCAGCCGGGGTTGCGCGCCGTCGTGCAGGTCACGCTCGATCCGGCGCCGTTCCGCCTCGTACGCGCTGACCAGCCGGGTCCGGGACCGGGCGACCTCGCGCAGCGCCGCCGCGTCGACCGGCCGGGCCAGCGTCCACCGCACCACCGCTGCCTGGCCGGCGGCGAGCAGCCCGGCCGCGTACCAGAGCACCGGAACGAGCAGCACGCCCACTATCGCGTACGGGACGGCCTCGCCCGCGGTGTCGACAGTGCCCCAGACGACGATGACCTGTGCGGCGTCGCCGGGTTCCGACGTGCTGTTGAACGCCAGCCACGGGCTCGCGATCAACCCGATGTCGAGGAGCACCAGCAGCAGGAACACCCAGTACGCGATCGGCGCGATCCCGCCGAGGCAGAACAGGTACGCCACCTCGCGCCAGCCGGCCGCGCTGCGGTAGCGGGCGGCCAGGCCGGTCCACCGCGGCACCGGCAGAGGACGGCCGTCCACGAGGCCGAGCCGCCAGCGTTCGACGACGGCGACCGGGAAGCTCACGATCGGCGCGAGCGCCAGCACTGTGAGACTGCCGACGGCCAGGAACAGCATGAGGGGGAGGTCCGGCGGTCGGCCGTGCTGCCGGAACGCGTTGAGAGCGGCCAGCAGTGGCGCGCCGATGACGAGAAGCCCGATGGCGAGCACGCCGGCGATCGGCACGGTGCTGACGAGGTAGGCCAGAGCCCGCCACGGCCAGGCGGAGATCAACCAGTCGCGGCGGCGCAGCGCCTCGGCCAGGTGACGAGGGTGTTCCGGGGTCATGCCGCAGACGCTATTCGCCGACGGCCCGGCACCCCAGCCGTCCAGGCCCCCTTCCGGGGTATGCCCAGCCCTACCTGTGCCACCCGCCGTCGATCCGGACGCTCACGAGGTGTGGCATGACCGCAAACGGGAAGGAGATGCCGTCACGCGACAGGTGTGACCTCAGGTCCCGGCTGGAGAGACATGGGTGCAGGAATGTCCGTGGTGGTCGGCGGTGGGCGCCGGCCGCGCGCGGACGGGCGGTGGTGACGGCGGCGGCCGGACCCGCTGACCGTCCGACCTCCGCCTGGGCGCCGCTGCGTACCGCGGCCTACCGCAATCTCTGGCTGGCCCTGCTCGCCGCCAACGTCGGCACCTGGATGCAGACCGTCGGCGCGCAGTGGCTGCTCATCCACCAGGCCAACGCGTCCACGCTTGTCGCGCTGGTCCAGACCGCCAGCCTGCTGCCGGTGCTCCTGCTGGCGCTGCCCGCCGGGGTGCTGGCCGACAGCTTCGACCGTCGGCATCTGTTGATCTCCGTGCAGCTGTTCCTGGTCGCGGTGGCGGCGCTGCTGGCAGTGCTCACCCTGACCGACCGGATGCCGCCGGCGCTGCTGCTCACCCTCACCTTCGCGTTCGGGGTCGGGCAGGCGCTGACCCTGCCGGCCTGGGCGGCGGTGATTCCGGAGCTGGTGCCGCAGGAGCACCTGCGCTCGGCGTCGGCACTCGGCTCGATAAGCGTGAACGCCGCACGGGCCGTCGGGCCGGCACTGGCCGGCGTGCTCATCGCCCGGACCGGCGTCGCCCCGGTGTTCGCGCTGAACGCTGTGGCGTTCGGCATCTTCGCGTACGCGTTGTGGCGCTGGCGGCCCGGCAACACCCGCGCCGTCGAGGTTCCCGAGCGGTTCACCGCAGCGCTGCGCGCCGGCAGCCGCTTCGTACGTCACTCACCGACAGTGCGCCGGCTGCTGCGCCGTTCCATGGTCTTCGTCGTCCCGGCCAGCTCGTTGTGGGCGTTGCTGCCGCTCGTGGCGGACCGGCGCCTGGGGTTGGGCTCCGGTGGGTACGGGCTGCTGCTGGCCGCCCTCGGGATCGGCGCGGTGGGAGGTGGCTTCCTGCTGTCAGTGATCCGCGCCCGGCTGTCGGCCAACCATCTGCTGCTGATCTCCGGAGCGCTGTTCACCATCGCTCTGACAGTTGTCGGCACGGTACGGGTGGTGCCGCTGGTGCTCGTCGCCCTGCTACCCGCCGGGATGGCCTGGGTGACCGTGCTTGCCAACATCAACGCCGAGATGCAGCTCTTCCTGCCCAGCTGGGTACGAGCCCGAGGGCTGGCCGTCTACCAGATCTTCTTCGCCGGCGGGCAGGCGGCCGGCGCCCTTGTCTGGGGTCTGGTCGCTGACCTGGGCGGACTGGTGCTCGCCTATCTGGCGGCGGCCGCGGTCATGCTGATCGGCACCGTGACGAGTCGGCTCTGGCCGTTGCCGGACCTGCGTACTGGCAACCGGGAGCCGGCTGTCTACTGGCCGCAACTGAACCTGGTGTACGAGCCGGATCCGGGCGTCGGGCCGGTGCTGGTGACCGTGCAGTACACGGTGCGGCCGGAACGGACGCAGGCGTTCCTCACGGCGATGGACATGGTGCGCGGTGCCCGGCAGCGGACCGGCGCGATGCGATGGGGGCTGTTCCGGCCGGCCGAGACGGCGGACCGGTTCGTCGAGGTGTACCTGGTGCCGTCCTGGGGCGAGCACCTGCGCCAGCACGGCGGCCGGTTGACAGGCGAGGACCGTGCTGCCGAGCGGCGGGTCCAGGACCTGACCGAGGGCGCACCGGAGATCCTCCACCTGGTGCCGGCAGCCGCCGGCCCGACAATGACCGACGATCGGGAAGGCGTCTGACCCGGATCCGGGCGTCGTACGGCGTACGGCCGCGTTGTTAGGATTGCCGACCATGGCGAGTCAGCGTAAGGCGAGCGCGGACCCGGCCCGCAGCCTGGCCATCCTGTGGCGCACCCGGGAGCCGACCAGTCGCAGCGCCGGCCAGGGGCTCAGCGTCGACCGGATCGTCCGCGCCGCGATGGACATCGCCGACACCGAGGGCCTGGACGCGCTGACCATGCGCAGGGTCGGTGAGGCGCTCGGCGTCGGCACCATGTCGGTCTACACGTACGTGCCGGGCAAGACCGAACTCGTCGACGTCATGATCGACACCGCCTACGGCGAGATGCCCCGCACCGCTGTCGACGGCGACTGGCGGGCCCGGCTGGAGCGGATCGCCCGCGACAACCTCGCGCTCTACAAGCGCCATCCGTGGATGCTGCGGGCCGAGACGACCCGGCCGGTGCTGGGCCCGCACACGATCGCCAAGTACGACCACGAACTCGGCGCGGTCGCCGACATCGGTCTCACCGATGTGGAGATGGACGCGGTGCTCACCCTCGTCCTCGGGCACGTCAAGAGCGCCGCCCGCGCCGCGTCGGAGGTGCTCGACCTGGAGCGGGAGACCGGCATGACCGACGGCCAGTGGTGGCAGTCGCACGCGCCGTGGCTGGAGACGTTCCTGACCGCCGACAGGTTCCCGACCGCGTCCCGGGTCGGCACGGCGGCCGGGCAGCAGCACGGCGCCGCGTACGGCCCGGAGTACGCCTTCGAGTTCGGCCTGCAACGGGTCCTCGACGGGATCTCGGTGGTGGTCGCCGAGCGGTCCCGCTAGCGAATCGACCCGGGCACCTCGGCGCGGGTGGTACGACTGGGGCGGCGACTGCGGCTGCGTGCCCGGGGGGACAGCGAATGACGAGTGGGCTTCCGGGACGGCTGTTGCAACGGCGGGAGAACCCCCGCCGTACGTCGTTCCTGGAGTTGTTCTTCGACCTGACCGTCATCTTCGCGCTGACCCGGCTCTCCCGGGCGTTCCTGCACGACCTCAGCATCCTCGGCGGCTTCCAGGTGCTGGTGCTGCTGGCGGCGATCTGGTGGGTGTGGTTCGTGACAGCCTGGTCGGCCGACTGGTTCGACCCGCGCGCCCCGCTTATCGTCGCCCTGCTGCTCTGGGTGATGTTCGGTGGCCTGCTGATGGCCGCCGCCGTGCCCACAGCATTCGACGAGCACGCACTCGTGTTCGCCGTCGCTTACGTCGCCATCCACCTGGGCCGGGCAGCGCTGCTGCTCCCCGCCCTGCGCGGGCACCCGTTGCAGGTGCGGACGGCGCGGGTGGCGATCTGGTTCGCGGTCTCCGGGGTGCTCTGGATCGTCGGTGCCGCCCTCGCCCCGGTGCGGGAGCTGCTCTGGGCGCTCGCCCTGGTGATGGAGTACGGCCTGGCGCGGCTCGGCTGGCCGACGCCGAGGCTCGGCCGCAGCTCGTGGCCGGACCTCCAGGTGAACGGTGGACACCTCTCCGAGCGCTATCAGCAGATCTTCATCATCGCGCTCGGTGAACTCATCCTGATGGCCGGTGTCACCTACAGCGACGCGGGCTTCGACCACGAGCGCACCATGGCGTTCGTCCTGGCGTTCGTGACGGCGGTGGCCCTGGCCCGCCTCTACCTGGTGCCCGCCGGCGGGCGGGTGGGTGCGGCCATCGAGGCCGCCGGCCCGCCCGGCAGCAAGCTGGCCCTCCTCGCCGGTTACCTGCACCTCGTCATGATCGCCGGCGTGCTTGCGACTTCCGTGGCCATGGAGATGACGATCGAGGACCCGGCGGTGCGCGACCACGGGCACCTGGTCGTGGGCGTCGTCGGGCCGGTCCTGTTCCTGGTCGGCCGGATCCTGCTGTCGATGCTTGTCGACTCCCACCTGCCCTGGGCCCGGCTGATCGGTGTGCCGGCCATCATCGTGGGCGGGTTCGTGAGCATCGGGCTCTCGCAGCTCGCCGCCAGCGCGATCGTCGCCGGGATACTGCTGCTGATCGTCCTGCTCGACGCGATGCCCGCAATGTGGAGGCGGGAGTCCGTCGTCGGAAGTGACGCGGCGCCCGGCTAGCCGGCCGGGCTACCAGCCCGCGTCGGCCAGCGATCGGGCAGCCACGCCGGAAGCCGGGAAGCTCAGGAGTCTTCGGGCTGCCGGTCGGACTCCGCTACGACCGCCCGGACTTTGCGCAGGGTGGCGTCGGGCGCACGGATCGCCGTCCGCCACCGGTCCAGTGTGCGGGTGAGGACCCGGACGACGAACTGCAACTGGTTGACCTGCTCGCGCAGCAGTCCCAGCTCCGATCTGGCGCTTATCGCCTGACCCTCCAACTCCGTGATCCGCGACTGTAGTGGCTGCACGAGGGTCAGGGCGGCCTCGGTGAGGGTGTCGGCCGCGTCGGCCTTGAACTTGCCGCGCTGCACAACGACTGTGGCGATGGCGGCCAGGCCGGTGCTCCCGCCGAGGATGCCGAGCAGGCTGATCAGCACCTGTACCCAGCCCGGCGCCTCGGGGGTCGGTGCTGAGATCACGTGACACCTCCCACGACCCGCCGGTGGGTCGTGCACTGGTGGCCGTAGGCCAGGCAGCGCAGGTCGTTGGCGATCTGGGCGGCCCGCCAGAACGACCCCGCAGGCACCGCGCTGATCAGCGACGCCGCGACGACGCCCTGCTGGCCCGACACCGCCACCAGCGCCACTGCGTACATGCCGGTGATGGTGCCGAGCACCAGAACGGATGCGAACTCGATGCCGAGGCCGGTGGAGAGACGACCGGGCCACAGGATGCCCAACAGCCCGGCCACCCCGACGACGATCAGGGAGACCTCCCAGCCGAGCTGGATGGGTTCGGGCATTGACAGTTGGACGGACGGTGGTCGGGCGTCGAGCGTCATCAGCAGGACACCGCAGATGGACGTCGTGATCAGAGCGGCCACCTCGAACGGCTGGTGCTTGGCCCGGACTCGCAGAATTCCCACGGCAACTCCCTGGTCGAAGGACCGTGGTCACCCGCCGCCCGCCGGGGGATGTGCCGTGCTGCTGGTCCCGCGTTCGCGGCGCGGTCCGTCGGCGGCCTTCGTCCAGGCGGTGCGTGTGGACGGTCGATGGTCGAGGAGGTGAGCGACTCGCCGTCGTTGGCTGGCCGGTATCTGCCTGTGTATCACCGGCGGGCGGTTCGCGTCCACTTGCGTAACGTCGTGTATCCGCAGGTCAGATGGGGTGCCGAAGGGCTCCGGCCGGGCTGCGCGCAGCGTGGCAGGGGGAGGGCCGGCGAACCGGCCACCTCCCTTCCATAACTATACGTGTCGGGAATCTAACTGAAAGTCATGGGCGGTTGTCGATCTATCGCCGCAGCAGGGCGCGCAGCGCCCGGACCACCTCGGCCGGCGCCTCCTCGGCCATGAAATGCCCGCAGGTGACGGTCTGGTGCTCCAGATCCTGCGCCCAGGCCCGCCACACCTTTGCCGCGTCGTAGCCCAGTGCGGCACCCCAGTCCTGCTGGAGGACCGTCACCGGCATCCGCAGCTGGTTGCCAGCCGCCCGGTCGGCGGTGTCGTGGGCGACGTCGACCGCGGCGGACGCCCGATAGTCGGCCACGATCGAGGGAACCGCCTCCCGGGAAGCGCGCAGGTACGCGGCCCGTACGTCGGCGGGGATCGCCTCCGGATCGCGTGCCCACAGGTCCAGGAAGTAGCCGAAGAATGCGTCCGGGCTGCCGCCGATCATCTGCTCGGGCAGGCCCTGCGGCTGCGCCATCAGGTACAGGTGGAACGCCACGGCCGCCGAGACGCCGTGCAGCACGTCCCACATGTCCAGGGTGGGCAGGATGTCGAGCAGGGCGAGTCGGCTGACGGCCGCCGGATGGTCCAGGCCCGTCCGGAACGCGACAAGGGCACCCCGATCATGGCCGGCCAGCGCGAAGCGTTCGTGACCGAGCGCGCCGGCCAGCGCCACGATGTCCGCCGCCATGGTGCGCTTGGCGTACGCCTCGCCGTCGGTGTCCACGGGCTTGTCGCTGTCGCCGTACCCGCGCAGGTCGGGGCAGATGACAGTGTGGTCGGCGGCCAGGTCGGCCGCGACGTGGCGCCACATGAGATGGGTCTGCGGGAAACCGTGCAGCAGCACGATCGCCGGCCCGGAGCCGCCCACGGCGGCGCTGAGCGTCACGCCGTCGGCGACGGTGATGCGGCGGTAGTCGAAACCGTTGATCCTCGGGTCCACGGGGAACCTTTCTGATGAGCGGGGTCGGCGGTGGCGGGTGCCCGTCGCCGTCGTACCTGATCGAGCCTGGCCGGTGGGCATCAGCGACCGGTCAGCGACGGATCAGTACCGGTCGGCCGAGGTGGCCCGGGACGCCCGCCTAGATTGGTCCTGTGACCAGGCAGCAGGCCGCACCCGAGGCGGTGACCTTCGGCGTGCTCGGGCCGGTGACCGCCACGACGGAAGGTGGCCCGGTCGCGCTCAAGGGGCCTCGGCAGCGCACCGTGCTGGCCCGGCTGCTGATCGCCAGGCGCCGGGTCGTGCCTGTGGAACGCCTCGTCGACGACCTGTGGGAGAGCCCTCCCGACGGCGCGGTGGGTGCCATCCGCACCTTCGTCGCCGACCTGCGGCGGGCGCTGGAGCCGGACCGGCCGCCCCGGCAGCCACCCCGGCTCCTGGTCACCGAACCCACCGGGTACGTGCTGCGGGCCGCCCCGGACGCGGTGGACGCCTGGCGGTTCGAGGCTGCGGTCGGCGAGGCGGGACAGCTGCTCACGGCAGGACTGCCCGCACCCGCCCTGGACGCCGTGGACGCGGCCCTGGAGTTGTGGCGCGGGCCCGCGTACGCCGACTGCGCGGGTGAGATCTGGGCGGCCGCGGAGATCAACCGGCTGGACGAGCTGCGGATGCTCGCCGTCGAGCGACGCGCCGAGGCGCTGCTGGCGCTGGGTCGGCCGGACGAGGCAGCCGCCGACCTGCCCGCCCACCTCGCCAACCATCCGCTGCGGGAGGACGCCTGGCGGTTGCTCGCGGTCGCCAGGTACCGCTCCGGTCGACAGGGCGAGGCGTTGGCCGCTCTGCGCCAGGCGCGCGACGTCCTGGTGGCCGAGTTGGGCCTGGACCCGGGGCCCGAGCTGCGGCAGCTGGAAGCCGACATCCTGGCCCAGGCGCCCCACCTCACCATCGCCAGCACCGCGCCGCCGCCGTCCGGGCGAGTCGGGTCCACGTCGCCGTCCGCGCGAGTCGGCTCGCCGCCGCCACCTGGTCGAGTCGGCTCGGCGCCGCAACGGCCGTTCGTGGGCCGGGACGCGGAACTTCAGCGGCTGCGGGACGCCGCCGAGGCCGTCGGCCGCGCCGGTCGGCCCGCGCTCGCCCTGCTCAGCGGTGACCCGGGCGCCGGCAAGACCGCGCTGGCCGAGGCGTTGACCCGCCGACTCGCCGCCGAGGGCTGGACGACGGCGTGGGGTCGCAGCCCGGAGTACGAGGGCGCCCCGGCGGCCTGGCCGTGGACCCAGATCACCGACGCGCTCACCGGGCCGACGCTGGCGGGGCCGACAGCGCTCACCGGGCCGACGGCGCTGGCCGGGCCGGCCGAAGATGGGTTCGAGGGTGCTGGCGATCCGGCGGTGGCCCGGTTCCGCAGGCACCGCGCGGTGGCGTCGCTGCTCTCGGGCGTCGCCGACCGGAGCTCGCTGCTGCTTGTCCTGGACGACCTGCACCGCGCCGACGGGGACACGCTCGACCTGCTGACCGGGCTGCTCACCGGCCCGCAGCCGGCGACCGGGCCGGTGCTGATCCTCGGCACCTACCGGGCCACCGAGATCAACCCCGAGCTGACCGCCGCGCTGGCCCGCTCCGCAGGCCTGGAACCGGTACGGGAGTACCTGGCCGGCCTGTCCGACGAGGCGACCGGCGAACTGGCCCGTGCCGTCGCCGGGGTGGAGCTGGACCCGCCGACCGTCCGGCTGATCCACCACCGCAGCGGCGGCAACCCGTTCTTCGTACGCGAGCTGGCCCAGCTGTACGCGGGCGAGGGCGCTGTCGCGCTGGCGGCGGTGCCACCGGGAGTGCGCGACGTCATCCGGCACCGCGTCGGGCAGCTGCCCGAACCGACCCGTACCGTGCTGCGGCAGGCGGCCGTGCTGGGCCGCGACCTCGACCCGGAGGTCCTCGGCGCGCTCACTGACGACCCGACGACGGTGCTGGACGCACTGGACCGCGCGTTGCAGGCCGGTTTCCTGACCGAGCGGGAGTCCGACGGGCAGCTACGGTTCACCCACATCCTGGTCCGCGACACCCTCTACGCCGACCTGTCCGCGCCCCGCCGCGCCGCCTGGCACGCCTCGGTGGCCGACGTGCTGCAACAGCGCCAGCCGGTCGACCCGGCCGCGCTCGCGCACCACCTGCTGCGCGCGGGTGGACCGGACGCCGCCCACCGGGCCGCGGGCTACGCGCGTACCGCCGCCGAGCTGGCCGAGCGGGCTGGGAACCCGCACGAGGCGGCCCGGCTGTGGGCGCAGGTCATCGAGGCGTACGACAGGGCTGGTGGGACCGAGCGGCGCGAGCGGCTGAGCGCCGTGCTCGGCCTCGGGCGGGCGCTGGCGGTGACGGGCCGGCTGGCAGAGGCGCGGCGGTACCGGGCCGGAGCGATCGCCGACGCCGAAACCGTCGGCGATCCCCGGCTGACGGCGGCGGTGCTGGCCGGCTTCGACGTACCCGCCATCTGGACCCGCAACGACGACGACCTGCTCTCCGAGCGGATCGTCCGCGCCGCGGAGCACGCCCTGGCCGGTCTGGGCTCGACCGGCTCGGCGCAGCGCAGCCGGCTGCTCAGCACGCTCGCGTTGGAACTACGCGGAAGCACCGGTGACCGTGGTCGCCGGGCCGCCACCGAGGCCGAGACGATCGCCCGGACCGCCGGGGACGCCGGGCTGCTGGCCTTCGCGCTCAACGCGCGCTTCATGCACGCCTTCGACAGGGTCGGGCTGGCCGCCGAGCGGGCGCGGATCGGGGAGCAGCTCATCGACGTTGCCGCCCGGCACCAACTGGTGACCTTCGAGGTGCTGGGCCATCTCGTCCTGGTCCAGGCGTGCTGCGCGCACGCCGACCGGGCCGGTTCCGACGCGCACGCGCGCGCCGCCGACCGCCTCGCCCAGCGGTACGAGCTGCCGCTTGTCGGCGTCTTCACCGGCTGGTACGCCGCGCTGCGCCTCGCCCTGGACGGCGACCGGGCCGCTGCGGCGCACGCGTACCGGGCGGCTGCCGACCGGCTGCCGGCCGACGACATGCCGGGCCTGACCCGTGGGCTGCTCCCGCTCGCGCTGCTCGGCCTGCACCTGGACGCCGCCGCCAGCGCCGATCCGCTGGCTGCCGATCGACCGGCGCGTGCCGATCGACCGGCCGACGTCGGAGGACCGGTTGCCGGGCCGGTGGGTGCGGCGTGGTTGCTCGGTGAGGCCCAGCCGCCCGGTGCGGTGCGGCTCGTCGACGGGGCGCGCCCGGTTTCGGTCCTGGACGCCGAGGACCGGGCCAGCCTGGACTGGGGGCCGCACGAACCGTGGGTCCGACCGCTGCTGCTCGCCGCCGCGGGCGACCGGGACGCGGCCCGCAGCGCGTTGCGGACCCTCTCGGACGGTCCGCACGACCTGCTGCGGGAGACCCGGCTCTGCCTCCTCGCCCAGGCGGCGCTCGCGGTGGACGACAGATCCACCATGGAGTATGTCGCCGCCGCGCTCCGCCCGGCCGCCACCGAACTGGCCGCCGGCAGCGGGATCCTCACCGCCGGCCCGGTAGCGGGTCACCTCGCCGCGCTGGCCGCCGCGCTGGGCCGCCCCGAGGAGGCGGCCGACCACCTCCGTACCGCCCGAGCGGTCACCGCCCGCGCCCGCGCCTGAGCCTGAGCCGTCACCGCCCGCGCCCGCGCCTGAGCCGTCACCGCCCGCGCCCGCGCCTGAGCCGTCGCCGCCCGCGCCTGCGGTGTCGCCGCCGACCCGCTCTGTGCGCGCCGCCGGCATTCACCGTGAGCGTCGCAGCCACCGACACCGGTGACGTGGCGTGCGCGCTGTCGTCGGCCTGACCGGAGCGCCGTCGTCGACCGACAAGGGGTGCTGCCGCGTTCCGGCGGCCGGTCGACTTGCCGGTTCTCGTGGAACCGTCCGGCGGCGTGCGGTCAGATGGAGGCACCGGCGGGTGCCGTCGTCGCCACGGATCGAGGGAGGTACGCGTGGAGGCGCTTGTCCTGATCGTGGTGCTGGGCATGACAGTCCTGATCGGCACCACCCTCGGCGGCCGGTACCGGGTCGCGCCGCCGATCCTGCTCATCGCGTTGGGAGTCCTGCTCGGGCTGACACCGCCGTTTTCCGAGGTGACCCTGGAACCGGACCTGGTGCTGTTGATCTTCCTTCCGGCGATCCTCTACCGGGAGAGCCTCACCATCAGCCTGCGCGAGATCCGGGCCAACCTGCCGGTGATCGGGCTGCTCGCCGTGGTGCTCGTGCTGCTCACCATGGTCACGGTGTCGCTGACCGCGCAGGCGCTCGGGGTGAACCCCGCTGCCGCGTGGGTGCTCGGCGCGGTTCTCGCGCCGACCGATGCCGCCGCGGTCACCGGCCTGGCGAAGCGGTTGCCCCGCAAGCTCCTCACCACCCTGCACGCGGAGAGCCTGATCAACGACGGCACCGCCTTGGTGATCTTCGCGGTGGCCGTGGGTCTGCTCACCGGCGCCGCCGAGCCGGGTGTGCTGGGCATCAGCGAGGAGTTCGTCGGCGCCAGCGCCGGTGGGGTGCTCGCCGGGCTGCTGGTGGGCGGCTTCGTGGTGCTGATTCGCAAACGGCTCGACGATCCGCTGCGCGAGGGCGCGTTGAGCGTGCTGACGCCGTTCGGCGCGTTCCTGCTGGCCGACTCGGTGCACGCCAGCGGTGTGCTCGCGGTGGTCGTCGCCGGCCTGGTCCTCGCCTACGCCGGCCCACGGGTGATCCGCGCCCGCTCCCGCGTGCTGGCCTACGCGTTCTGGGACCTGTCCACGTTCCTCATCAACGGCGGCCTGTTCGTCCTGCTCGGCACCCAGATCCCCCGGGCCGTCCAGGGCATGACCAGCACCTCGCCGCGACGGGCTCTGGTGATCGTGGTGGTGGTCGCCTCGGTCGTGATCGCCACGCGGCTGCTGTTCGTCTACCTGACGAGCGAGTCGGTGTCCCTGCTGCGTCGCCAAATGTCGGACGACGGAAAGTCGGTGTCGACCCGCTGGCGGGTCGGCACCGTCGCCGGCTGGGCCGGGTTCCGGGGAGCCGTCTCGCTGGCTGCGGCCCTGGCCGTCCCGACGGTGACTGTCGCCGGCCGACCGGTGGTCGAACGCGACCTGATCATCTTCGTCACCGCGTTGACCATCGTGTTGATCATGCTGTTGCAGGGCACCACCCTGCCACTTGTGGTGCGCTGGGCGGGGCTGGGCGGTGACCCCGGACGCGACGACGAGTTGCGGCAGGCGCGGTTGCGCGCCACCGAGGTCGGCCTGTCCGCGATGCCCCAGGTCGCCGCGGAGATCGGTGCCGGGGAGGACGCGGTTCGCCGCTTGGAGGCCGAATACCAACGGCACCTGGCGGACGTGAAGGAGGGCGGTGGGGAGACGGCCGAGGAGCGTGACCTGGAACGCCAACTGCGCCTCGGGCTTCTCGCCCACAAGCGGCGCGAGGTCACCCGAATGCGCGACAGGCGGGAGATCGACGACCTCGTGCTGCTTGAGTTGCAGGCCACGCTCGACAACGAGGAGATCCGGCTGCTGGGGCGCGGCCCCGAGGACTGACGCTGCCCTGCGGGGCGCGGCTCAGAGCACCTGGTCGAGCGCGGCTCAGAGCACCTGGTCGAGGAACCGGCGCAGCCGTGGATGCTCGGCCCCCTCGAAGATCCTCTCCGGTGGGCCAGCCTCCAGCACCACGCCCCGGTCCATGAAGGCGACGGTGTCGGCGACCTGCCGGGCGAAGCCCATCTCGTGGGTGACCACCACCATCGTCATTCCGCCGGCGGAGAGGTCGGCCATCACGCCGAGTACGCCCTTCACCAGCTCGGGGTCGAGCGCCGAGGTGGCCTCGTCGAAAAGCATCACCTCGGGGCGCAGGGCCAGCGCCCGGGCGATCGCCACGCGCTGCTGCTGGCCGCCGGAGAGTTGCGTCGGCCGGGCGTCGGCCTTTCCGGCCAACCCGACAAGCTCCAACTGGGCGCGGGCGACCGCGACCGCCTCGTCCTCGCTGAGCTTGCGCAGCCGGCGCAGTGCGAGGGTGATGTTGCGCAGCACGCTCATGTGCGGAAAGAGGTTGAACTGTTGGAAGACCATTCCCACCCGCTGCCGCAGCGCGTCCGGGTCGTCGCCCAGCACGCTGCGCCCGTCCAGCAGCACGTCGCCGCGGTCCGGCTCGATGAGCCGGTTGAGGGTACGCAGCAGAGTGGACTTGCCCGAACCGGAGGGCCCGATCACGCAGGCCGTCGCACCGCGCGGCACTGTCAGGTCGACGCCGCGCAGCACCCGGTTGGGCCCGAAGGCGAGGTGTACGTCCCGCGCGTCGAGGCTGACCGAGGTGGTCGTCGCGATGCTCATCGGCGGTCTCCTTCCGGAATGCCGGCAAGCGCCAGCTCGTCCTCGTCGTCGTCTGGTGGCGCGGTCGCCGGCCGGCCGAGGCGCAGCCGCCGGTCGATCCAGTTGACGATGTGCGTCAGCGGGACTGTCAACGCCAGGTAGAAGAGCCCGGCCAGCAGCAGCGCGGACTGGTTGCCGGTGTTTGCCGCGTAGTCCTGCCCGATCCGGAACAGCTCCCGCTGGCTTGCCACCAGCCCGAGGAAGTAGACAAGGCTGGAGTCCTTGATCAGCGCGATGAGCTGGTTGACCCAGGCGGGCAGGACCCGCCGGATGCCCTGCGGAATGATCACCAGCCGCATCGAGTCGGCCCAGGAGAAGCCGAGCGCGCGAGCGCCCTCCAACTGGGCGGCCTCCACCGACTGAATGCCCGAGCGGAAGATCTCACCGATGTACGCCGACGCGATGAGCGACAGCGCCAGAATGCCCAGCGGGTAGGGGTCGGGCCCCCAGATCTCCATTCCCAGCGGGGCGAGCCCGACGCCGATCAGCAGGATCGTGGCCGCCGCCGGCAACCCGCGGAAGATGTCGGTGTAGACGCGCGCCGGCCAGCGCAGCCACCGGCTGCGGGAGATGCCGGCGACAGCGAGCAGCAGGCCCAGCACGGAGCCGAGCAGGGCGGCGGAGACCGCCAGGATCAGGGTGTTGGGCAGCCCGACGGTCAGCATGTCGGGCAGTGCCTCGCGCATCGACCTCCAGTCGAAGAAGGTCTCCCACAGGGTGCTCAACGGATCCATCGGTCGCCTCTCCTACCGCCCTGCTCGCTCGTCACCGGTACGCCGTCAGGAAGCGGCGGACGCGGACGCAGCAGCCGACGGCACTGCCACCGTGCCGCTGCCCGGCTTGAAGTCCTCCGGAACCGGCCGGCCCGGGTAGTACTGCGCCTGCAACCGGCTCCACGTGCCGTCCGCGATGACCTCGTCGAGGCCCTTGTTCAGCGCCTCGCGCAGCTTGTCGTTGCCCTTGGCCACCGCGTACGCGGTCGGAGAGTTGCTGAGCTGCTTCGCCGCCACGGTGATCTTGCCGTTGCTCTCGGCGGCCAACTTGTCGCCGATCTCCGCGGGGGCGATCCACGCGTCGGCGGTGCCCGCCTTGAGCTGGTTGACCGCGCCGTTGTAGTCCGGCACGCGGACCGGGTCGAGCTTCTGGCCGGTGGCGTAGTCGTCCTGGACGGTGCCCTGCACCACGACGACCCGCTTGCCGGCGAGCTGGTCGAAGCCGGTGATCGGCGAGCCGGCCGGAACGTCCAGACCGAAGTAGCTGAAGTCGTAGCCGTTGCCGAAGTCGACTGTCTTCTTCCGCGCCTCGGTGATGGTGATCGAGGAACTGCCGACGTCGAACTTGCGGTTGTTGACCTGGGACAGCAGCGCGGAGAAGTCGGTGCCGACGAACTCGACCTTCAGGCCGAGCTTGTCGGCGACCGCCGTGAGCAGGTCGTTGTCGAAGCCCGTGAACTTGCCGTCCTTGAGGAACACGTTCGGCGGCGCGTCGGACAGCGTGCCGGCCCGCAGCACGCCGGGCTGCGCCAGGTTGTACGGGTTGGCGGTGGCCTCGGACGAGGAGTCGTCGGAGCCGCAGGCGGTGAGGGCGGTCGCGGCGAGGATCGCGGCGGCACCGACAGCGGCGGCACGGGTCAGGGCAGGAAGGAATCGCACGAGTGTCTCCGAAGGTCGCGTCAGGGGCGGGCGTGGACGTGCGCCGCCCACGGTGCGCCCGATGAGGGCGTACCGCTGGTGTGGTTCCTGGA
The DNA here is from genome assembly GCF_001279555.1 of Micromonospora sp. NRRL B-16802. Taxonomy (NCBI): domain Bacteria; kingdom Bacillati; phylum Actinomycetota; class Actinomycetes; order Micromonosporales; family Micromonosporaceae; genus Micromonospora; species Micromonospora sp. NRRL B-16802. The sequence continues at coordinate 100,934 of NZ_LGEB01000024.1, read as the reverse complement.
AAGGGGGAGTGCGCTAGTGCGCTGCGCGGCCGCGACAGGCGGCGCTGCACACCCGCATCATGTCCACGTGCCGTCGCCGGATCAGTACCGGCGTGACCCGACCTGCGCGGAAGTCCGCGCCGTCGGCGTGTGGATCGGTGGTGAGGATGCGCATAGAGGTCTCCCGGGTCTGTGCTGACCTGGGTGCCAGGCCACGCTTGCACCGGCGTCCTGCCGGTGCCTGGTCTTCACCCGGGGCACCCCACCGCGGAGGAGGGTTGCCGGCCAGCAAGCCGGGGCTTCGCGCTGGCACTCATGACCTGCGCCGAGGCTAGCAGCAGACCCCGGCCCGCCGTCCAGCCGATATGACCACGCTCACCGTCCGTTGCCTGGTCAGCCGGCATGCACGTGCGGCCGGCGCGTCGGGTCGGGCTCCTGGCGGCGCAGGATCTCCCTGGTCACCGAGGCGATCTCGCCCTGCCCGAACGCCAGGTAACGCAGGACGTTGCGGGCCGGACCGCCCTCGGTCCACTCGAAGTAGATGTGGGGGCGCCGACCGCTGCGGTCGCGGATCTCCAGCAGCAGGGCGGCCAGCGCATTGGGCACCGACGAACTGGCCAGGCTGAGCACCGGGAAGCGGTCGTGCGCCACACTGCCGCGCACCAGCAGCCCGGTCTCGAAATCCGACGGGTCGGTGACGTGGACCTCGACGAAGACGACATCGCTGTCGTCGGGGAAGTCGTTGTCGGCCATGGTCTGCGCCAGCTTGTCGCGGTACTCCGCCAGGTCGCGCCGCCCCGGCTCGTGGGCGATGAGGCGGATCCGACGCCCGGCACGCTCGGCGACGAACGCCGTCACGAGCGGGTCCAACTCGACCCGGTCGACACGCAACTCGAAGGCCCGCAGCACCCGCGAAAGCGCCGACACCAGGATCATCGCACCGATGAAGCAGGCGGCGATCTTGACGCCGTCGGGGCGTTGCACCACGTTCGCCGCCGTTGTGTAGACGAACACGACGGCGATGACTCCGAACGCGATCATGCGCCCGCGCTGCCCGCGCCGCCGTGCCGCGAGGGTCACCGCCGTCGACGCCGAGGTGATCAGGACCAGAACCCCTGTGGCGTACGCGCCGCCCTGCGCGTCGACGCTGGCCCTGAAGATGATCGTGATGAGGAACGCGACGCCGGTGAACACCAGCACCAACGGCCGGACCGCCCGCGCCCAGGCCGGCGCCATGCCGTACCGGGGCAGATAGCGGGGCACCAGGTTGAGCAGGCCGGCCATCGCCGAGGCGCCCGCGAACCAGAGGATCCCGATCGTCGACAGGTCGTACGCCGTGCCGAAGACCTGGCCGAGATTCTCGTGCGCCAGATAGGCGAGGGCCCGCCCGTTCGCCGGACCACCCGGCTGGAACGCCTCGGGCGGAATCAGCACTGTGGTGGTCACGCTGCTGGTGATCAGGAAGACGCTCATTGTGGCGGCGGCGGTGGTGAGCAGGCGACGCGCGCCCCGGATCCGGCCCAGCGGACGGTCCTCCGAGTCCTGGGGGTCCCCCCGGATGTGCGGCATCACCGCCACGCCGGTCTCGAAGCCAGAGAGGCCCAGCGCCAGCTTCGGAAACACCAGCAGGGACAGCGCGACGACCATCAGTGGGTCGCCGTGCCCGGTGGTCAGGGCTGTGGTCCAGTCCCCGACCGCACTCGGATGGGTCACCACCCGCCACAGCGCGTCGACGATCACCACGGCGTTCAACGTCAGGTAGACAGCGACCAGGACGACGGCGATCCCGACGGCCTCACCGAAGCCCTTGAGGAACACCGCGCCGAGCAGCGCCACGAGCAGCAGCGTGAGCAGCACCTCGTGACCCTTGAGACCACTGGGCCAGAACGGGTTCTCGTCGAGGTGCGCCGTGGCGTCGGCGGCGGACAGGGTGATGGTGATGATGAAGTCGGTGGCCGCGAAACCGAGCAGCACCAGCACGAACAGCTTGCCCGGCCAGTAGCTCAGCAGGCGTACCAGCATCGCGATGGAACCCTCACCGTGCGGGCTGTCCACCGCCACCCGCCGGTAGACCGGCAGCGCGCCCAGCACCGTCACGAGCACCAGCACAAGGGTCGCCACCGGCGAGAGCGCCCCGGCGGCAAGCGCCGCGATGCCCGGCTGGTAGCCGAGCGTCGAGAAGTAGTCGACGCCGGTCAGGCACATCACCTTCCACCACGGGTGGTTCCGTTGCGCCGGTGGGCGGGCGTGCAGACCCTGCGGCACGGGCCGCTCCGACGCGTCGGCGAGCAGCCAGCGTCGCACCCGGTCCGTCCGCCGGCCGGCGCGCCTGTCGACCTCCATCGGCGCTACCCCCGTCCCGCCCATGGTCACCGCGAGTATCCGTCGGCGCACCGCCGCCCGTCCGCCGAAACCGTTGGTCGCCGGGCGTCCGGCGGGCGGCACGCCGGAGGGTTTCGGGCCGCAGGGCCCGGGGAAAGCAGCGCGTCCCGGTGGGGAGGCCGCCGGACGGGCGGCACCGGAAAAGGGAGCGCGTCATGGTCGGCGGCCGTCGGTTTCGCCCGGGCGGTGGTTTCGGCCGCCAACTCGACGAGTACGAGACCCGCGTCGGCGTGCCACCCATGGGGGAGCCGACCACGGAGCCCTCCGGCGGTCTTGTCGACAGCGCCGTCTACGTCCAGGGGCACCGGTTCGCCTCGCCGAACGGTCTCGCCGACACGTACCGCTGCCTCCAGGAGCAGACCGACGCGATGGCCTGGATCGGGTTGTACCGGCCCGACATCGACCAGATCACCTCGCTGGCCCGGGAGTTCCGCCTGCACGACCTGGCGGTCGAGGACGCGATCAACGCCCACCAGCGGCCCAAGCTGGAGCAGTACGGCGACACCCTGTTCGTGGTGCTGCGCGCCGCCCGCTACGACGACATGCGGGAAGAGGTCGAGTTCTCCGAGCTGCACCTGTTCATCGGGCCGGACTTCGTAGTGACCGTCCGGCACGGTGAGGCCCCCGACCTGGCCGCTGTGCGGCGACGGATGGAGGCCGACGCGCCGATGCTCGCCCAGGGGCCCGAGGCGGTCCTGTACGCGGTCCTCGACCAGGTCGTCGACGGGTACGCGCCGGTGGTGGCGGGGCTGGAGAACGACATCGACGAGATCGAGACGCAGGTCTTCGGCGGTGACCCGAACGCCAGCCGGCGCATCTACGGGCTCAGCCGGGAGGTCATCGAGTTCCAGCGGGCGGCCCGACCGCTGCTGGCAATGCTCGGCGCGCTGGCCGGCGGTGACGGCGCCGACGAGGAACTGAGCCGCTACCTGCGGGACGTCACCGACCACCTCACCCAGGTGGTGGAGCGGGTGGACGGTTTCCGGCACCTGCTCCAGAGCATCCTCACCGTCAACGCCACCCTCGTCTCGCAGCAGCAGAACGAGGAGATGCGCAGCCTCACCGCCGCCAGTTACGCGCAGAACGAGGAGCTGAAGAAGGTGTCCTCGTGGGCGGCGATCCTGTTCGCGCCCACGCTTATCGGCACCGTGTACGGCATGAACTTCGTCCACATGCCCGAGCTGCACTGGCGCTTCGGTTACCTGTTCGCGCTGCTGCTCATGCTGCTGGTCTGCGGCACCCTCTACCTGATCTTCAAGCGGCGCGGCTGGCTGTGAGCGCGCTGGCGGCCACCGGGCCGCGCTGTCACTCGATGCCGCGCAGGATGTGCCGCTCGTCCTCGATGTCGTCGTCACCGGCGCCGATCCGGCCGAGCAGCACGGCGGCGGCCCAGATGGTCAGTGGCGTGGCCGCCCCGGTCATGCCGCCGCCGGTCCGGTCGTCCCGGGTCTGGCTCCGCTGGTTGCGCGGTGGCCTGCGCTGAGCCTGCATGGGCACTGCCTCTCCTCGTCGAAGCCGCCCTCGGCGAAGCGGTGTGCTCCCGCGCCACCGGCCGGGCCACCCGCATCCCGGCGGGTCGACACCGGTACGGCATCCACGTCGAACCATCCCACGGCCGGCCACATCCGCACCGCCTGTTTTCGGTTTCCCGACTGTCGCCTGCCAAACCGGACATTACGCACCTAGTCGCTGGTCACCCATGCCGCGGACAGGACCATGATCAACCTGGCGGCCGAGGTTTGGCCGTGGAGTGTCGGCGGTACCTGACCCGCAATCGACAAGGAGACGTGACCTGTGGACGTGAACGACCTTCTGACCGAAACCTACGACCGGCTGCCCGACCTTGTCCGCTCGGCCGTCGACGGGCTCACCCCGGAGCAGCTGCGCTGGACGCCCGCACCGGGCGCCAACTCGATCGGCTGGCTGGTCTGGCACCTGACGCGGGTCCAGGACCATCACGTCGCCCAACTGCTCGACGCCGAGCAGATCTGGGTCAGCGGCGACTGGGCGCAGCGATTCGGCCTGCCCGCCGACCCGGACGACACCGGCTACGGCCACACGCCGGAACAGGTCGCGGGCGTACGCCCGGAGAGCGCGCAGGCCCTCGTCGACTACTACGCGGCCGTCTCGGCGCGTACCGGATCGTTCCTGGCCGGATTGCGACCGGCGGACCTGGACCGGGTGGTCGACGAGGCATGGGACCCGCCGGTCACCCTCGGCGTGCGGCTGGTCAGCATCGCCGAGGACGACCAGCAGCACGCCGGCCAGGCCCACTACGTCCGCGGCCTGCTCGACGCCGGCTGACCGGCGTCCGCCGACTCACGGCACGATCACCGCACGACCCTCGAGCGTCCCCTCGCGCATCTGGCGGTACGCGTCCAGGGCGTCGTCGAGCGCGAACGTGGTGGTCTTCGGCCGGATCAGCCCCTGCGCGCCCAGTTCGAGCACCTCGATCAGCTCGGGCCGGCTGCCCCAGTAGGTGGTCGCGATGCTCACCTCGTAGGGCACCGAGAAGAACGACACCGGCAGGGTCCCCCCGCCGATGCCCACGATCGTCAGGTCGCCAACGGTGCGGGCCACCGCCACGCCGAGCGCCAGTGTGGCGTCCGCGCCCACGAAATCGAGCACCACGTCCGCGCCCCGTCCCCCGGTGGCCGCGCGGATCTCCTCGGCGGCGGTCGGGCCGGAGGTGACGGTCTGGTCGGCGCCGCACTCGTGCGCCAGCCGCAGAGCCTCCGCACGGGTGTCCACGGCGATCACCCGGGCGGCCGTGGTGGCCTTGAGGATCTGCACGCCGACGTGGCCCAGCCCACCGACACCGATGACGACTGCGGTGCTGCCCGGTGGCAGCTTCGGCCACGAGCGCCGGATGGCGTGGTACGGGGTGAGGCCGGCGTCGGTGAGCGGCGCCGCCTCCACCGGATCCAGGCCGTCGGGCAGGGGCACGATGTGCCGCGCGTCCGGCACCAGCTCGTACTCGGCCATGCCGCCGTCCAGGCCGAGCCCGCCACCGCCACCGGGGACCGGAGCGCCGGCCGGATTCTCGCAGTACGGGTCGACGCCGACGCGGCAGCGGGCGCAGGTGCCGCAGCCCCACGGCCCGTACACCGCCACGGGTTGACCGATCGTCAGTCCGGTCACGCCGTCGCCGACGGCATGCACCCACCCCGCGTTCTCGTGGCCCAGGGTGAACGGTGGGTTCCACGGCACCGAACCGGGCTCGAATTCGTCCATGAGGTGCAGGTCGGAGTGGCAGGCGCCAGCAGCGCCGATGCGCACCACCACCTCACCCGTTCCGGGCGTCGGTTCGGGCACCTCCATCAGTTCCGGTTCCGACTTCCACTGCCGTAGCCGCAGCGCACGCATTCCGATACCTCCCATAGGTCTGGCTTGCCGGTGCCTGCCCGCTCCGGGAGGCGGCAAACAGCCCTCGGCCTGGTCGCCGCGCTGTCCTGCCCGCATCACCCCGTTCGGGTGAGCCGGGCTCATCCCGACGCGGGCGACCCTGTGGAAATGCCGGGAGAGGGGACGTGATGGGCGCGACCGCGACGCAGTTCCTGCAACACCTGGACGTCGGCCGTCGTCCTGACCTGCCGGAGACGACCTCCGGGACGGTGCGGTTGGACCTGCGCTGCGACGGCTGCACCGACCACTGGTACCTGACGATCGCCGACCAGCACATCCAGGTGACCCGGTCGTCCGACGACGCCGACCTGGTGGTCGGGGCCTCCCGGGACGTCTTCGACAAGCTGGCCAACGGCCGGATGCACCTCGCCGTGGCGTTGCTGCGCAACGAGCTGACAGTGCGGGGCAACATGGCGCTGCTGATGCTGCTGCGGCGAGTCTTCCCCGGCCCGGCCGGCGCACGGCACCCCCGCGAGCTGGGCCGGGCCGCTCTGGCGCGACGGGAGGGGCGGCAATGAAACAGGAGCGGGTGAACGTCATCGCCGGCAACGTGTTCGCCATCAGCGACGCCCAGGGCGACATGGAGGTCGATCCGCAGGCACCGGTCGGTCTCTTCTCGTTCGACACCCGCTTCCTGTCCCACTGGGTGCTCAGCGTCGACGGGGAACGCCTCAACGCCCTCTCCCGCGACGACGTCGCGCACTACGAGACCCGGTTCTTCCTGGTGCCCGGCGTGGCGAGTCACTACATCGACGCCGACGTCTCGCTCATCCGGCACCGCTCGATCCACGACCGCCTGCACGAGCGGATCACCGTGCTCAACCACTCCTCCGAGCCCGCCGAGTTCACGGTGCGGATGGAGGTGGGCACCGACTTCGCCGACATCGCCGACATCCCCGAGGACGCAGGCGTCCGGCAGCGCCACGTCCAGATCACCGCTGACTCCGGGAACCAGCGGCTCATGTTGCGCTACCAGCGGGACCGGTTCGTCCGCGAGACCACAGTGAGCAGCAGCGCCTCCGCCGACATCGACGAGCAGGGGCTCACCTTCCGGATCCGCGTCGCGCCCGAAGGGACGTGGGAGACCACCCTGCACGTCGCCACGACAATGCGCGGCGAGGGCGGCCGGGACGTGCGCGCCAGCCTGGAGTCCCACCAGCACGACATCGGCAGCGGGATGCACGACGACCTGTCCACCTGGCTGGATCGGGCACCGCAACTGGTGGCCGAGCGGAAAAGCCTGGAGCGGATGTACCAGGGCAGCCTCGCCGACCTGAGCGCGCTGCGGTACACACCGCTCGCATACAGCGAGCGGGTGCCTGTCGGTGGCCTGCCGTGGGCCATGGCCCTGTGCGGGCGGGACAGCATCATCACCTGCCTGCAGACAATGGCGTTCACCCCCGAGCTGACCCCGGCGACGCTGCGGATGTTGGCGTTGCTGCAGGGAAGCCGGCTCGACGACGTCCACGAGGAGGAGCCGGGCAAGATCCTGGTCGAGGCGCGCTACGGCGAATCGGCGGCGTTCGGCGAGCGGCCGACCGCCGGCTACTACGGCGCGGTGGACACCACCCCACTGTTCGTCGTCCTGCTCGACGAGTACGAACGCTGGTCCGGCGACACCGACCTGGTCCACGAACTGCGCCACCCGGCCCGGATGGCTCTGGACTGGATCGACGAGTACGGCGACCTGACCGGCGACGGCTACCTGCGCTACCAGCGCCGAAACGAGCGGCACGGCACCGTCAACCAGTCCTGGAAGGACTCCGCCGACGCCATCGTCGACGCGTACGGGCGGGAGCCCGCCTTTCCCCGGGCCACCTGCGAGGCGCAGGGCTACGCGTACGACGCCAAACGGCGGGGCGCGCGACTGGCACGCGAGTGCTGGGGAGATCCCGAGTACGCCGACCGGCTGGAACAGGAGGCGGCGGCGCTGAAGGAACGGTTCAACAGGGACTTCTGGCTGCCGCACCGGGAGTACTACGCGCTGGCCCTCGACCCGTACGGCGAGCCGGTCGACGCCCTGTCGTCGAACATCGGGCACCTGCTGTGGAGCGGGATCGTCCCGGACGACCGGGCCGAGGCGGTCGCCGAGCATCTCGTCGGGCCGCAGCTGTTCAGCGGCTGGGGGGTGCGTACCTTCGCCACCGACCAGCGGCCGTACAACCCGGTGGGCTCGCACCTGGGATCGGTGTGGCCGTCGGACAACGCGCTGATCGCCGCCGGGTTGCGGCACTACCGCTTCGACGCGCACGCGGCCCGGATCGCGGCGGGCATCTTCGACATGGCGCAGACACTCCGCGGGGCGGTGCCGGAGGTGATCGCCGGCTACGAGCGCAGCCTCACGAAGTATCCCGTCCAGCTGCCCGTGGCCGGTCGGCCCCAGTCGTGGTCGTCGGGTGCGCTGCTGATGCTGCTGGGCACCCTGCTGGGCCTGCGACCCACAGGCGAGAACCTGCTTGTGAACCCGGCCCTCCCCGCTGGCTTCGGCCGGATAGAGCTGCTGGGCATCCCCGGCCGGTGGGGCCTGCTCGACGCGTACGCCGGGGACCGCCGGCGGGGCCGGCCCCGCGTCAACTGACCGCCCACCGTGTGCCTGGTGATCAACCGGAGAAACGAGCCCGCTGAGGGCTACGCGCCGGCCACCGGTGGCGACTGCACGCCGGCTGTTGGTGCGGACTGCACGCCGGCTGCCGTTGGCGACTGCATGGCGGCCGGTGCGGCCCGGGCGCGGCGGAAAGCGAGCACGGCACGACCCTCGCCGGTCAGCTCGCCGGGGCGCGGCGCGGCACGCGCCGCCGTCAGCAGCCGTGCCACAGGCAGTGGGTTGGCCGGCGAGTCGACGAGACGACCATCGAGCAGCCGCTCGCTGGTCACCCGGTCCAACGCTTCTGAGGTCATCTCGTGACCCTCAGCGCCGCGTCCGGGCACGACGTCACATCAGGCCCGCCTCAGGGCTCAGCCCATCGTCTTGGCGCCGTCGATCGCCTCGCGCAGGATGTCGGCGTGCCCGGCGTGCTGGGACGTCTCGGCGATCAGGTGCAGCAGCACCCGGCGGACCGTCCACGCCGCACCCGGCTCGAACCATGGCGCCTCGGGAAGCGGGTGAGCCGCGTCCAGGTCGAGGGTGCCGATCAGGTCGTCCGTCCGGCTGGACACCGTGTGGAACCGCTCGACCAGCCCGGCGAGCGTCTCGTCGGGCGCCATCTGGAACTGACCGACCCAGTCGACGGGCTCACGCTGCATCTCCTCCGCGCCACCGACGGCGAAGCGCATCCAGCGTTCCTCCATGGCCGCCACGTGTTTGACGAGGCCGCCGAGGCACAGCTCGCTGACTGTGGTGCGCGTCGCCGCCTGCTCGTCGGTGAGCCCGTCGACTGTCTGCAACAGAAAGCCCCGGTGCCGGCGCAGCGACTGGAGCAGGTCGGCCCGTTCGCGGGTGAGGTCAGTGGTGGTCATGGCGGCAACCCTCCGTCGATGTGCGCTCCGCCGCAGCGTAGGACCGGGGCCCGACATTTCTCGGCCCCTCGGGACCGCCGCGCGTGAGCCCTCACCGGTTGCCGATTCGCCCGGAGAGCGGTCCACTGAATGACATGGGTGTCATTAGGGTGGGTACGTCCTCCTGGGCCGACCAGTCGCTGCTGCGCTCCGGGTGGTACCCGCGCTCGGCAAACACACCGGCGCGCCGACTGGCCTTCTACGCCGGCCGGTTCCCACTGGTCGAGGTGGACACGTCCTACTACGCGATCCCCGTGCCCGAGGTGACGCAGGGCTGGGTGGACGCGACACCTGACGACTTCACATTCGACGTCAAGGCGTTCAGCCTCTTCACCGGCCATCCCACCCCGGTCGCCACGCTGCCCCGCGACCTCCGTCCGGACGCCGGCCCGAGCCGGGTCCGCTGGCGTGACCTGCCGGAGTCGACGTACGACGAGTTGTGGGCCCGGTTCCGGGCAGCCCTGGACCCGATCGCAGGTGCCGGCAAGCTGGGGGCGGTGCTGTTGCAGTTCCCGCCGTGGCTGGCGCGGGGCGTCGCCGCGGAGCGTCGGATCGTCGAGCTGGCGCAGCGCTGCCGGCCGTGGCGGGTAGGGGTGGAGCTGCGACACGGGTCCTGGTTCGACGGTCCGGCCGCAGCCGACACTCTGGACCTGCTGCGCGCGCACGACCTGTCGTTGGTCTGCGTCGACATGCCGCAGGGGCACCCGTCGTCGGTGCCGCCCATCCTCACCCGCACGGCGGAGCCGGCGATCGTCCGGTTCCACGGGCACAGCGACGCCTGGCGGGACGGCGACAAGCAGGAGAAGTTCCGCTACGCGTACGCCGAGGAGGAGCTACAGCGGTGGGCCGACCGGTTGGCCGAGCTGGCCGACCCGGCCGACGAGCTGCACGTGCTGTTCAACAACTGCTGCGCCGGTCAGGCCCAGCGCGACGCGACACGGATGGCGCAGCTGCTCACCGAGACCCTGCTCGGCGACGAGGCCGAGCGGCGGACCGCCACCGCGGTCTCCGGCACCTGACGGGCGGGTCGCCAGCGGGCTGTCCCCCGCCCGGCGAACGGCCGCCCGATCAACGGACCGGCCTCATCGCGCCGGTGTCTCAGGAGCGCCGGCCACGACTGCGCAGCGCGTCCTGGGTTCGGTCGTCGACGTCCGCGTCGTCGGGAAAGGACCGGCCGCTGGGTGCCGGGTCCGGAGGCGCTGTCGGTCCGGCCGATGCCGTACGGGTCGGCTCCACCGAGCCGAAGCCGTGCCGTCCGGCCGGGTCACGTCTGCCCGCTGGCGCCCCGGCGCGACGGTCTCCGCGCCGTCCCTCGGGCACCGCCGCCTCTTCGCTGCCCTCGTCCAGCGGCGAGTCCTCGCCCACACCCCAGGGCGGTTCCGCGTCGAAGCCGCCGTCGGCTTTCCACGGCTGGGTCGCCTCCGGCTCCAGCCGGTCGCCCGCGCCACTGCGTCCCTCATGTGCCGTCATGGCCACCTCGCTCGTCGGTCCACCGCAATTGGAGGGTGTGGGCCGGCCGGTGCCCCGCCGTCGAGGTGTCGGCGGGACGCCGGCCGGGCCGGGACGGTCAGCGCCCGGCCATCGCCATCTGTCGCTTGCCCATACCCATGCCCATCTTGGCCATCGACTTCGGGGCGCTCATCAGCCCGTTGGACCGGCCGAGCAACCCGCGGAGGACCTGGCCGGGCTTCTGCTGCTCGCCCATGTACGCGGTCACCACCACAAGGGTTCCGGTGATCGCCGGCACGGCCCACTGGAGCAGCTTCATCTGCCGCTGTGAGGAGGCCACACTCGCCGGTGTCTGGTGATTGGGCTCGGTGGTGCCGTTCACGGGCGGGTTGCCCGCCTTTTCCAGCCGCATGCCGACCAGGCGGCTGTAGCCGGTCACCGCGAGCGCGCCGATGGTCAGCGCCGTCTTGATGGCGCTGGCCCGGGCAACCCCGGACTGTGCGGCCACCCGTGGGCTCTCCGTCACCAGTTCGCCGACCGCGCCGGCCAGGTGGGCGCCGATAGCGGCCGCGTTGACAGGGGTCCACTTGGACCATCCCGCCGATGCGATCGGGAGCCGCTGGGTCGAATCGCTGATTTTCGCCGCTGCGCTGTTGACGCCAAGCGCTCCCATCAGGGAGCCGCCGAACCAGGCCGCCAAGCCCAGATCGTGCATGGAGCGCAGTGCGGTATGCCGTTCGGACATCTGATCCCCTTCCGCCGTGTCGGGCGCTGCGGCTTACCCGCCGCCCGGGTGGCTAACCCCGCCCCGGGCAGGCCGATCCGTGCCGCAGCGGACACGTCGCGGACACCAGGGTCGGTGGGGCGACAGCAGGAGTCGTCCGGGCGGTGGCGGGTAGATCCCACCGACCCGACGAAAGAGGGGAACGTCATGTCGCAGCCGGAGGAGAGCAGGGAGAAGACCGCCACCACCGATCCGGTGCTCATGCACCCGGACAACGATCCGCACAAGAACATCGCCGAGGTGGCCCCGCGCAAGGACCACGGCGCGATCCAGGTGGAACGCGACGACGAGTTGGTCCCGCTCGACCAGGACGAGTGAGTCAGCGGGCGGTGCGGCTCGGGCTCAGCGGCGCGGCAGGTCCTCGGCGAAGCGGGCCACCTGCCGCGCCAGCGGAGTGCTCGCACGGACCCAGGTGAAGTGGTCCAGCTTCGCGCCGGCCTGCTCCACCGTGTACCGCTGCCGACTCACCGGGGCGGCGGCCAGCTTCCCGCAGAGGTGGTCCACCGTCTCGTGCGGGGTGTACTGGTCGTCGTCCACGCTGACCGCGAGCACAGGGATCCGCACCGCCCGTACGGCCGCCTCGGTGTCCGTACCGTCGAGGTGGGGGAAACGGCCGGTCCGCGCGGTGTGTGCCCAGTCGCGGATGACGCCGCGTGCCTGCCGGCCGCCGAAACCCCAACCCGGCCAGACGCCGAGCAGCGCCGCGGTGGCGGCGATCCCCTGGGTGTACGGCAGCACGCCGTACCCTCGTCGGCCAGGGTAGGTGCGCCAGTAGGGGATGCCGACCGCGACAAGCGCCAACCCGTCGACCGCGTCGCCGCCGTCGAGGGCCAGGTGCACGAGCGCGGCCTGCCCACCGAGGGAGTGGCCGAGCAGCACCCGGGTACGCCCGTCCAGGCGGGGCTTCAGCGCGGCCAGGACAGCGCCGACGTCGCTTGCCAGCTCGGCGTAGCCGTACCTGTCGGCGCGGCTCGGCACGGGGGTGCTCGTGCCGGTGCCGCGCAGGTCGGCGACCACCACGGCGAGTCCGGCGGTGCGTAGCTCCGCGGCGAACGGCCGGTAGTAACGGGCACGGACCCCCATCGCGGGCCAGATCACCACGACTGGGGCGCCGGGTGGGCCGTCCGGCTCCGGATAGATCTGCACGCCGATCCGGGCACCGTCGACCTCGACGAACTCCTGCGTGTACTCCGGGTCCCCGTTCACCGGCTCAGCCTAGCCGCGTGAGGTTACCGGCGGGTAGCCACGGGGGGGCGTACCGATCGGGTCCCGATGCCTCCCGGACCGGGTCGACACTCTGAAACGCTTGATGACTCTGAGGCATATTGATACCTCAGAGTCATCACCCTCAAACTGGTGGCCCGGGTGCCGGGGCCCGCCGGTCGGCGGGCCCCGGGCGACGCCTCAGGAGACGCTGATCGTGCCGTTGGTGGCCCGGACGCAGCTCACCGCGCGGGCACTGGTGGTTGCCGCCCCGGCGAGGCACTGGCCGAGGACCTGGTGCCCGGTGGCGTTCGGGTGCCACGACTCCTGGCAGGTCTGGAAGTAGCTGACACAGGTGTTGGCGATCCGCTGAATGGCGATCTTGTCCTTGCCGGAGAGGCTGGTGACGAAGGTGCCGTTCGGGTTGCTGTCCTGCAACCGGATGGGGGTGGCCAGCGAGCCGGTGGGGCTTGTCGTCGTCTCGCAGAGCCGGGCGCCGTCGAAGGCGCGCTGCACGTTGAGGTAGACCAGGTCGTCGGCCGGGAACTCGGCGGCCAGGGTGTCCCGGGTGGTCTTCACGATGGTGCCCAGGCCCTGCGAGAAGCGGTGCCCGGGAGCGAGGCTGGCCCGGTGGATCGGGCAGCCGGCCGCGTACCGCTCGGCCCCGAGGTCGCGGAACTTGTCCCGGGTGTCGTCCCGGCTGTCCTCGGTATGGAACGTCGCGTTCAGGTCCAACGGCAGCGGGTTTGTGTAGTCCTGGAACACCACCCGGTGCTGCCCGTCCGCGTCCACCTGGTCGAGGGTGGTCAGCAGTTGGCGTACGGCGGCGGTGGTCTCGGCGGTGGCGGCGCTGAGCTGCGCCGCGGTGGCCAGGTCGGCGTCGGTGCACGGCTTCTGCTCCACCGGCCCGCCCAGGTACGCCCAGAACTCCCACCAGCCGGTCCAGGCATCGGCGATGAAGCGGTTGGCGCACTTCTCGGCGACGCTGCCGAACGTGAACGAGCTGTTGTTGGACCCGAGGCCGATAAGCACCAGGTCGATGTCGTTGGTCTGCGCCACGGCGCGCAGTTGGTCGAGTTGCGCGGCCACCGTACGGCCGTTGGCCCGTGCGCCGGAGGCGGTGGCGATGTCGTGCGGCTGACCGCCGGAGCAGGCCAGGTTGAACCGGTTCTGGATGCCCGGCAGGTTGGCCTTGTGCAGCGAGGCGTTCGCCGACCGGTGGCAGAAGTACGCGTTGTTGTTCGGAGCCGTCCAGCCGGGGAAGCCCTGGGCGACGCCGTTGGCGTCGACCACCGGCGCGTACGCCCCGGCGCCCTCGCCACTGATGAAGCTGTCGCCGAGCGCCACCGCGGCGGTGGGCAGCGCGGCTGCGGCAGCGGTCGACGGGGCGGCGGCCACCGGTGAGGGCAGTGCGACGGCCGTCGACAGGGCGGCCGTGACGATCGTGAGGGCCGCCGCGAGCGCGGTACGCCGGATTGTGGGCATGGGGCTCCCATCCATCGAAAGATGAAAGATTCTCTGAGAGCGCGATCACATCACCCGCGTGCGACGGACGTCAATGGCCTGTAACGGATTCGTTCGATGAAGGACACACAAGGACTGCACCCTCGAACCCTGCGGAGCGCCCGTGCGGCGAGGTGGCGGGCTGTCAGGTTGCTCACGTCCGTGAGGTCCGGGCCCGGCGGGTCGCGCGGGGCCTACAGCTGATGTCTCAGCCTCCGGCTAGGCTCGCTGCGGCGCGCCACGCCGGCTGATGTCGCCGGTGACCGGCTGCACACCGCCGAGACCGGGGAGTACGACCAGTTGACCGCAGAGCCTGACACCCTGTACGGGGCCGATGACCTCACCCACCTTGAGGGGCTGGACGCTGTACGCAAGCGGCCCGGCATGTACATCGGCTCCACCGACAGCCGTGGCGTGGGTCACCTCGTCAACGAGATCCTCGACAACTCGACCGACGAGGGCGTCGCCGGTCACGCCAGCAACGTCGAGGTGATCCTGCACGCCGACGGCTCGGTGCAGGTCGACGACGACGGCCGGGGCATCCCCACCGACGTGCACGCCAAGTCCGGCATCTCCGGCGTCGAGCTGGTGCTGACCCGGCTGCACGCCGGCGGCAAGTTCGGCGGCTCCGGCTACAAGACCTCCGGCGGCCTGCACGGCGTCGGCGCCTCGGCGGTCAACGCGCTGTCGCGCCGCTTCGACGTGACGGTCCGCAGGGCCGGCAAGATCCACGCGATGTCGTTCCGGCATGGCGTCCCGGGCGTCTTCGACGGCGACGGTCCGGACGCCCCGTTCACCGCAGGCCCCGGCCTCCAGGTGACCGGCAAGATGAAGCGCGGCCAGCCCACCGGCACCTCGATCCGCTGGTGGCACGACGCCCGCTACTTCGAGACCGGCGCCGCGCTCGACGTCGACGCGGTCCGGATGAAGCTGCGCAACACCGCGTTCCTGGTCCCCGGCGTGACGTACCTGCTGCGGGACCTGACCGGCGAGACGCCCGCCGAGGAGCGGTTCCACTACCCCAACGGGCTCAGCGACATGGTGGAGTTCCTCGCCCCGGCCGGCGACCGGCCCGTCTCCGGCATCCTGCTTGTCAACGGCGAGGGGACGTACCGGGAGAACGCCGCCGACGCCAACGGTGTCATGCAGTCCAACGTGCAGCGTCGCGCTGAGGTCGAGGTGGCGTTCCGCTGGGGCACCGGCTATGAGCGCACCGTCGAGTGCTTCACCAACACGATCCGCAACGCGCACGGCGGCACGCACCGCAAGGGCTTCGAGCGCGCGCTGGTCCGCTCCCTCGCCGACGCCGTCCGCAACACCCGAGGGCTGCTCAAGGCCAAGGAGGAGCCGCCCACCCTGGACGACGTCCTGGAGGGCATGACCGCTGTCGTGCACGTGCGGATCCCTGAGCCGCAGTTCACCTCGCAGACCAAGGACGAGCTGTCCACCACAGGCATCACAAAGGTGCTCCAGAGCCTCGTCGACGCGCACGTCAAGGCCTGGCTGGAGGACCGGCGCACAAAGGCCGAGGCGCGCGTCGTCCTGCAGAAGATCGTCGACGCGGCGCGGGTGCGGCTCACCCAGAAGCAACAGAAGGACGCGGCCCGGCGCAAGACCGCCCTGGAGGGCGCGTCGATGCCGCCGAAGCTCGTCGACTGCCGGGCCACCGGCGTCGAACGCAGCGAACTGTTCATCGTGGAGGGCGACAGCGCGCTCGGCACGAGCCGGATGGCCCGCTCCTCGGAATACCAGGCGCTGCTGCCGATCCGGGGCAAGATCCTCAACGTGCAGAAGGCCAACCTCCAGCAGGTTCTGGACAACGCCGAGTGCGCGGCAATCGTCCAGGTGCTCGGGGCCGGCTCGGGGCGCACCTTCGACCTGTCCGCGCTGCGCTACGGCCGCGTGCTGATCATGGCCGACGCCGACGTGGACGGCGCGCACATCCGTACCCTGCTGATCACCCTCTTCGCCCGCTACATGCGGCCGTTGATCGAGGCGGGTCGGCTCTACGCCGCGATGCCGCCCCTGCACAAGATCACCACCAAGGGGCGCAACCCGCAGACGGTCTACACCTACACGCAGGCCGAGATGGAGACGACGGTCCGCAAGCTGGAGAAGGCCGGCAAGCAGATCGTCACCCCCATCCCGCGCTTCAAGGGTCTCGGTGAGATGGACGCCGACGAGCTGTGGGACACCACGATGAACCCGGCCACCCGGGCCGTACGCCGGATCACCATCGAGGACGTGGACGCCGCCGAGCGGATCCTCGAACTGCTGATGGGGGAGAAGGTCGAGCCGCGCCGTAACTGGCTGATCGACTCCGCCGACCGCGTCGACCGGGAAGCGATCGACGCATGAGCACCCGTTTCGTTCGAGTGGAGATCTGAGTCATGGCACGCCGTAAGGACAACAAGGTCGATCTCTCCTCGTTCGACCAGGCTGGCGCGCGGGTCTTCGACAATCCGCTGGTCACCGAGGTGTCCGACTCCTACCTGGAGTACGCGTTCTCGGTCATCCACTCCCGCGCCCTGCCCGACGCCCGCGACGGCCTCAAGCCCGTGCACCGGCGCATCCTCTGGTCGATGTACGAGCAGGGCTACCGCCCCGACCGCGGCCACGTGAAGTCTGCCCGAATTGTCGGGGATGCGATGGGTAAGTACCATCCGCACGGTGACACGGCGATCTACGACGCCATGGTCCGCCTCGCGCAGGACTTCTCGCTCAACGTGCCACTCATCGACGGGCATGGAAATTTTGGGTCTCCGGACGATGGACCGGCTGCCTCGCGTTACACCGAAGCGCGGATGTCCCGCGAGGCGATGCTGCTCGTCGGTGAGCTGGGCGAGGACACCGTCGACGTCGAGCCCAACTACGACGGCTCGCTGACGCAGCCGACGGTGTTGCCGGCGGCCTTCCCCAACCTGCTTGTCAACGGTGCGTCCGGGATCGCGGTCGGTATGGCCACGAACATGATCCCGCACAACCTGGCCGAGGTGGTCTCCGCCGCCCGCTGGCTCATCAACCACCCGGACGCCACTCTGGACAAGCTCATGGAGTTCGTCCCCGGCCCCGACCTGCCCACCGGTGGCGTGCTGCTCGGCCTGGACGAGGTGCGCCGCGCGTACGAGACCGGGCGTGGCGTCGTGCGGATGCGCGGCAAGGTGGAGATCGGCCCGCTGGAGGGCAGCCGGGGCCGCCAGGCGATCACAGTGGTGGAGTTGCCCTACGGTGTCGGCGCGGAGAAGGTCATCGCGGCGATCACCAACGAGGTCACCAAGACCAAGCGGCTGACCGGGATCGCCGACGTCAAGGACCTCACCGACCGCGAGAGCGGCACCCGGCTCGTCGTCGAGTGCAAGGTGGGGGTCAACCCGCAGGCGCTGCTCGCCGACCTCTACCGGCTCACCCCGCTGGAGCAGTCGTTCGGCGTCAACAACCTGGTCCTGGTCGACGGCCAGCCCCGTACCCTCGGGTTGAAGGCGTTGTTGGAGGTCTTCCTGGCCCACCGGTACGAGGTGGTCACCAGGCGCACCACGTTCCGCCGCCGCAAGCGTCAGGAGCGGCTGCACCTGGTCGACGGTCTGCTGATCGCGTTGCTGGACATCGACCGGGTGGTCCGGCTGATCCGGGGCAGCGACGACGCGCAGGCCGCCAAGGACGGGCTGATGAGCCAGTTCGGCCTCTCCGACATCCAGGCCACCTACATCCTGGACACTCCGCTGCGCCGGTTGACGAAGTTCGACAGGCTCGAGTTGGAGGCCGAGCAGGAGCGTCTGCGTGCCGAGATCGCCGAGCTGTCCACGATCCTGGACGACGAGCGGGTGCTCAAGAAGGTCGTCTCCGACGAGCTGGCGGCAGTGGTCAAGCAGTTCGGCGCGGAGCGTCGCACCACGCTCGTCGACGGTGACCTCAAGGAGGTGCTTGCCGCGTCCGCGCCGGCCGGCCCGCTGGAGGTCGCCGACGATCCGTGCCAGGTGATTCTCTCCGCGACCGGGCTGGTCGCCCGGACCGCTGCCGAGTCGGAGGAGAGCGCCGAGGGGCGCCGGCGCAACGGCCGGGTCAAGCACGACACGGTACGCGCGATCGTGCACTCCACGGCCCGTGGCCGCGTGCTCCTGGTGACGAGCGCCGGCCGGGCCTTCAAGATCGACGTGTTGCCGCTGCCGGTGTTGCCCGAGCAGGCCGGCACGGTGTCGCTGCGGGGCGGCATGTCCGCCGCCGAGCTGGTGCCGCTGGAGGCGGGGGAGACGGTTCTCGGCCTGGCCCCGCTCGGCGGCCCGGCGGAGGGCTCACCCGGGCTGGCGCTTGGCACCCGGCAGGGCGCGGCGAAGATCTGCTCGCCCGAGTGGCCGGTACGGTCCGACGAGTTCGAGGTGATCGGCCTGCGCGACGGCGACGAGGTGGTCGGGGCGACCTGGCTGACCGACGGCTCCGAGACGCTGACATTCGTCACCTCGGAGGCGTCGCTGTTGCGCTTCGCCGCCGGGCTGGTCCGTCCGCAGGGCCTCAAGGGCGGCGGGATGGCGGGCATCAACCTGCCGGCCGGGGCGCGGGTGGTCTTCTTCGGGGCGGTGCGCACCGACGATCCGGGGCACGGTGAGCCGATGGTCGTGACGTCCACAGGTGCGACGGTCAAGGTGACGCCGTTCAAGGCGTACCCGGCGAAGGGCCGGGCGACCGGCGGCGTGCGGGCGCACCGCTTCCTCAAGGACGAGACGGACGTTGCTGTCGCCTGGGTGGGGCCGCGCCCGGTCGGCGCGACCGGCACCGGCGAACCTGTCGAGCTGCCCACAGCCGATCCCCGCCGCGACGGCAGCGGCTTCGCGGTGATCCTCGGCCCGACGGTCCTGGGTCACCTGGTGGAGCGCGACTGACCCCGGGGAGGGTCAGGCCACGTTGACGGGGCGGAACTGGACACTCACCCGCGGGCCGACAGGACGGGTGGTCTTGGGGATCGCGTGTTCCCAGGTGCGTTGGCAGGAGCCGCCCATCACGATCAGGTCGCCGTGGCCCACCGGGAAACGGAGGCTGTCGCCGCCGCCGCGCGGACGCAGCAGCAGTGGTCGGGGCGAGCCGAACGACACGATCGCGACGATGGTGTCGCTGTGCGCGGAGCGGCCGATGGTGTCGCCGTGCCAGGCGACGCTGTCCCGCCCGGAGCGGTAGAGGCACATGCCGGCGGTCACGAACGGCTCGCCCAGCTCGGGGGCGTAGTGCCGGGTCAGGGCTTCCCGTGCGGCGGTGAGCACAGGGTGCGGCAGTGGCCGGTCGGCGGCGTACCAGCAGAGCAGGCGGGGCACGTCGACCTCGCTGTCGTACATGGTGCGTCGCTCGGCACGCCAGGGCACCTCGCTGAGCAGGGTGTCGAGCACCGCGTCGGAGCCGCGCACCCAGCCGGGCAGCTGGTCGACCCACGCGCCCCGGCTGAGGTGGTGCCTGCGGATCTGGCCGGGCAGCGGCCCCACTGTCGGCCCGGCGTCGGCGAGGTCGAGCATCGACGGCTGGTAGGAGGCCTGCGTCATGCGGCCACCCTAGCAGCCCATTAGTACACCCGTGCTATTACCGCACCGCCCCCGCGAGCGTGATCATGCGGAGGAGGGCGGCGATCATGAGGGTCACGCGGCGCCGGGGCGGCGTCAGCCGCGTAGGGCCGCCGGGCGAAGCGCCTCGAACACCGCGTCGACGACCCTCGCCCGGCCTTTCCCGTCGACGGCGGACCAGGCCCGGGCGGCAAGCGCTGCCCGGCGTTGCGGGGAGCTGAGCAGCCCATGCACTGTTCGCGCCGCCGAGGCCCGCGCGGTACGCCCCGCGAGGCCGGCCTCGGCCAGCTCCGGCAGCTCACCGAGGCCGGCGGCCAGGCCGTGCTGGACCACCCGGGCGTACGACTCGCGTTGGTTGTCGACCACGCAGACCAGCGCGGCGGGTGCGCCGAGGCAGCACAGCTCCCACGTCGAGGTGCCGGCAGCGCTCACCACCAGGTCCACCTCGGTGATCAGCGACGGTAGTGAGCCGGTGGGCGGGACGGTACGGATGACCTGCCCTCGCCCGGGGGTGATGTCCTCCAGCTCCGCCTCGATCTCGGGTCGCCCGACGACGACAGTGAGGTCCATGGGGTGTCCGGTGGCCACCAGCACCCGGGTCAGCAGCGGAGCAGCGCCGAGGGCGTCGGTGCCGCCGAAGAAGGCCAGCACCCGGGGCCGGCTCACGGTCTCGGCGGGCCGAGGTGCCGGCGGTCGGGCGGTCACGACCGAGTCGCGCAGCAGGGCGTAGTCGCTGCCGGCGAGCAGTCGCCCGGCCAGTTCGGGAAGCCTCGCCCCGAAGTTCTGGTCGAGGTAGAGGTCCGCGTCCTGACCTCGGGAGTCTCCGTCGATCAGGGCGACTGTGAACACCCCGGCGGCGCGCAGCGCGCCCGCTCCGGCGGGATCCAGTTCGTAGGAGTCGAGCACAAGCACGTCCAGGTCGTGCCGGCGGGCCGCCTCGACAAGCCCGGCCGGCGACTCGGGGCCCGGGTGCAGGGGGATGCCCCGTGCGGCCAGCTCGGCGGTGGCCCAGTCGACCCGCTCCACAGTGCCGAACACCGCCACGTGGGCGCCGCGCGCCAGGAACTCCTCGGCGAGCGCCAGGCAGCGGACGAGGTGGCCGACGCCGCGCCGCGGCCCGGCGTCGCAGCGCAGTCCGACGCGGAGCGTGCTCAGGACTCCTCCAACCGCTTCTGCTGTACGTCGGCGTTGAGCGCCCGCAGCCGGGGCTGCCCGTCCAGCCAGTCCGCGAGCTTGGCCAGCGGCACGCTGACGTCGCCGAAGTGGTCGGTCACCGCACTCACCAGCGCCCAGTCCTGCTCGGTGTCGAGGGTCAGCCGCAGCGCCGAGCGGTCCGGCGTGAGGGTAACCCCGAGCACCCGGAACAGCTCCGGATGGGTGTACGCGTACGAGGTCACGTGCACCCTGTGGTGCCCGGTGGCGAGCCGGCCGAGGGTACGTAGCGTCTCCGCGCGGATGATCTCGACGTCCAGCCCTCGCGGCAGCGTACGGGCGATCGACGTGCTCGCGTAGTCCAGACCGGGCACCGCCCGGTACACGGAGGCGACAAGCGTGATGATCTCCGGGTCGAGCAGTGGGCAGTCGGCGGTGAACCGCATGACCGCGTCACCCGGGTGCGCCACCAGGGCACCCACGAACCGGCCGAGCACGTCGTCGACGGGCCCCCGGTGGCAGGGCACGTCCAGTCGCTCGCACTCGGCCGCCACCGCGTCGTCGACAGCGTCCGTGCTGGTGGCGACCACAAGGTCGGCGAGGACGCCGCTGTCGCGGGCGGCCCGCACCACCCGGCCCAGCACGGACCGGCCGGCGAGCGGCCGGAGCACCTTGCCCGGCAGCCGCGACGACCCCATCCGGGCCTGCACGATCCCGACAATGCGCGCCCCGGCGGCTTGCGCCCCGACGGTCACCCCCGTGTCGGCCGTCGGAGCCGTCCCAAGCGTCCCGGCGGGAGTCACCCGGGCGTGGCTGTCGCCGGTCACTGCTGCTCCTCCTGTTTGGGGGCGAGCGCGGCGCGCGCCCGGCGTTTGGCGGCACGGGCGCCGCGTTTGGCCAGCCGGGCGGGCGTGATGGCCAGCCGGCCGACGCGATAGCTGATGGAGCCGCTGAGCAGGCCGATCTTCGCCTCGGCGCGGCGTAGCGCCCGCTCCCGGGAGGTGAGCAGTTCCTCGGTCCACCTGGTCAGCGCCACGAGACGGCTGATCTCCTCGCGCTGGCGCAGCCACGCCTCCCGTACCTGCTGGTAGCTGTGCGTGCCGATCGGGGGGTCGGTCGGCTCGACGGCACGTAGCTCGCCGGCGAGGTTGGCCTGGCCGTCGGCGTCCAGGCCGTGCAGGGCCGCCGTGATCGCCGCCTCGGCCCGTACCGCCTTGGCCACTGTCGCCCGGTCCAGGTCCCGGTCGGCGAGGCCGCCGAGGACCACTGTCAGGCCCGCCACGTCGACTGTGGACGGCCACGGGTTGGCGTACCCGCCGGTGAGCAGGCCCGCCGCGAAGCGCCACAGCCCACGGGCCAGGACCACGTCGCCGGGCAGCGCGTCGGTGGCCCGCCAGCTCGGGTCGAGCACCGCGTAGCCGGCGTCGCTGACCACCACGTTGTCGGCGCTGGCCAGCGCGAGCGCGCCGGTGAGCCGGCCGTCGGCGTCGGTGTGGTCGGCGAGCCAGGCCGCGTACCCGCGCAGCAGCGTGCGTAGCGTCGTCAGGTCGCGGCGCAGCGCGGCGTCGAGCAGCAGGGTGCGCAGCAGCCGTCCGGGCGGCACGGGCCCGGACAGGGCGTCGAGGTCCCGGTACGCGGCCTCGCGGCTGGCGAACGGCGCGGCTGGCGCTTTCGTGTCGGTCCCTGTGGCGCGGCCCCACCGCCAGCCCGACGGACCGTCCAGGACCTCCAGCACGCCGGTGTCGGGCGGCCCGGTCTGCACCAGCGCCACCGGTAGGTCGCCGTCGGCGGGCAGATCAGGGCCGCCGGGGCGGCGGGCGAGCGTGAGCCAGCCGGGCGCGAGGTCGGCGGCGCGCCCGGCGTGCAGTGCGTCGACCGCCAGCCGCGCCGGGTCCTGGAGCACCGTCGCCGTGCCGGTGAGCCCGGCGCAGGCGCCGTGCAGCACCGCGTCGAACAGCCCGGAGCCCGCGCCCCGGTCGAGCTGGTCGGCGGCGAGCAGCGCCGTCGCGGCACCCCCGACGGGGTACGCGGCCCAGCACGCCGTCGGGTGCAGCCCGGCACTGACCAGCCGCTCGCGCAACTGGTCCCGGTTGGCCGGATGGCTCTGGTCCAGCACCCCGCCGATCACCCAGGCGGAGTTGTCGCGGGCGGCGTACCAGGGGGTGGTGTCGACGAGCCGGTGCAGCCCGAGCGGGTTGTCCAGGCGCAGCAGCAGCGCGCCGCCGGGCCGTACCGCCGCGACCAGCCGGGCCAGCACGCCGTTCCAGCCGAGCCGGGCGCCCTCCACGGACTCCACCGGGTCGAGACCGGCGGCGGCGATCACGACGTCGTACGTCTCGTCGTCGGGCAGCCCGGCAGGGCCACCCACCACCACGTGGGCGGCCCGTTCGGCAAGCGCCACCGCGTCGGGATGGCTGCGCAGCAGGCAGGTCACCTCGGCGTGGGCGAGCCGGTCGAGCAGCGCCGGGTCGTGCGGGCCGGCAAGGAGGACGCGCGCCCCGGGCGGCACGATGCGGGCGGCCAGCGCGGCGAGGGGCCCACCGTCGGCCAGCCGCTTCTTCGGCAGGTCGGACCAGGCCAGCATCTCGCCGCCCGGCACTGTGATCCGGCCGGCGGGTGCCGTCTCAGTCTTCACTGTCGTCCTCTTCTTCTTCCGGGAGGTGCGCCCAGCCGAGCAGCTCCCGCAGCTCCGCTGGCGTGCAACGGTGGTCGGTGCCCAGCTCGGCGTGGGCGATCCGGACGGCGGTGGGCAGGTCAACCGAGGTGCCGTGCAGTTCCGGCCACTGCCGGCGGATGCGGGCCGTCCCGCCGAACGTCGGGTCCTCGTTGGACAGGATCATCGGGTCGCCGTAGACGGCTGGTTCGCAGCCGGCCGCGATGCCGTAGAAGATCGCGCTGGTCAGCCGGTTGGACGCCACCCGGCGGTGGCGGCGCAGCTCGGTCAGCTGCTTGTCGAGGAACTCCGGGTCGGTGTCCTTCCACCAGTGCCCCCGGTAGCCGTGGCAGATGACCCGGAACCCGGCGCGCTCGTAGAGGCGGCGGACGTGGCGCATCCCGTACTCGTGCCAGTAGAGGCAGACGGTGACCGGGCCGGGCTCGGTGTCCCGGATGCGGGCGATCAGCTCCCGGTGGTCGCCCTTGACGTGCTGACCCTCCCAACCGTGGAACGGATACCAGATGGTGCCCTCGCGTTCCTCGGCCGGCGGATCCTCGGGCCGCATGGCCAGCAGGTACACGAAGGGAGCACCGATGACGACCACGTTGCGTCGCCCCACCGACCAGGCGCGGCGGCGGGTCTGTTCGGACCAGAGCAGGCTCGGGGTGCGCTCGGCGTACGGGTGACCGGGGGCGAGGCCGTCACCGATGTTCCAGCCGTGCTGCACGTACCCGTTGATGCGCGGGGGATGGCGGTCGCCGAGGCCGGTGTAGCGGGCCAGGACGTGGGCGTGGCCGTAGAAGTGGTTGGCGTGGTGCATCAGCGTCCCATCACGCGGCGGCGGGCCGCGCCCGGTGGCCGCGCAGCGCGGCGGTGAGCACGTCGATGACGCGGTCCTGGTCCGCGTCGCGCAGCGTCGGATAGAGCGGCAGCGACAGCTGTTGGATGTAGAACGACTCGGCGACCGGGCAGGACCCCCGCCGGTAGCCCAGGTCGGCGAAGACCGGGTGCCAGTGCACGGGGATGTAGTTGACCTGCACGCCGATTCCCGCCGCGCGCATCGCGTCGTAGATCTCGCGGCGACGTCCATCCAGGACGCGGATCGGGTAGAGGTGCCACGCCGGCTGGGCCCACGGCTGCTGGACCGGCAGGCGTACCCCGTCCAGGTCGGCGAGTGCCTCGTTGTAGCGGGCGACAAGTGCGGCCCGGCGGGCGACGAACTCGCCGAGCCGGCGCAGTTGGCTGCGACCCAGCGCGCAGAGTACGTCGGGCAGGCGGTAGTTCAGCCCGAACTCGGGCACCTCGTAGAACCAGCCGCCCTCGTCGGGCCGCCGCAGGTCGTCACGCTCGCGGACCATGCCCACGCCACGGAACCGGCGGACCCGCTTCAGGATCTCCGGGTCCAGCGCGGCGACCCCGCCGCCCTCGGCGGTGGTGAGGTTCTTCGTCGGGAAGAACGAGAACGTCGTCAGGTCGGCGAGTGATCCGACCGGCCGGCCGTGGTACGTGCCCCCGATCGAGTGCGCCGCGTCGGCGAGCAGCAGCGCGTCACTGCCCTCAACGGACTTGCGCAGCGCGTCGTAGTCGGCGGGGTGGCCGGCGTAGTCGACAGCCGCGACCACAGTCGTCCGCGACGTCACGGCGTCGGCCGCCGCCGCTGGGTCGAGGCAGAAGGTCTCCTCCTCCACGTCCGCGAAGACGATCTTCGCGCCGAGGGCGACCGCGCTGCTGGCGGTCGCCACGAACGTCATCGGCGGAACGACCACCTCGTCGCCGGGGCCGACGCCGGCAGCCGCGTACGCCACGTGCAGGGCGGCGGTGCCGTTGGAGACGGTGGCGACACCGACGCCACCGGTCACCTCGGCCAGGTCCGCCTCGAAGGCGTCGACCTGCGGGCCGGTGGTGAGCCAGTCACTGCGCAGCACCGCCGAGACCGCCTCGACGTCCGCATCGGTGACCGACTGCCGGCCGTACGGGAGCATCGCCATCACGCGGCGATGCCGAGCATGGTGCGTAGCTGGTCGACGCTGAGCCACTCGTCGTTGGTGTCCGACTGGTAGGCGAACCCGTCCGACACCGGCTCGCAGTCGACAGGCGGCTGGTAACCCCAGCCGGCGATCGTCGGCTGGACGATGTAGCGGTCCTTCGCGCGCAGCGTCCGCCGGCTGTCGTCCGGGGCGATCATCTCCTCGTGCAGCTTCTCGCCGGGGCGGATGCCGATCTCGTGCGTGGTGGCCTCCGGGGCGACCGCCTCGACCAGGTCGAGAATCCGCATGCTCGGGATGCGCGGTACGAACAGCTCTCCGCCCTGCATCTGGTCGAACGAGTCCATGACGAACTGCACGGCCTGCTCCAGCGTGATCCAGAACCGGGTCATCCGCTTGTCGGTGATCGGCAGGCTCTTGCCCTCGGCGGCCAGCCTGTGAAACAGCGGAACGACTGAGCCGCGGCTGCCGACCACGTTGCCGTAGCGGACCACAGCGAACCGGGTCGGGTGGTGTGCGGCGTAGTGGTTGGCCGAGACGAACAGCTTGTCGCCGACCAGCTTTGTGGCGCCGTACAGGTTGATGGGGCTGGACGCCTTGTCGGTGGAGAGCGCGATGACCTTCCGGACGCCTGCCTCGATCGCGGCGTCCACCACGTGCTGGGAGCCGGTGATGTTCGTGGCGATGAACTCGGAGGGGTTGTACTCCGCGGTGTCCACCTGCTTCAGCGCGGCGGCGTGCACGACGTGGTCCACGCCGTGCATCGCCCGGGTGAGGCGGCGCCGGTCCCGGACGTCGCCGATGAACCACCGCAGGCGCGGGTCGTCGCCGAGTTGCTGGCGCAGCTCGTACTGCTTGAGCTCGTCGCGGGAGAAGACCACTACCCGGGCGGGGTCGGCCTCGGTGAGAATGTGCTTGAGGAACGTCCTGCCGAAGGAACCCGTTCCCCCGGTGATCAGAATGGACGATCCATTCAACTCACTCAATTTGGTGCTCCCGTGATCGTGGATGAGCGGGCGGCCCTCGGCCAGCCGACCGGGGTGGAACGCTAACTCCGGCGGGTTAACGGGCCGGCGCTCACGGGTGAACCACTCACCCGGCCAACGTGAATGGCCGGCAGCGGGCAGGCGAACACTTCCGCTCCCTGCGCAAGTGGACTGACCAGGCCGGATCGGGTCGCTACAGTGGCCGCGCGAGCGACAGGGTCACCCGCGTGTGGCCTCAGTTCCCGCGTTCACCCGACATCCGCGCCACCTCGGCGCGAGCGGGTCATCCCCGAGCGCCACCGGCCGGTCCGACGTGCCCACCGACGGGCGGGGGACCGGCCCGGACCGGCACTTCAGGAGGCGTTGATGGCATCCGGCAGCGACGTGATCCAACGGCCGGCGGCCCCGGCCGGGACACCGCCAGCGGCACCCGCGCGGCGATGGCTGGTGCCGCTGCTGCTCGTCGCCGGCTGGGTGCTCAGCGTCGCCTGGCGGATGTGGCTGTCCCGGCACATCGTGCTGCCCATCGCGCACACCGACGAGGACAGCTACCTGAACACCGCCCGCGCGCTGATGGGCGGGCCCGGCGGGTTCAGCAGCGAGAACGACCTGCTGCGGCGGGTCGGCTACCCGATGCTGATCTCGCCTGCCTTCCTCGGCGACAGGGACTTCACCGACAGCTATCGGCTGGTCCAGCTGATCAACGCGATGGTCAACTCGACGCTGTTGCCGCTGGCGTACCTGCTCAGCAGGCGGGTGCTCCGCCTGCCCCGCTCGTACGCCCTGCTCGCGGCCATGGTGGCGGCGACAGTGCCGGCCACCGCCTTCTACGCCGGCGTCGCGATGATCGACACGGTGATGGCGCCGCTGGTCGTCGCCTGGCTGCTCGCCGTCCACCGCTGGGTCGAGCGACCCGGCCCGCTCGCGGCGGCCACCGTCGGCCTGCTCGTCGGCGCGTTCCACCTGCTGCACTCCCGCGGCCTGGTGATCGTGGCGGTACACGCCGGGCTGGTCCTGCTGCTGTTCGTCCGCCGCCGCATCACCCCCGCCGCCGTGCTCGCGGCGCTGCTGCCGGTGCTGGCCCTGGCGCTCGTCAACGAGGCCGGCATCCGCTTCCTCGGGGACAAGGTCTATCTGCTGGGCAGCACACCGGGCGGCGGCACTGTCGCGGCGGTCGCCTCCGGCCAGGGCGTGGTACGCGTCGGCGCGGCAGTGGCCACCCAGCTCTGGTACCTCGTGGTGATCACGTTCGGGATGGCCGGTGTGGCGTGGGCCGCCGCCGTCCGGGAACTGTGGCGTCCGCGACGCGGCGACGCCACCCGCTGGACGATGGGCGTGGCGCTCGTGGTGAGCGTCGGGGTGGCCAGCGGCGCGTCGGTGATCCTGGCCGGCATCACCGGCAAGCCGCTGGACGCGATCTACGGCCGCTACGTCCAGATGCTCGCCCCGTTCTGGCTGCTCGTCGGCCTCGGGGTGCTGCTCACCGCCGGACGACGGGTGGTCCTGCGCCAGGCAGCCGTCGCGGTGGCGCTTCTCGTGGCCGGCGGCGCGCTGATCGCCGCCCGGCTCGCCTACGTTTCCAGCCGGGGACACACACTGCGCTACGGCGGCTTCGGCGCACCGGACCTGATGGCGCTCACCGGCGGCTGGCGGGAGATGCGACCCGTCGTCGGGTCGCTTGTCGGCATCGCCGGCTGCCTGCTTCTCGTCGCAGCGGTCCGGGTGCCCCGGCTGCGCCTGCCGATGCTCGGCGCCCTGGTCGCGGTCAACCTCGTCACCATGCAGGTGATCGACCAGAGGCTCGTGCGACCGATGGCCGCGAGCACCGCGCCGACCCCCCGGGTCGCCGACCTCGGGGTACGCCAGGGCGAACGGGTGTGGGCCTCCACGGGAGTGCACTACATCCTGCGGTTCAACCTCAGCCACCAGGTGACCTGGACCGACGTGCGGTGGTTCCGCGACAAGCCACCGGCCGAGGCGCAGGTGGTGTTCACCCGCTGGGCGCCCGGCCAACCCGACGACTGGAACGGCACGGCGTACGGCTTCGTCCGGCTCGGCGGCAACGTCGAGCAGCACTGGGCGGCCTGGCGGCGCGCCTGACCCGCGCATTGTCGTCGCCCGCGCCCCTGTGGAAATCGCCTTTCGTGAACGGCGGATGACTACCGGGGGCACGGGCGGTTAAATGTCAGAGAATGCGCGCCGACAATCAGCGGTGACGGCGCTCCTCCCGGCTCAGCGAAATCGGGATGACGGTGATTTCCCGGCCGTCGGAAGCCTCTTGTCGCGGGGGGCCCTCGACGAATCGGAAACGGCGATTCATCTGTCGTACGGCGGTGTTGTGCGCGAGCACCTCCCCGTTCAACCGGTCCAGGTGCAACCCGTCGAAGGCGTACTCCACCGCTTCGCGCATGACCCCCAGCCAGGCGGGCAGCGTCTCGCCCCGCTTGGCCAGCCCGTCACCGTCCAGATAGAAACCCCACGCGCCGGTACGAGGGCCGTCCAGCCGCAGGTCGAAGAAGGTGACCACACCGCACGGGCGGTCGTCGTGGACGTACACCAGAACCCGCCGGGACGGGTCGGAGCGCACCGCCGCCCACCACCGGAAGTGCTCCTCGGTGGTGATTTCGTGGTTGGTCTTGCTGGCCTGACGGTTGGTTTCCTGATTACGCCAGGACAACATCAGATGAACGTCTTCCGGCGTCGCTTCGCGCAGCACGTGCGCCTCTCTTTCCACCTGTTCAGGACCGGTCTCCGGCACCTTACCGGCCGAACCGGGAAATCGAATATCCAATCGCTGGGTTGTAGACTCCGGCGCATGAACGAATTGAGTCGCGCACAGATCCGCGACCTCATGGATCAGGTGCTGAAAAACCAGGACAAGGAGTTGCCCGACGACGACTCGGCGCAACTGCGGGAGATCGGTTTCCGCTCGCTGGACTTTTCCGAGCTGGCCCTGCGGGTGGAGGACGAGACGGGGGAGGAGCTCAACTTCGACGCCCCCGGCCTGCGGCGCATCGCCACCGTCTCCGACGTCCTCGACTTCCTCGTCGAGCTGCAACAGCAGTGACCGTCGCGACCTCCCGCCCGGCCTCCGCGCGTCCGGAGCCGGCCGGCGTCGACAACCGGCTCGTCGTCGGCGGCACCCCGTTGACCTGGCGGGCCCTGCCGACGCCAGCCCTGCCCGATCCCGCCGCGGTGCTGGCGCACACCGCCGGGCACGCGCTCGCCGCCGCCCGGCAGCACGCCACGCACGGCACCGAGCTGCTGCTCAGCACCGCGAGCCGGGTCGACGCGGCGATGCGCGCCGAGCTGCTGGACGCCGGCTTCACCGTCGCCCTCGTCGGCGACGACGGCGTGCACCCCAGCGCGCCGACCCGGCCACGGGCCGCCGAGCCCGGCCGGCTCTGGCTGCTGACCTCCGGCTCGACCGGTCGCCCCAAGCGGGTCGGGCACACCCTCGACACCCTCACCACAGTGCGTGGCGACCAGCCGGACCGGACGTGGCTGTGCCCGTACGCCCCCGGCACGTACGCCTGGTGGCAGGTGGTGACCCTGTCGCTGACCCAATCCGGTCAGCACCTGGTCGTCGTCGAGCCGGACGAGCTGGACGACTGGCCCGCCGTCGCCGCCGCGCACGGCGTCGACGCCGCGTCCGGCACCCCGACCTTCTGGCGGCGCACCCTCTACCGGGACTCCGCCGCGCTGGCCCGGGTGCCGCTGCGGCAGATCACCCTCGGCGGCGAACCGGTGGATCAGGCGATCCTTGACCAGCTGCGGGAGGTCTTTCCCGCCGCCCGGCTCTCCTGGATCTACGCCTCCTCAGAGGTGGGGGCGTCCATCGTGGTGCACGACGGGCGGGCCGGTTTCCCGGTCGAGTGGCTGGGCCGAAAAACCCCGGGCCGACCCACGATCACCGTCCACGGCGACGAACTGGTCGTTACCTCGCCCTACCACGGGGCTGGCCTGGCCGGCCCGATCCACACCGGGGACCGGGTCCAGCTGATCGACGGTCGGGTGCTCATCACCGGGCGACTGGACTCCGACGAGATCAACGTCGGTGGCAGCAAGGTCTCCGCAGGTGTGGTGCGCGGTGTGCTGACCGGGCACCCCGCTGTGGCCTGGGCCCGGGTGACCGGCCGCCGGGCTCCCGTGCTCGGCGCGATGGTGGTCGCCGACGTGGTCCTCACCCCCACCGCTGCCCCCGTGCCCGACGAGGCCGCGCTGGTCCGCTGGTGCGCCGAGCGGCTACCCGAGTACGCGGTACCCCGCCGGATCCGCGTGCTGACCGAGATTCCCGTCAAGGAGACCTTGAAGAGCGATGTCTGACCTCCCCGACACCCCGCTCGTACCGCCCAGCTCCGTGGTCCTCGTCTCCGGCGGCTCACGAGGGCTGGGCCTGGCCATCGTCACCGACCTGCTCGACATGGGCGTACGGGTTGCCGCGTTCGCCCGTACCGTCACGCCGGAGCTGGAGAAGCTCGCAGCCGAGCACCCCGGCCGGGTGCATGTCGGGCCGGTCGACGTCACCGACCTGCGTGCCGCCCAGAGTTTCGTCCGCGAGGTGGAGCAGCGCCTCGGCCCGATCGACGGCCTCGTCAACAACGCCGCCGTCGGTCAGGACTCCCTGCACGTGCACACCGCCACCGACGACATTGCCCGGATCATCGAGACCAACCTGACCGCGCCGCTGCAACTGACCCGACTCGTCATCCGGCGGATGCTCGGCAAGGGCCTGCGGGGACGGATCGTCAACATCACCTCGATCTGCGCGCAGCGCGGGTTTCCGGGCCTGGTGGCGTACTCGGCCACCAAGGGCGGCATGGACGCCGCCACCCGTTCGCTGGCACGGGAGTTGGGCGGCCGGATGCTGGTGAACGCTGTCGCGCCCGGGTTCTTCGCCTCGGAGATGTCCGCAGTGCTCGGCCCCACCCAGCTCGACCAGATCGTGCGCCGTACCCCGAGCGGCCACCTGACCGAGCCGACGGAGGTCGTACCTGTGGTGCGGATGCTCCTGCGGGACCACACCAACATCAACGGCCAAGTGATCGTGGTGGACGGTGCCGCCTCCATCTGACCTGCGCCCGGTCGTCCGGCCCCGCCCGGTACCGGCGCTGCTCGCCGCCGCCGAGCGGTACCTGTGGGTGGCCGCTGACGCGGCGCAGTCGGCCGACGCGGCGACCCGCAGCCACCTCGACGACGGTCGCTGCGTGGGCTGGTACGGGCCGCCGACGGTCGGTTGGCGGGTCGCGATCGACGCGGAGCGCGCCGACGCCCCGGTCCCTCCGACGCTGGCCGGCCGATTCGGTACGGCGGACTTCTGGGCCCGGTGGACCCGGGCCGAGTGCTGCTGCAAGCTGGCCGACGTACCGGTGGCGCTCTGGTGGCGTCGCTACGGGCTGGGTACGCCGGCCGGCGGGGCGGTGCTCTGGCGCACGCTGAGGGTCGCCGACCTGGTCGTCACAGTCGGCTTCGCCTCAGGGCCTGGCTTCGCCTCGGGCCCTGACACTGCCCCGGAACCCCGCATCGCGCTCCCGACGGGCCGGGGTCACTCCTGCCTCTGACGGCCGCCATGCTGCCGATGCGCGTGCCTGTCGAGCTGCCCCAGATATGGGGCAGCTCGCCGCCGGATCGCCGGCCGGGAACGCCCGACGAGTGGGTGGTGTTTCGCCGGCCGGAAACGCCCGATGAATGGGTGGTGTTCGCTGTCGTCAGAGCTGCCCCGTGTCCGGGCGCTCGCCGCCGCCGAGGTTGCCGCGGGGGTCGCCCGACGAGTGGGTGGTGTTCGCCGTCGTCAGCCGCCCCATATCTGGGGCAGCTCGACAGGCACCAACGTTGGCCCAGACCTCGCCAACGCCGGACCGACCCGCGCAGCCGTAGGCCGGCTCCAGGGCAGGGCAGGGCAGGGCAGGGCAGGGCAGGGCAGGGCAGGGCAGGGCAGGGGCTACGGTCAGATGAGGTCCCAGCTCAGAGGGGTGCCGCGCGGGACATCGGTGGTGAAGGTGCGGCCCAGGACCCGGTCGATCTCCACCGGGGCCAGCCCGCCCGCCGGCCGGATCGACCGCACGTTGCGCGCCGTGACCGGGTCACCGGCCCGCACGTCCTCGACGACGTAGAGCGAACGCCGGAACCGCAGCCCTTCCCGTTCGGCCGGGGTCGGGCCGATGGCGGTGCCGCCCAGCGCCGCGTACGCCCTGCCGGACTCGGCGACCAAGGCCGCCAGTTCCTCCGGGTTAAGCGAGAAGTCCGAGTCCACGCCGCCGTCGGCCCGGTCCAGCGTCACATGCTTCTCGATGAAGCAGGCGCCGAGAGCCACCGAGGCGACGGCCACGCCGATGCCGGGCGTGTGGTCGGAGAGCCCGACCGGCACGTCGAAGGCGCCGGCCAGCACGGGCAGGCGGCGCAGGTTGCTGTCGGCGGGGGGCGCCGGGTAGGACGCGGTGCAGGCCAGCAGCACGATGCCCGTCGCCCCGCCGTCGCGGGCGGTCCGTACGGCGGCGTCGATCTCGGCCACCGTCGCCATCCCGGTGGAGATCACCAAGGGCTTGCCGGTGCTGGCCACCAGCCGGATCAGCGGCAGGTCCACAAGCTCCGACGAGGCGATCTTGTACGCCGGTGCGTCAAGCGATTCCAGCAGCTCCACAGCGGTCGCGTCGAACGGTGAGGAGAAGACCGTCAGCCCGCGCTCCCGGGCGCGCTCGAAGATCGGGGCGTGCCACTCGTACGGGGTGTGCGCCCGCTCGTAGAGGCGGTACAGATTTTCGCCGCCCCACAGTTCGTGACCGGTGGAGATGCGGAAGGCCGGGGTGTCGACGTCGATCGTGATGGTGTCCGGCCGGTACGTCTGGAGCTTCAGGGCGTGCGCCCCGCTCTCGGCCACCGCGTCCACGATGGCCAGCGCCCGGCTCAGGTCGCCGTTGTGGTTACCGGACATCTCGGCGACCACGAAGGGTCGCTCGCCGGCACCGACCGCGTGCGGTCCGATCTTGATTGTCGTCGTCATTCCGACCTCTGTTCAGGTACGTCCGCACGAGGGTGCGGTGGTGTCGTCGTCCACCGGACGGGTGGGCGACCGGTAACCGGGGCGCCGACAGCTGACCCTGCCCCCGGAGTGGCGTGCGGTGAGGTGTGGGCGGTCACTGGCGGCGACCTCCGCTCAGCGCGCCCGCGTGGTCCGTCGCGGCCGGGCCATCGTCCTGCCCGGCCGCAGCCCCGCTGGCGGTCGCGGCTCGTCGGCCCGGGTTCTCGTCGGCGGAGCCAGCGCTGCCCTCGGTGCCGCCCGTGGCTCCCGGGCGGCGCAGCCGGCCCGCGACCCGGTGCGCCTGGCGCAGCGCCGAGTACGCCAACCAGTCGCCGCGCCCGACCAGCCGGTGCTTGAGCCCTGTCACCCCGGCGGGCATCGGGTAGCCGCCGGTGGGCAGGTAGCGGCGGTAGTGCTCGGCGACCCGCTGGAAGAAGGCCCGCCGCAGGTGCGGGTGCAGCCGGTTGTCGTTGCCGACCACCACCAGGTAGTGGCTGATCATCAGTTGGAACAACTCGGCCCGCAGGGGTCCGTCCGGTTGGCGTCGGTTGACCCAGTCCATCAGTCGCTCGTACTGCGCGAACGCGTCGAAGTGCCGGCCGCTGCGGGTGGAGGTGATGGCGCCCTGCCGACCCTGCCGATACAGGTAGCAGACCCGGTCCAGCACCGAGATCTTCTCCGCGCCGATCAGCAGCGGGTGACTGAACGGGATGTCCTCGTACCAGCCCGGAAAGAAGCGCAGCTCCAACTCGTCGAGGAAGGCGCGGCGGACCACCTTGTTCCACGCGGTGTGCTGCACCCGCAGCAGGTGCGGCTGGTCGGCCAGCCGGGAGACACCCGATACCCCGTGCAGCAGATGACTGCTGGCGTCGACCTCCCGCCTACCGTCCTCGTGCACCCGCAGGTGGTCGAGCATCAGCACGTCGGGCTGGTGCGCGCGCAGCCGGTCCAGCACCGCCGCGACAGTGCCCGGGGGGAGCCAGTCGTCGCTGTCGACGAACCAGACGTACCGGCCGGTGGCCACGTCGAGGCCCGCGTTGCGGGCCAGGCCGAGACCCACGTTGCTTGCCAGGTGTACGACCCGGACGCCGTCGCGCCCGGCGGCGTACGAGCGCAGCATCGTGCCGCAGCCGTCCGGCGAGGCGTCGTCGACGGCGATCATCTCGACGGCGTTCGACTCGCCGGCCGGGATGTCGGCCCGGATCGACTCGAGGCACTGGTACAGGTACGCCTCGACGCCGTAGACCGGCACGACGATGCTCAGCAGCGGTGCCTGCGTCGGCTCATTGACCACGCCGCCACCATTGACGACGAGGATGGCCAGCCCCGGAACCTGACGTGGCGGCGGAAGGTGAGATTCCTGAACTCCGGCGGAGCGGGAGGTAAACAACGGCCGCCCGGTTCACCCGGGAGTGACCCGGTAAGGTGCCCCGGTGCGGCCTTCCGGGGCCGCCACGTCGTTTGACCCGGGCCGAGGAGGAGACGTGCTGGTGACCCTGCGAAGCGTCGGGACCCCGGCATGACGAGCACCGCTGACGCCGCGGCGGCGCCGCCCGCGCCCGCGTTCGCCAGGCTTCCCTCGCTGACCGGGCTGCGGTGGATCGCCGCGCTGCTGGTGTTCGGCTTCCACGCCGGCACGATGCGGATCATCGCCGAGCCGGACTTCAAGGCCGTTGTCGACGCGGTGTTCTCCCTGGGCCTGTCCGGGGTGCAGTTCTTCTTCATCCTGAGCGGTTTCGTGCTTGTCTGGTCGGCCCGCCCAGGCGACTCACGGCGCGCCTTCTGGCGACGGCGGGTCGCCAAGATCTATCCGAACCACCTGGTGTTGTGGGCGGCGGCGCTGCTTGTCGCCTGGTGGTTCGCCGACCCGGTGCTGCCGGCGGCGGCGCTGGAGAACCTGTTGCTGTTGCAGGCGTGGGATCCCCGGCCGGGCTGGTTCTACAGCATCAACACGGTGAGCTGGTCGCTCTCCTGCGAGTTCTTCTTCTACCTCTGCCTGCCGCTGGCGCTGCCCCTGCTGCGCCGGGCCCGTCCGGCGGTGCTCTGGACGCTGATCGTCGCGCTGCCTCTGCTGATCCTCGCGCTCTGGCCGGCACAGCAGTTGGTGCCGGAGGTCAGCCGGTGGTGGTTCACGCAGATCTTCCCGCCCGTACGGTCGCTGGAGTTCTGGCTTGGTGCGGTGGCGGCCGAGCTGATGCGCCGGGGCCTCTGGCGCGGTCCTGGCCTGACGACGGCCACCGTGATCTTCGTGGCGACCTGGGTGGCCGCCTCGCAGTGGATCCGCGCCGAACTGTGGACCACCCTGCTCGCTGTCGCGTACCTGCTGGTGATCACCGCCGCCGCGGACGCGGACGTGCGGGACCGGCGCTCGCCGTG
Source organism: Micromonospora sp. NRRL B-16802 (assembly GCF_001279555.1). Lineage (NCBI taxonomy): Bacteria > Bacillati > Actinomycetota > Actinomycetes > Micromonosporales > Micromonosporaceae > Micromonospora > Micromonospora sp. NRRL B-16802. The sequence goes on along the minus strand of NZ_LGEB01000024.1, from coordinate 65,021 downwards.
GCGCTCCCGTCCGCTGGTGTGGCTCGGCGAGGTCTCCTTCGCCTTCTATCTGGTGCACGTGCTGGTGATGACGAGCGTGCTGCGGTGGAGCGGGGACTGGGGGACCGGCTTCCAAGGGTGGCGCGGCCCGGCTGTGGTGCTCGGGTTCCTGGTGGTCAGCCTGATCCTGGCCGGGTTGCTGCACCGCTACGTCGAGACGCCACTGATGCGCCGACTGGCACCGCGCCGCCCGGCCCGCCCGTCGGCCGTCCCTCGGCAACGGACCGCCGACACCGAGGCCGGGGCCGGAAAGCCCGACGACCGATCGACGTACGCCGACTCGCGCTGACGGGTCCAACCTGGTCAAACGCGGTCCGGCGCGGCGTGCGTCGACACGCCCGGCGCCCGATGCGCCCGGTCGGCGCCGGCGGTAGCGTGAGACCGTGCTTCCGGTCGCGCTCACCTGTCCTCTGTGGTGGGTGGCGCGCTGGTCGACACGGCTGCTGACCAGCTTCGCCGTCGCCGCGCTCGCGCTCGGCCCAGGCCCGCAGTCGACGGCAGCCGCCGGGGCACCGCCGCCAGCCGCCGGGTCAGCGACTGTCGGCGTCGGGTCGTCCGCGTCGTCGTCCCTCACCGCCGCCCCGGTGCTGCGCCTCGGGCTGCAAACGTCCGTCGCCGCCGAGATGGCCGCGAGGTTCACCGTCGCCGACGTGTCGGCCGCCGACGAGGCGACCACGGTGCGGTCGACCGACCCTGTCCCGCCCAGCGGCGTGGGCGGTGTGCCTGCCGCCACGGCAGAGTCGTTGCCGGCGCGTCCGGCCACCGATCCGTTGCCCCGCGCCGACGAGCCGACCCGGCCGGGCACCCGGGCACCGCCGGGCCGCTGAGCCACACCGCGACACCTGTCGCGATCACCGGGACACCGTCCCGCCGCCGCGCCTGACGACACATCACCTCGCACCGGCCGACCGTGGCCCCCTGGCCCGGACGCTCGTGCGGCTTCCCATCGCAACGCTCTCCCACCGAGGTGCCGACCATGGAGACCGTCGTCTTCTACGAGTTCCTGACCGAGGTGCCGCAGGCCGCCGCCATCTGGTCGGCCCTGCTCCTGCTGACACTGACAGTGCTCGCCGTCCTGGTCGCCCGTCCGGAGCGGGACGGGTCGGCCGCCGAGCGGGACGGGGAGGCCGCCGAGCCGGCGCCCACCGCCCGTGAGGCCGCCGTCGCCGAGGCCGCCGACCTGCGCCGGTACGCCGAGGAGGTGGCCGTCGCCGCGGCCCGCGCGGCGCAGACCGCCCGCCGACGGCGTGCGGCCTGGCTGACTGCTCAGGAGCAGGTGGAGCAGACCTGGGCGCGGTACGACGAGGCGGACGCCGTGGCCCGCCGGTTCGCCGGCGCCGGGGCGCTGCCCACCCCGCGAACCCCGCGCACCCCCGCCGAGTACGCCATCCGGGAGCGCTACCTGCACCGGGCGGCGATGGCCGCGTACTGGCGGGGGGACCTGACCATGCGGCAGCTCGGCGACGTGTTCGGCCACCGGCACGGCTGGGATCCACGACGGCACCCGGTGGAGCAGGAGGTGCTGATCAGCCGGGCGGCCCGGGAGACGCGGCGGGCCGACTACGAGGCTGCCGCCGGACGGGAACGGGCGGCCTGGCGCGACGCCGAGCTGGCGGCGTCTGCGGCGCGCGCCCTGGCCGAGGAGGCGTACGCGGCGGCGGCCCGGTTGCGGCCGACCCGGGTGGCGGCCCGCCGCACCGTCCGTGTCGCGGCTCTGCCGGCGGCGGCGGCGCGGTGGCGCCCGGCGCGGGTGGGGTGAAACGCGCCGATTATTCGGTGAGCCCGGTCACACGCGCGGGAAATCGGGCGGCTGGCGCGTTCGGCCGGATTGTTCCCGCAGATCCGGCGGCATTGTCGACGACGTGTCCGCTTGTCGACCTACGGTGCCTCCGTAACCGCTCGTCCCATCGAGTCACGTCAGCGGCAAGACGCCCGGAAATTGTCGCCCCGTTCAAGGTTTACGCAGGTGAGCGAGGCTTGGCAGGGCTCTGGGCGGCCAGTAGGGTTCGTCCCGTCCGGTGCGGTAATCGATCGCGAATGGCGACGCCGCACCGACCCGCTCAATCGTGATCAACGAACCGGGGACCCACAAGTACGTCCGGGGTGAATCCGCGAGCCACGGCCCGCGGTAGGGCGATCTTCCCGCCCGAATCCGTCAGCTAACCCGGTAGGCGGTGTCGGAAGGAGTTCCATCCCCATGCAGCACCCGCACACCCCTCGGCTATTCCTCCGCCTTCACGGCGTCGCGGTACCCACGCTTGCCCTCCTCGTGGCGGTGAGCTGACCCCCAGGGTCACCGCATTTCCCGCCCGGCCGCGCCGGGCGTTTCCCTGAGCGGTTCCACCATCCGCGGACCACGGTCCGCGCGCTGGCGCGTGCCCGGATACCGGCTGCCCCCGGTGTGCCGCTCTCCCCCTGAACCGTGGAGGACCCGTGAAGCACACCCTGCAGCGTCAGCTGCGTCGCCTCGCCACCGAACGCCCGTACCAGATCGCCGTCGCCTCCGCCGCGGCCCTCGCCATCGCGACCACCACCGGCGCCCTGGTGGCCGGTGCCGACGAAGCCCCCGTCGGCCAGCACACCGCGTCGACAGTCGCCGAGATGCGCAGCGACACCGCCGCCTCCCGCGGCGACGCCCGGGACGCGGACCCCTCGGCCAGCGCCGCCCCGACCAGCGCCAGCCCGAGCAGCGCCGCCCCCTCCGCAAGCGCCGCATCGCCGGCCGCCAAGGCCAGCAGCGACCCGGACCTGACCGCCAAGAAGGCAGCGCCGAAGCCGCCCGCGACAAAGGTGCTCGACTTCCGCTACCAGGCGCAGAACACCTACTACAACTGCGGCCCGGCGGCCGTCCGCAACGCACTCAGCGCCACCGGCATCAACCGCACCCAGGACCAGTTGGGCGCCGAGCTGGGCACCACCGAGATGGGCACCAACTCGGCCCTGGACACCACACGGGTGCTCAACGCCGAGGTGAAGGGCTCCCCGTACCGGACCCGGATGTTCGCCGGCTCGCCCAGCCCGGCCCAGATGGACCGCCTCCAGGCTGACGTCGTCACCGCGATCACCGACGGCCGTGGCGTGGTGGCCAACGTGGCCGGGGACGCCGTCGACACCAACGGCGGCTGGCACTCCTTCGGCGGCGGGCACTACGTCGCGGTGGTCGGCTACAAGGACGACGGCCGTACCGTGCGGATCGCCGACTCGGCGAACGCGGCCTACGGCGAGTACTGGATGACCACGATCAACCTCGCCAACTGGATCGCAACTCGGGGTTACTCCGCCTGACCCTGGCGTGAGGCCCCACCAGACGCCGCGGGCGCCGTCTCCCACGAGGGGCCGGCGCTCGCGGCGTCTTCGTCGACGCCGGGCCAGGGCGGCGACGGCTCTCGTCGCGGGCTGTGAACCGTGGGAGACTGCGGCCGTGCTGGATGAATCGGGTGGTCACGCCGACCGTAGGCCGGTCCTGCTTCTGCTGCACGGCATGGGGGCTACCGGTGACGTCTGGCTGCCCTGGGCGCCACTGCTGGAGCAGCACTGGCCCGGCAGGTGGCTGGCACCCGACCTCGCCGGCCACGGCTGGTCGGCGCCGCTGCCGACGTACTCCTTCGAAGGTTTCGCCAACCGCATCGCCCAGGCCCTGGCGCCCGGCGACCGCATCGTGGTCCTCGGGCACTCGCTGGGTGGGGTCGTCGGCCTGGCGCTGGCCGCCCGCGCCGCCGGAACGCCAGTGGACGCCGTGGTGGGGCTCGGCATCAAGGCCGTCTGGACGCCGGACGAGCTGACCCGCGCCGCCGACGTAGCGGCCCGCCCGGTCAGTTGGTTCGCCAGCCGGTCCGAGGCGGCCCGTCGCTACCTGCGGGTCGCGGGGCTTGCCGGCCTGGTCCCGCCGGACCACCCGATGGTGGACGCCGGCCTGCGCCAGATCGACGGCCGGTGGCGCCTCGCGATGGACACTGGCGCGTTCGCCGTCGGGGAGCCCGATCTCGCCGCGCTCCTGGCCGCGACCGACGTGCCGGTGGTGCTGGCGCGCGGCGAGCACGACACGATGGTCACCGACGCGCAGCTCAAGGAGTACGGGGTGCCGGTCGCCACGCTGCCCGGGCTCGGGCACAACGCGCACGTGGAGGACCCGGCGGCCGTGCTGGCGCTGCTGGACGCCTACCGCTGACGCTCGGCACGCCTCTGGTTCAGGCCAGCGGAGTGAGCTGCGTCGACCGCTCGGTCGAGTGGTCCGTCGACGCCAACTCCCGGCGGGCGGCGGTCAGGAACGCCTCGGCGTACGACTCGGCGGGGAAGTCACCCAGGTAACGCCTGCGGGTCGCCCAGCGCGCCTCGGCCAGCGGGTCGGTGTCGAGCAGGGCGGTCAGCACCTCGTCGGCGTTCGACATGTCCCGGCGCAGCACGTAGCCCGACGCGGCAAGCGGGAAGTTCTCGGTGAACCGTTCGCCCTCGTCGCCCATGTCGGTGACGGCGTACGGCTTGCCGGAGTAGAGGTAGTCCGAGATCACCCCGGACACGTCGGAGATCAGCGCGTCGGAGCGGTTGACGCACTCGGTCAGGCTCAGCTCCCGGGCCGCAGCCCCGACCACGTGCGGTCGCCCGGTGCGGTTCCGGTCGGCGACCAGCAGCTCGGTGAGCCGGCCCAGTTGACGGGCGGATGCCGGGTTCTGCGTCGTGTACGGGTGGGCCCGCAGGATCACCGTCGCGCCGCGTGCCAGCAGCCGCCGCAGCAGCGCCTCGGCTACCGGCAGCGAGCAGTAGTCGGCGTCGGCGTGGTGCCCCGTCCAGGTCGGCGTGTAGAGCACAGTGGGCTGGGCCAGCCCGACGGCCGGCTCCGGGCGTACCTGGATCGACTCGACCTGCGGGCGGCCCACCACGACGAACTTCTCCGCGGGGATCTGTATGCCGGCGCGGGCGTACCTGTCGATCGCCGCCGGACCGGCCACGAAGATCCGGTCGAAGATTCCCGAGACCGGGTTGGCGCTGGGCGCCTTGTCGCTGTCGCCGTGGTGCAGCTGCACGTGGGTGAGCTGGGTGAACCGGATGCAGTGGCTGTTCTTCGCGCCGTGGTTGACGTAGAAGGCGGTGCGCAGGCTCGGCACCAGCGCCTCGTCCATGGTCCGCAGGGTGGGGCAGTAGACCACTGGCGCGCTTGTGGCCGCGGCGATCGGCGCGAGGAACTCCGGCTCGCGCACCATGACCAGGAAGGGGCGGCCGATCCGCTCCAGGTACGGCAGCCACATGGTGACCTGATATTCCGAGCCGGGCGGCGCGGAGAAGTGCAGCAGGAACTCCGGCTGGTGCCGGCGCAGTGCGCGAGCCACCGGGTTGCCACCGCTGGCAGGCCGGAACCGCCGCCGGGCCAGGTCCAGCGCGACAGCCCCGGCGCCGGCGCCAACCAGGAGGCTGGCGGCCAGCGCGACGACGGCGGGCAGAGCGAGCGCGGCGGCCACCGCCACGACGGCGAGCAGCCCGAGCAGGGCGGTGCCGAGCTGACCGGCGATCAGCGGGGTCCACGTCCGTACCGGCAGGTTGGCTGCCCGGATCTCCAGGTTGCCGGCGGTCCGCAGCGGCCCCACCAGCAGCACCAGCCCCAGCAGGACCAGGGCGGTGGCGGCGAGCGCCAGGTCGAACCCGTCGTCAAGCCGTCGGGCGTAGCCGACCAGCACGGCGGCGGCGATCAGCGTGGTCTCCGCCACGAGGTCGGCGCCGGGCCGGACTCGCTGTTCGGCGGCGGCCGCCGCCAGCGCGGCGACAGCCAGCGCCAGCCCCCAACCGGTGGCGCCGGTCAGCGCCACCACGACGAACGCCAGCACGGCCAGGCCGACGCTCAGGCACCGGGCGGCCAACTTTCGGACCAGGTCACCGCGCATGTCGCTCCGTTCGCCGCCGTCCCGCTTCCGCTACCCGCGTCAGCTTGCGGAGGTCGTGCCAGCCGACACCTCGACCCGCCCCGCGCCGGACTGGGCCGGTACGGCAGCCGGCGCCGGCCCGTCGCCGGGCGCCCGGCGTACGTCGATGACCTGGCCGGTGAGGTCGGAGACCAGCACGTCGAGCGAGGACTGGGCGACGGCCTCCGCGGCGAGCAGGGTGTGCTCCGGCTCCTCGCCGAAGGCCCGCGTCCGCATCGGGGTGGCGGTCCGCTCCGGGTTGATGCAGTTGACGCGGACGCCGACGTCGGCCCACTCGTCGGCGAGCGCCTGGGTCAGGTTGACCAGGGCGGCCTTGGTGGCCGAGTAGAGCGCGTAGCGGGCCCGACCCCTGGTGTACGAGCTGGACGTGTAGAGCAGCAGCTGACCCTTGGTCTGCTGGAGGTACGGCAGGGCCTGGCGGGCGATGGTCACCGGGCCGACGAAGTTGACCTGCAACAGCCGGTCCATCGTCTCCTCGTCCATCTCGGCCAGCGCGCCCCGCTCCAGGATCCCGGCGGTGACCACCACGTGGTCGATCCGGCCGGTGGCCTCGAAGGCGGTCTTGAGGGCGGCCTCGACGTCCTCGGCGCGCTCCACGTGGGTGCCGGTGGTGGAGCGGCTGAACGGGAAGACCTGGGCGCCGTAGCCTCGGGCCAGCTCGGTCAGCTCGTGGCCGATGCCGTAGCTGCCGCCGAACACCACGATGGTGCGCCCGGTCAGCTCCTCGGTGTAGCTGCGGTGGTTGGTCAGCCGGGGCGCCTGCGCCGCGGCGAGCTGGAAGAGCTTGTCCGCCAGGTGCACGTCGACCGGGTGGGTGACCTTGATGTTCTCGTCCGAGCCGTCGATCACCTTGATCGGGGTGCCCGGCAGGTAGCGCAGCACCACGCCACAGTCGTCGGTGGCGGCGAAGTTGGGGTCATCCTCGGCGATCCGGTACGCCTCACGGATGGTGGGGGAGCGGAACGCCTGCGGGGTCTGGCCGCGGCGCAGCCGGGAGCGCACCGGGATGTCGGTGATGCAGTCGTTCTCGTCCACCTGGATGATCGTGTCCGCGGACGGGATGGCCACGTCCACGGCGTCGTAGGTCCACAGCGCGTTGACGCACTCGCGGACGATCCGGCCGCTGAGCAGTGGGCGGACGGCGTCGTGGAAGAGGATGTTGCAGTCGGCCGGGCCGACCGCGTCCAGCGCGATCCGGGTGGTGGCGTTGCGGGTGTCGCCGCCCTCGATCACCTTGGTGACCTTGCGCAGGCCGGCCTTCTCGACGATCTGCCGGGCGTCCTCGACGTGTCCGGTCGCCATCAGCACGATGATCTCGTCGATCTCCGGCGCGGCCTCGAAGACCGCGAGGGTGTGCTCGATGATCGGTTTGCCGGCGATCTTCAGCAGCTGCTTGGGAATGCCGAGGCCCAGCCGGGTCCCGGTGCCGCCGGCCAGCACCACGGCCACTGTCCGCGACGGCCGCCAGGGTACGGGGGTCTCCGTTGCGGCGTCCGGGCCAGTGGTCTGGTCCTGCGTCATTGCCGGATCCTCACTCTCGTCGAATGCGTTAACGGAAGGTTCCGCCCGAGCGGCGACGGAATGAACCTTAACGCGCGGACCGCGCCGCCCCAACGCGGGCGGCGCGGTCCCCCTGGTGCCGCGTCGGTGCTACTTCTTGTTCGCGTACGCCTCGTATGCCCGGATGACCTCGTCGGTGGGGCCGTCCATCCGCAGGACGCCCGATTCCAGCCAGAGGGTCCGTTCACAGGTGTCGCGCACCGAGGAGAGCTGGTGGCTGACGAGGAACACGGTGCCGGCACCTTCGCGCAGCTCCCGTACCCGCTGCTCGCTGCGCTTGCGGAAGCCCTTGTCGCCGGTGGCGAGCGCCTCGTCGATGAGCAGCACGTCGTGCTTCTTGGCGGCGGCGATGGAGAACCGCAGCCGGGCCGCCATGCCGGAGGAGTACGTGCGCATCGGCAGGCTGGCGAAGTCACCCCGCTCGTTGATCCCGGAGAAGTCGATGATCCCCTGGGCCTGCTTGGCGACCTCGTCGGGATGCATGCCCATGGCCAGGCAGCCCAGCACGACGTTGCGCTCACCCGACAGGTCGTTGAGCAGGGCGGCGTTCACGCCCAGCAGCGACGGTTGCCCCTGGGTGTGGATGGCACCTCTGTTGACCGGCAGCAGGCCGGCGATGGCCCGCAGGATCGTGGACTTGCCGGAGCCGTTGCTGCCGATCAGCCCGATCGCCTCGCCCCGGTACGCGGTGAACGAGACGCCCTTGACGGCGTGCACCTCGCGGATGTTCGGCGCGTTCGTGCGCTTCACCAACCGGCGCAGCGCGGCCACCGGCGTGGTGCCACCACCGGCACCCTGGTGCACCCGGTAGATGATGTGCGCGTCGTCCACCACAACTGTGGGGATCCGTTCCGGCGTCAGCACGGGCAGGGCGACGGTCGCCTCGTTGGCGGCGTGCAGGGAATCAACCACGGCCGTACTCCTGTTCGCCGCGCCAGAAGTAGATGAAGCCACCGATGCCGGCCACGAGTGCCCAGCCGGCGCCGACCAGCCAGAGCTGGGTCAGCGACTCGTTGAGCAGCGGCGGCTCGTCCAGCAGCGCGTAGCGGGCCAGCTCGATGTAGACGAGCAGCGGGTTGTACTGGACCAGCGTCGATGCCCAGCCGGGCAGCCGCGAGAAGAGGCTGACGCTGTAGAGCACGCCGGAGCCGTACATCCAGGTGCGCATGAGGAACGGCATTACCTGCTTGAGGTCGCTCGCCTTGGAGCCCATGCGGGCGACGAACAGCACCACGCCGGCGTTGAACACCGCCTGTAGCAGCAGGGCCGGCACGAGTATCAGCCACTTCCACGTGATCGGCTCGCCGGTGACGAGCACGATCCCGATGAGCACCACCATCGAGGCCAGCAGCTGCTGGAACTGGGTCACAGTGGTGGACAGCGGCAGGCTGGCACGGGGGAAGTGCAGCGCCCGGATCAGCCCGAGGTTGCCGCTGATCGACTGGGTGCCCGCCAGCACCGCGCTCTGTGTGAAGTTGAAGATGAACAGACCGGTCGTCAGGTAACCGATGAAGTTCGGGATCCGGTCGTTCTGCGCCAGCACCACCCCGAAGATCAGGTAGTAGACGGCGGCGTTCGTCAGCGGCGTGAGCACCTGCCAGAGCTGGCCCAGCTTGGCGTTGCTGTACGAGGCGACCAGCTTGGCGTTGGCGTACGCGGCGATGAAGTGCCGGTAGGCCCACAGTCGGCGGCTGTACTCGACCAGGGACGGGCGCTCACCGGCGACCCGTAGTCCGTGTCGAGCGGCCAGCTGCGCCTGGGTCAGGCCCGTGTGGGGGTCGACCAGCGCGGTGGTGGCCATGGAAATGGCGCTCCGATCTTTCGTGCAGACGGGGTGGCTCGCGACGATGGAATCCTAGTGGGAAGTGTGCGCGGGGCGCCGCCTCGTCGCTGCCAGGACAGTAGTCCGAAACACGTCGGGACGCAACCGTACCGTCGTTGCGCTACGCTGGTCGGCGTGACCTGCGAGAAGAGTCTCTGGTGACGACCGAAAAGAGGCGTGCCCCTGCCGGCGCGGCGGTGCTGCGTGACGAGATCACCACCGCCATCCGCCGCGCGCTGATGCAGGAGCTCGCCGCTGTCGGCTACGGCCGGCTCTCCATCGAGGCGGTGGCCCGCCGGGCCGGCGTCAGCAAGACCGCGATCTACCGACGGTGGAACTCCAAGCTCGACCTGGTGGTGGAACTCGTCGCCGCGGCGGCGCACGGCAAACTGCCGGTGCTGGACACCGGCACCCTGCGCGGCGACCTCGCGGTCCTGTTCCAGGCGGTGGCGCACGCGCTGCGCCACCCGCTGGCCTCGCAGATCATCCCGGACCTGCTGGCCGAGGCCGCCCGCAACCCGGCCATCGACCAGACCCTGCGTGAGGTGCTGCACGCCCGTCAGCAGGAGATCGGCGGTCGCCTGATCACCGGGGCCGTGCAGCGAGGCGAACTGCCCGCCGACACCGACCCGGACGCCGCCGTCGACCTCATCGTCGGCCCGCTCTACTGGCGGCTCGCCATCGCCCGGCTGCCGCTCACCGACAGCTACCTGGACAACCTTGTCGAATCAGTTGCCGTCGCGCTCGGCGCGGGCGTTTCCCTGCCGCAGCCGAGGGTGGCGCCAGCCTCTGGCTGAGCGGCCGCGCGACACCCGCCGCGCGAGGGCCGACCATCCCGTTCGCCTCGGCTAGGCTGCCCCCTTGACACTTGGCCGTCACCAGGCCGACACCTCCCTTGATCCCCGCCCTGACGAGAAGGACGCCCGTGGCCAACGTCGACAGCATCGCCGTCGCGCCCACCGATTCGGACCCACCGTCGCGGTCCGCACAGGCACCCGGGCCGGCCGTCGGCCCCGACCGAAGCCCGGCAGCGCGGGTACGCGCGCTGGTGGCCGCCGCCCCGGCGCTGCTCACCGATGGCGCCGTTGTCGCGTTCGCGCTCTTCACCGTGATCTATCACGCGGCCTTCATCTTCGCCCTGCGTCCGTCGGTGACCTTCCGGATCTGGCTGCTCGCCTGCGTGGTGCTCGCTGTGGTGGCGCTGGTGCGTGCCCGCCGCCGCTCGGCCGCCACCGGCGCGGAAAGTGAACAGCCCGAAGCTGTCGCGTCGACCGACACGCGACCCGCCGTCGACCGCCGACTGCTGATCGGCGTGCTCGTCGCCGCCGCGGTGGCCGCGCTCACCGCCGGTGTGATCGGCACCGGCGCTGGTGTCTCCTGGTGGATTCCGGCGGTGTTCGGCCTGCTCGCGGCCATCGGGGGGATCCTGCTGCTGCGCCGGGTCTGGCTGGCTGGCCCGACGTCCACGTCGATCGGGCCGGCGCCGACCGCGGCGCAGTCGGCGTACGCGCTGGTCGTGTCGGTGCTGGTGGCGATCTCCTCGTTCTTCCTGGCCCGGAACACGCCCGACGACGTCTACTACGTCGGGAAGTCGGTCTGGATCGCCGAGCGGGATCTCATCCCGCTCAACGACTTCCTGTTCTCCGAGAACGTCCTGCCGGCGATGGGTTCGCAGCCGCCCATCCCGTCGATCGAGGTGTTCAACGGCGCGCTGGGCAACGTGCTGGGCATCCACGCCGCGTCGGCCACCTGGTATCTGATGCTGCCGATCCTGGCGGTGCTCGCGGTGCTGGCGCTGTGGCGGCTGACCCACAGGTGGGCCCCGCGCCGTCCGGTGCTGGCCTTCACCGTGGCCATCGCGTACCTCTACCTGGTCGTCGGCGGGGACGCCGCGCTGGGCACGTTCCACCTGCCCCGCCTCTACGAGGGCAAGGGCATGTTCGTCTCGGCCGTCATCCCGCTGATGTGGCTCTACCTGACCGAGTGGTTCGACACCCGGTCCCGGCGCAGCCTGGTGCTCATCGTGGCGCTCTCGATCACCGCGATCGGCCTCACCACCACTGCCGCGATCATCCTGCCGATGCTGGTCGGCGCCGCAGGCTTCGCCATGCTGCTGGTCGGGCGGTGGAAGGCCGCAGTCGTGGCGGGCGTGGCGGCGCTCGCGTACCCGATCGGCTCGCTCGTGGTGTCCCGCCTGGTCCTCGGCGGACTGAGCGCGGACGGCGCGGACGACGCCTTCTTCGACGCTGCCTACACCTACAAGCGGACGCTGACGGTCGGCGTGGTCGGGGTGATCAGCGGCCTGGCGCTCTGGTGCGGCCCGCTGCTTGCCCGTCGACGTACGCCCGCGCTGCTCACCGCCGGTGCGACGCTCGCGTTGAGCGTGCTGTTCGTTCCCGGTGTGCTGGAGACGCTGAGCGCGCTGAGCGGCATCTCGGTGGTGCTGTGGCGTGTGCCGTGGTTGCTCGCCCTGCCCACGCTGATCGGGCTGCTCTGCACGGTGCGGGTGCCGGCGCCCACGCCGTTGCTGCGACGCGCGGCGGCGGGCGGGCTCGCGGCAGCGCTGGTCGCCTCGTTCGCCATCTTCGCCACCCCGATGTGGTCGGCGACGAGCTGGGTCGAGGTGCACGACCGGCCCACCTGGAAGCTGCCCCAGCAGCGCCAGTCCATCGCCTTCTGGATCAAGGGGCTGGAACGGCCGCCGGGACTGCTGCTCGCCCCGAAGACGATCATGCGGGCGTCCCTGATCGTCACCAGCGAGGTCCGGGTCGTCCTGCCCCGCGACTTCTACCTCGTCGAGTACGACCTCGAATCCCAGTTCGCCAAGGACCGGCTGCTGCTCGCCGCTTTCGCCGACGGCACCGAGAAGCCGACGGCGACCGAGTTGGCACCGGCGCTCGACCGGCTCGACGTGGGCACCATCTGTGTCTACAACGGCAACGAGTACGCCCGTGAGATGGCGCCGCAGCTCGGTTACCAGGAGTTCGCGAAGCGGCGGGCACCCGGCGCGACGACCTGTTTCCGGCGGGCCGGCTGAGAGCATCGTCGATCGGTTCGGCCGGGCCCTGCTGCGGGGCCCGGCCGGCCGAGGTACGAGCTTTGACCGAAATGATGGTGGATACCCGAGCGACGCCTCCTTGTCCCCTCGCGTTAAGGTCGCAGTCACGCGCTGCCGGCCGTCGCACGGGAATCCGGACCACAGCCGCCGTGACCTGCCGCGCCCATGGGCATGGTCGCCCGTGCGCGGTGGGGAGTGCCGTCGACCCACCGAGGGCTCCGGCCCGTCCTGGAAAATCGTAGGGAGCGAACTCTTTGTTCGGCACGTTGACAGGCCGCCTCGGAGTGGCCGCATACAGCGCGTTGCTGGTGCTGACCTATCTGCTCATGCTCGTCGGTGGCGTATTCGGCTGGGTCGGCCTGTTCGCCGTCGCCGGGCTGGCCGCCATCCTCGGCGAGTTCGCCGTCGCCCGCTGGTCACCGTCCTCGCAGCTGCTCCTGGAGAAGGTCGGCCTGCACTGGTCGTACCGGCAGCTGACCCGCGACCTCGCGGCCGTGCTCCTCGTCGCCGCCGAGGTGCGCTTCAGTGGCGGAGAGCTGACCCTGCTGCTGGCGCTGCCTGCCGCGGTGTGGGTCGTGTCGGTCTTCGCCGGGGCGTTCTCCACAATGATCGAGCGTCGTAACCCGCTCTCGGCGATGGTGCGCAACATCGAGCTGGGCCCGCTGCGCGCCGCCCCCCAGCCGCCGGCCTGGGCGGCAGCGGTCGCCGGGGACCGGATGCCCCTGCTCAACCTGCTGCTGGTGCCGGCCGCCGTGGCCGCCGCGGTGCAGCACGATCCGACGCCGTTCTTCGTCGCTGGCGCGGTGGCGGTCGCGGCGACCGGTGTGGTGGGTGCGATCGTGGCGCTGACCTGGCTGCGCGGTCGGGGCCAGAAAGCCGGCCAGGGCACGCTGATGGCCGCCGTGCAGCGCTGGCTGGACACCAACCAGCCCGAGGTGGCGCTCTACTTCGCGGGGCCAGCCAAGGACGTCTACCAGGCCAACATGTGGCTCGCGCCGACCGAGGCGCTCAACCAGCGCGCTGTGGTCCTGCTCCGCAGCAAGGAGGCGTTCGCCGAGCTCGCCGACACCCGGCTTCCGGTGATCTGCGTACCGGCCGGGGTGGACTTCATGAACCTCGAACTCGGCAGCGTCCGTGTGGCGCTCTACGCCGCGAACGTCGGCGCGAACATCCACATGCTCCGCGAGCCGGGCACGAAGCACATCTTCGTCGGGCACGGCGACAGCGACAAGCAGGCGAGCGTCAACCCCTACAGCAAGGTGTACGACGAGGTCTGGGTCGCCGGTCTGGCGGGCCGGGAGCGGTACGCCCGGGCCGGGGTGGGGGTGCTCGACTCGGACATCGTCGAGATCGGCCGGCCGCAGCTCGCCGGTGTGCACACCTTCGGTGCCGAGTCGGTGGACCGGCCGTTCACAGTGCTCTACGCCCCCACCTGGGAGGGCTGGCTCGACGACGACCCGTACCACACCTCGCTGGTGTTGATGGGTGAGCGGATCGTCAAGGGGCTGCTGGCCACGACTCCCCGGCTGCGCCTGATCTACAAGCCGCACCCGCTCACCGGGTCGCGCTCCAAGGCGGCCCGGGCCGTGCACGAGCGCGTGGTGGCGGCCATCCGCGCCGCCGGCGGCAACCCGGATGCGGCCTCCCTGGACGGCACCGCGCACCTGGTCGTGACCGGCCGGACGCCGGCGCTGTTCGACTGCTTCAACCAGACCGACCTGCTGATCAGCGACGTGTCCAGTGTGGTCTCCGACTTCGTGCAGAGCCAGCGGCCGTACGTGGTGGCAAACCCCGCCGGCCTGCCGGAGGACGAATTCCGCAGGCAGTACCCGACGGCTCGGGCCGCGTACCTGCTCTCCAGGGACTGCGGTGAGCTGGAGAAGATCGTGACAGTGACCCGGGCCGGCGACGACCCGATGACCGAGGCGCGCCGGGAGCTGAAGACCTATCTGCTCGGCCCCGCCGAGGCGAACCCGATGGACCGGTTCCAGGAGGAGATCGCCCGCCTCTGCCGCTGACCGTACGACGACCCGCGCCCGGCCCGACACCTGTCGGACCGGGCGCTGTCGTGTCAGCCGAGCAGCGCGGCCACCGCGTCGGCGACCGGAGTGTCTGCCGGTAACGCCTGCGCCGCCACCACCGCCGTCACCGGCAGCGGACCGTACACGTGCGGGAACAGCTGCCCGCCCCGCGACGGCTCCCAGCGCAGCGCGTCGCCCAGCGGCTGCTCGTCGACGCTGAGCAGGGTGAGCCCGGTGGCGCCGGTGAAGTGCCGCCGGGCTGTCTCCACCACCTGGTCGGCGGCGGACAGGTGGATGAAACCGTCCTGCCGGTCCACGGCCGAGCCGGTGAAGCTGCCGGAGGCCCGGGCATCGTCCCAGTCGACCGTCGGCAACAGCTTGTAGATCATCTCCGCAGCCTACGTCGGCCGGTAGGCGCGTTTCGGCCGTACCGCCGCCGACGCCGGTCGCGGCCCGGCATGCTCAGGTGGAGCGGCCGTGGAGGGATGGACGATGGCGAGCTACGACGACGACTGGACCGACACCCAGCGTGCGCTGTACGACGAGTGCTACCGGGCCGGCGGTGAGTGGGCCGAGGACCCGGACACCCCGTCCGACGACGTGCAGCATGTGATCAACCTGGCCGAGGCGGACGACGACGCCTTCAACGACGCCGAGATCGACTACCCACCTCTTGTCGACGCGGTCACCCAGGCCAGCGGAGTCGACGTCACGAGCGTGCCGGCCCGCCACGACGATCCGGGGTTCCGGGGCTTCGCCGACGGCGTCCGGGACGCTGTCGCCGACGACGTCTTCGGTCTCTGATCGCGGGCGGCCGGGAGGCGGCCCTCCCGCTCGCAATGCCCTTCTGCGACCATTCGCAGGACGGCGCTGCGAGGGATGGAGGGCACGGGTGCGGATCCTGCTGGTGGAGGACGACCGTCGGGTGGCCGCAGCGCTCTCCTCCGCCCTCACCCGCCGCGGCTACGAGGTCGAGCACGCCGCCACCGTCGCCGCAGCGCTCTCCGCCGCCCCGTGCGACCTGGTGCTGCTCGACCTGACCCTGCCCGACGGAGATGGCACCGACCTGTGCCGGGAGTTGCGGCGGCGCAGCAATCAGCTCGGCATCATCGCGGTGACAGCGCGGGGCGAGGAACGCGACCGGGTGCTCGGCCTGCGCCTGGGCGCCGACGACTACGTGGTCAAGCCGTTCTCGATGGTCGAGTTGCAGGCGCGGATCGAGGCGGTGCTGCGACGGGCCGCGAACGCCGCCCCCGAGCGGCACCTCATCGAGGCGGGGACGGTACGCATCGACGTGGCTGCCCGCGCGGTGACCGTGGAGGGGCGTGCTGTCACGTTGACCCGCAAGGAGTTCGACGTGCTGCTGTCGCTGGCCCGCCAGCCGGGGGTGGCGGTGCCCCGCGACCGGATCCTGCTCGACGCCTGGGGCACCACCTGGGCCGACCGGCACACCGTCGAGGTGCACGTCGGGTCGTTGCGCGGCAAGCTGGGCGACCCGCGCCTGGTCGAGACGGTACGCGGGGTCGGCTACCGGTTGCGCGATGCGTGAGGGGCTGCCGTGCGCCGTCGACTGGTGATCAGCTACCTCCTGTTGATGGTGCTCGTCCTCGTCGCGTTGGAGAGCCCGCTGGCCATCACCCTGGCCAGTCGGGAGACCGAGCGGGTCCGCGCCGACCGGCTCGCCGACGCCACCCGGTTCGCCTCGCTGGCCGGGCCGGCGCTGCGCGGCGGCGTGCCCGGCCCGATCGCTGCGGAGCTGCGCAGCTACGACGAGTTGTACGGGATCGGCGCGGCCGTCGTCGACCGGGACCGGGACATCGTGGTCGGCTCGGCGCTCTGGCAGGCCGCCGATACCTCAACGGTCCTGGACACCGCGCTGTCCGGCCAGCAGGTCAGCGACCCCGATCTGGTGTGGCCCTGGTCGACCGGCCCGGTGGTGGTGGCGGTGCCGATCAACGACGGCGGCGAGGTGCTCGGCGCGGTGGTGATCGTGACGCCGGCCGACGAGATCCGACGGGCCGTCGTCACCTGGTGGCTGCTGCTCGCCGTGGCAGGCCTGCTCGTGGTGTTGGCGTGTGTCCTCACGGCGTTCGGGCTGGCCGGGTGGGTGCTGCGCCCGGTCACCGAGCTGGACGCGGTCACCCACGAGATCGCCGAGGGTGACCGGCGTGCCCGGGTGCAGCACCGGCTCGGCCCTCCGGAGCTGCGCCGGCTCGCGACGAGCTTCAACCACATGGCCGACGTGGTGTCCGACGTGATGGACCGGCAGCGCGCGTTCGTCGCGCACGCCAGCCACCAGCTGCGTAATCCTCTCACCGCGCTGCGGCTGCGGGTGGAGGAGCTCGGGCCCAGCCTCACCGACCCCGACGGGCGCTCCGAGCACCGGTTGGCGTTGGAGGAGACCGACCGGCTGGCGCTGGTGCTCGACGCCCTGCTCACCCTGGCCCGGGCCGAACGCGAGGAGAACGAGCGGGTCACGGTGGACGCCGCCGCGGTGGCCGCGTCCCGGGTGGCCGCGTGGACGCCGCTGGCCCGGCGTGAGTCGGTCACGCTGCGGCTCGCCGTGACGGACGCTCCGGCGTACGCCCTGACCGTGCCGACCGCCGTCGACCAGGCGTTGGACGCCCTGATCGACAACGCGGTGAAGTTCAGCGGGGCCGGCGGGGTGGTGACGGTGGCGGTGGCCTACCAGGACGAGGGGGTGGCCCTGGAGGTGCGCGACACCGGCCCGGGGATGACCGAGAGTCAGCTCGGTCAGGCCACCGAGCGGTTCTGGCGGGCGCCGGACGCGCAGAACGTCGACGGCGCCGGGCTCGGCCTGACCATCGTCGCCGTGCTTGTGGACGCGTCCGACGGTCGGCTCACCATGCGGTCGGGAAAGCCGCAGGGGCTCGTTGCCGGCCTGTGGTTTCCAGCGCCCGCACCCGTACCGCCTGCGGACGCTGTGGACGAGGAGAACCTGGCGGTCGACCTGCGGCCCACCTCGGCGCGGTAGCGAATCAGGGTTTCGCCGCCCGGTACCAGGCGGCGGCACCGGGGTGCAGCGACAGCGGGGCGGTGGCGATCGCCGAGCGGGGGCTCATCCGCCCCGCCGCCGGATGCGCGGCGGCCAGCTCGGTCCGGCGTTCCATAAGCAGCCGGGTCACCTCCCGCACCAGGCGTTCCGGCAGGTCGGCCCGGACGATCAGATAGTTCGGGTTGGCCACCGTGGTCACGGACATCACGCCGTACACGGAGCGGGGGATGTCCCGGGAGACGTAGACCTGCCCGTAGCGGACGCGCAGCAGCTCGGTCCACTCACCGAGGTCCACGATCCGGGTGGCTCTCTGCCCAGCCAGGTCATCGATGCCCCGCACCGGCAGACCGCCGGAGAAGAAGAACGCGTCGATGCGTCCGGAGCGCAGCGCGGCCACCGAGTCGTCCAGCCCGAGACGCTCCCTGTGGACTCCGTCGGGGCCGCCGAGCGCGGCCACCTCCAGCAGTCGCATGGCGGTGATCTCGGTGCCGGAGCCGGGTGCGCCCACGGAGACCCGCCGGCCGCGCAGGTCCTGGAGCGTTCGGACCGGCCCGCCGTCGGTAGTGACCAGGTGCAACTGGTCGTCGTACACCCGGGCGACCGCGTCCACCAACGGGACGTCCGCCGGGTTGGTGGGCAGCACGTCCGCCTGCGTGAAGCCCAGTTCGGCCGCACCGGAGCCGACCAGGCGGACGTTCTCCGCCGAGGCGGCGGTGACCACCACGGTGGCCCGTACCCCGGGCAGTTCCCGGTTGAGGATGGTCGCCAGGGACTGTCCGAACGCGTGGTAGACGGCGGTGGGGCTGCCGGTGGCGATGCGGATGGCCACGGGTTCGGCGCGGGCCTCCCGGCAGCCTGCGGGAAGGAAGGCCGCGATCAGCAACAGCGCGGCCGTTCCCGCGCGGCGGTGACCGACCCGGCCCGACGAGGTACGACTCACGCGGTGCACTGTGCGCCGTCGAGCGGCGGTGCGCAAGCTCGTCCCGGCGGCCGGTCGGCACGGCGGCGCGGCGTTGCCCGGTTCAGCCGGCGCGGAGTGTCACCTCCGACACCGTGCCGCGAGCCGCCTCCATCGACGCACTCCGCAGGATGCGCTCCCGGTCCGGGCCGTCGGCCACGCTCACCAGGCAGCAACCGGTACCCGCGCGGAGCACTGCCGGCACGTCCAACACGGCCGCGCCTCGGACCAGCACGGCGGCCAACTCCCGGTCGGTGATCCGTACGCCGAGGATGTGCCGCCGCACGTGGCGCCCGCCGGCCAGCAGCGCCGACCGCCACGCCGCCGCCGCGAGCCGGGACACCCACAGCCTACGGGCCGGCGAAGCGCCCGGCAGGGGACCGCCCAGCAGCTCCCGTCGGCCCTGCCACCAGCCGGCGTTCATGAGCCGGGTGTACGAGCCCCGGTGCGCCGGGGACACCTCGAGGCGGTGCAGTTCGTAGCGGCGGCGCAGACCGCCGACGGCCACCTCCTGGGTGACGGGGATGTCGAGGCGGCCGAGCAGTTGCCGCATCCGCTGGGCGGCGTCCTCCCTGTTGAATTCCACATACGGTGAGTGCGAGGGGAGCGTGGCAGCCGGCCGGGTGGTGGTGGGCGGTGCCGCGCAGCGCAGCAGGCAGGCGGCCTCGAACGCGTCGCCCAGGGTCAGCCAGTCCAGCGGAGGTGGTGTTGTCACCGGTGGGCGGGGCCGTTCGAGCAGAGCGGGATCGCGGGCCAACGGGGCTCCCTCGTCGGAGTCTGGGTTCCCCTACCGTGGCGTCTGCAGGGCCGTTGCGGAACCGTTGCCGCCCAGCCTTGAGGAAAATTTGCGGCAGCCGCCCCTACAGGTCGGTGACAACGAGGTCCACCTGCCGCATTCGGCCCGCGGTGGGTGCTTCCTCCTCGACTGTGTACTTCAGCTCGCGCAGCACCTCGACAAGCCCTGCGGCGGTTCGTGGCCGTGCCCCGGCAAGCAGCAGATCACGGACCAGCCGACCCTTTGTGGCCTTGTTGAAGTGGCTCACCACCGAGCGCACCGGAACACCGTCGACGTCGCGCTCGTGCAACACCCGCACGGTGACCGTCCGCTCGGCCAGGTCGCCGCGGGGCGTCCAGGTCGCCGCGTACGCGCCGGAGCGCAGGTCCAGCACCGGGCCTCTGCCTGCCGCGCCGGCCAGGACCGGCGCCAGCTCCCCACGCCAGTACGCCGACAGCGCCCCGATGCCGGGCAGGCGCGCTCCGATGGGGCAGCGGTACGGCGGGATCCGGTCGGCGAGACGTACCGCGCCCCACAGCCCGGAGCTGACGAGGATCGACCGGCGTGCCGCCCGCTGCGCCTCCGCCGGCAGCGACGCCAGGTCCAGCGCCTCGTAGAGCACACCTGTGTAGATCTGCGCGGCCGGCGCGGTGGCGGCCACCCGCAGTCGGGCGTTGCGGCGCAGCTCGCCGCGCTGGCCCTCGCTGAGGCCGAGCGCGGCCCGGGCCGCCTCCTCGTCCGGCCCGTCGCTGAGCGTCACCAGCGCGTCGAGAACGCGCTCGCGGGCCGGGTTCAGCTCGGGCAGCGAGAGCTTGTCCGGGTTCCACCGTCGTCCGGTGCCGGCGTCGGCCTTCCCCTCCGAGGGCGGCAGCAGGATGAGCATCGGGGTCTCCTCGACGGGCGGTACGGCGCCCCACGCGCCGGCCCGGCCAGCGTACGACCCGTCGTTACCGCCAGGGCCGTACCGGGGTGTCAGGGTGGTACACGCGATAGCCACCGACCTCCCGCACCAGCGCGGTGTCGGCCCGGTCGGCGAGCAACCCGCGCAGCCTCCGGTCCATCGGCGAGTCGGCCTCCACCACATAGCCCGGCCGCTCGGACCGCCCGACCTGCCGCCAGTACGGCCGGTAGCGGTTCTGCCCGGGGGACAGGTCGCCGTCGAGCACAGCGCACACCACCGTCTCGTCGGTGTTGAACACCAGCCGGTTGCAGGTCCAGTAGTCCCCGTACACCTCGTGGGGGCCGTGGGCGCGCAACGCGGCGGCCAACTCCCGGGCCTGGCGCTCCTCGGTCCTGGGCGCGGCGACGCCGGTGGTCGCGAAGAGCACTGTGACCACGAGCGTGGTCACCGTCAGCGCGACCAGTGCGGCGGTGGCCAGCGCGCCGGTGAGCCGGCCGAGCGCGCCCACAGTGCCCCGCCAGGCGGCGACCGCCGCCAGCCAGAGGGGCCAGAGCACCGCCGGCAGCGACAGTTGCAGCACCGACAGGTAGCGGGCGTTGTCCAACGGGCTTGTCGCCGCGAGAGGGCTGCGTACGTACGACAGCAGTGTCAACGCCGCGCCGGCGACCAGCGCGAGGTGCACCACCGGCCCGACCCGCGCGCCGCGTGGCGTGTTCGTGGCCCGGCGGTACGCGACCACCGCGAGCACCGCGGCGGCCACCAGCAGCACCGGGTAGAGCAGCCCGAACCACTGCTGCCAGCGGCCGCAGCCGTCCACCGGGCAGAGCCCGTGCGCCAGCGGCACCCCCTCCAACAGGCCACCCCGGATCCGTTCCGACCACTGCGGCATCGGGCCGGCCTTGGTGCTGACCTGCCGGAACACCGACAGGGAGTCCTCGCCCGGACCGGCCCGCAGGTTGTCCCAGAGCATCGGTGCCACGCCGACGGCGAAGCCCGCCACCAGCAGCAGACCGGACCAGCCGAGCAGGTCCCGCCGCAGCGCCCAGACCAGCGCCAGCCCGGCCACCGCCAGGTACGGAAGGATCAGCCAGTCCGACCAGGCTGCCAGCCCGACGAGCAGGCCGAACAGGGCGACGGCCAGCCGGCGGTGGCGTACGGTGCCGGCGGCCAGCCCCACGGTGATCAGCAGCATCAGCAGCACCGCCGGCTTCACCTCCGGCCGACCGCCGACGACGGTGAGCTGGTCGCGCACCACCCGTTCGGCCCCGAGCGCCAGCAGGCCCACGACGAGGACGGCGAACCACGGCGTGCAGATCCGCCGGGTGAGCCGGTAGATCAGGTAGAGGAACACCGCGTACAGGGCGAGCATCGGCAGCCGCAGCACCGGCCAGCTCGGCCCGGTCACCGCGAGCAGCGGCGCGGCGAGATACGACTCCAGCATGCCCATGTAGTGCTGGCCGTAGAGGAAGACCGGACGCTCCCGACCCTGCCCGATATGCAGGGCGGCCAGCCCGAAGGTCGCCTCGTCGCTGTTCGACGACGGCACTGTGTACAGCGTGAGGACCAGCCGGTACCCGACGCCGATCAGCCCGAACAGCAGCGCGACGAGCGCCGGCCGGTCGAGTCGCGGACGCCACCGCCCACGGTGCAGCTCTTGATGTGACACGACCACGCCCCCGTCGTCGCCCCGACGGAGTGTTTCACGTTCGCCGGGGTCGCCGAGGTGGATCGCCGCAGCCGGCCCGCTCGCGTGGCCGCTGCCGCCGACGTGTGGCAGGGTTGGCGGGTGCCACCCACTCCCGCCGGCCAGTTGGCCGTGCCGAACCTGCACCGGGCCGCGCGGTTCGAGGACGCCGTGCACCAGCTCGTGGAGCGTCGGTTGCGGCGCACCGGCTGGCGGATCAACATCATCGCGTACGCCGGCTACGGCCGCCCCGGTTGGGTACGCGTGATGTGCCGGGTGCTGCTGGGCCGTCCGGACACCCGTCAGCGGGGTCGCCTGGACAAGGTCCGCGGCTGGCGCAGCTTCACGACCCTGCCCGCCAAGCACGTCACGGTGCAGATCGAGGCCGGCGGGGTGCGGTGTGAGGCGCAGGCCGACCGCAGCGGCTTCGTCGACACGCTCGTCGAGGCCGATCTGCCGCCCGGCTGGGGTTCGGTGCGGCTCAGCGTGCCCGACGCCGAGCCGGTCGACGCGCCGGTGCGGATCCTCGACCCGGACGTCACGTTCGGCATCCTGTCCGACATCGACGACACGGTGATGGTGACCGCGCTGCCCCGGCCGCTGCTCGCCGCGTGGAACACCTTCGTCCTCGACGAGCACGCCCGCAACGCCGTGCCCGGCATGGCGGTCCTCTACGAGCGGCTTGTCACCGCCCACCCCGGCGCCCCGGTGTTCTACCTGTCCACCGGCGCGTGGAACGTCGCGCCGACGCTGACCCGGTTCCTCTCCCGGCATCTCTACCCGGCCGGGCCGCTGCTGCTCACCGACTGGGGTCCGACCGCCGACCGCTGGTTCCGCAGCGGCATGGAACACAAGCGCAGCACCCTGGCTCGGCTGGCCAAGGAGTTCCCCGACGTGAAGTGGCTGCTTGTCGGCGACGACGGCCAGCACGACCAGGAGATCTACCGCGAGTTCGCCGCCGCCCACCCGGAGAACGTCGCCGGGGTGGCGATCCGCAGGCTCTCCCCGACCCAGGCGGTGCTTGCCGGTAGCCTGCCGGCCCCGGCCGGCGCCTCGTCGGCGGGGCCGGTGGGGCAGAAGTGGCTGTCCGCGCCGGACGGCGCGGGGCTGTGGCAGTTGCTCCGCGACGCCGGCCTGGTCTGACGTCGGGTCAGTTCCTGCGGAGCCACACGGCACCCAGCGGGGGCACCTGGAGGGCCGCCGACGCCACCATTCCGTGCCACGGCACGTCTTCGGCGTGCACCGCGCCCAGGTTGCCCACGCCCGACCCGCCGTAGTGGTGGGCGTCGGTGTTGAGCACCTCGATCCACGTCCCGCCGGCCGGCAGGCCGATCCGGTAGTCGTGCAGCGGCTGGGCGGAGAAGTTCGCCACGCACACCAGCGTCGAGCCGTCCGGGGCGATCCGGATGAACGACACGGTGTTGTTGGCGACGTCGTCACCGGCGATCCAGCGGAACCCGGCCGGTTCGGTGTCCTGTGCCCACAGCGCCGGCGTGTCCCGGTAGACCCGGTTCAGGTCGCCGACGAGCCGCTGCACGCCCGCGCGGGCGGGGTCGTGCAGCAGATACCAGTCGAGGCCGAGTTCCTCGCTCCACTCCCTGTCGTCGGCCAGCTCGGAGCCCATGAAGAGCAACTGCTTGCCCGGGTGCGCCCACATGTACGCCAGCAGCACGCGCACGTTTGCCAGCCGCTGCCAGGTGTCGCCGGGCATCTTGCCGGCCAGTGACCCCTTGCCGTGTACGACCTCGTCGTGGCTGATCGGCAGCACGTAGTTCTCGCTCCAGGCGTACGCCAGGGAGAACGTGAGCTGATGGTGGTGGTGCTGGCGGTAGATCGGGTCCTTCGAGGTGTAGAGCAGGGTGTCGTGCATCCAGCCCATGTTCCACTTGAACCCGAAGCCCAGCCCGCCCTCGGCCGTGGGCTGGGTGACCCCCGGCCAGGCCGTGGACTCCTCGGCGATCATGACGACGCCGGCGTGGTGCTTGTAGACCGTCGCGTTCACCTCCTGCAGGAACGCGATGGCCTCCAGGTTCTCCCGACCGCCGTACTTGTTGGGCTCCCACTCGCCGTGGTTGCGGGAGTAGTCCAGGTAGAGCATCGAGGCGACCGCGTCCACCCGCAGCCCGTCGATGTGGAACTGGTCGCACCAGTAGAGCGCGTTGGCGACCAGAAAGTTGCGCACCTCGCGGCGGCCGAAGTCGAAGACGTACGTGCCCCAGTCGGGGTGCTCTCCGCGCCGCGGGTCGGGGTGCTCGTAGAGCGGGGTGCCGTCGAAGCGGGCCAGGGCCCACTCGTCCTTGGGGAAGTGGGCGGGAACCCAGTCCAGGACTACGCCGATGCCTGCGGCGTGCAGCTCGTCGACGAGGTGGCGGAACTCGTCCGGGTCGCCGAAGCGGGACGTGGGCGCGTAGTAGCCGGTCACCTGGTAGCCCCAGGAACCGCCGAACGGGTGCTCCATGACGGGCAGGAACTCCACGTGCGTGAAGCCCAGTTCGGTGACGTACGCGGTGAGCTGCTCGGCCAACTCGCGGTAGCCGAGGCCGGGCCGCCACGAGCCGAGGTGCACCTCGTAGACGCTCATCGGCTCCTGGTGCGGCTGCCGCTCGGCGCGTCGGGCCAGCCAGTCCGCGTCGTTCCACCGGTACGTCGAGTGGTACACCACCGACGCGGTGGCCGGCGGCACCTCCGCGTACGCCGCCATGGGGTCGGCCTTGTCGCGCCACTGCCCGTCGGCGCCGAGGACCCGGAACTTGTAGCGGGCGCCGACGCGGGCATTGGGCACGAACAGCTCCCACACGCCGCTGGACCCGAGCGAGCGCATCGGCCACCCGTCGTCGGGCGCCCAGCCGGTGAAGTCGCCCACCACCCGCACGCCCCGGGCGTTGGGTGCCCACACGCTGAACGCCACGCCCTCGTCGAAGACCCGCGCGCCGAGCGCGTCCCACAGCCGCTCGTGCCGTCCCTCGCCGATGAGGTGCAGGTCCAGTTCGCCGAGGGTCGGCGGGTAGCGGTACGGGTCGTCGTGGACGGCCCCGTCGACCTCCACCCGGTAGTCGAGCACTGTGCCGTCGACCTGCGCCTCGAAGACGCCGACGTCGTGCACCCGCTTCATCGGGTAGCGCTCGTCGCCGACGAGCAGCACCACGTCGCCGGCACCCCGGCGCATCGTCCGGACCGTCGTCGAGGAGTCGGTCGGGTGCGCGCCGAGCAGTGCGTGCGGGTCGTGCGTCGCGCCGGTGATCAGCTGGTCCATCGGGCGTCCTTCGGGGCGGCGTCGGTCGGGGCGGCTGGTGCCGGGGTCGTCGGTGCGGTGCCGCCGGAGAGCTCGTCGGGCACCTCGGCGACGGTGAGGTCCGCCGGCTCGGCGCCCGCCGGTTCCGGCGTGGTCGGCGGGGTGGGGCGACGCACTGTCAGCACGTGCGCCGGTTGCAGGTACGGGTCGAGTCGCACCGCGTTGCGCTGACCCCAGTCGTAGCTGGTGCCGGTCAACTCGTCGTGCACTGTGAACCGCTCGTGCCAGTCGAAGCCGAGCGCCGGCATGTCCAGTGTCGTGTTGCCCCACTGCACCTCGCGCGAGTCGAACGAGCAGACCACGATCACCGTGTTGCCGGTCGCCGGGTCGTGCTTGGACCAGCAGAGCAGCGCCGGGTTGTCGATCTCGTGGAACCGCAGGTTGCGCAGCTGGTGCAGGGCCGGGTTGTTCCGGCGTACCCGATTGAGGGTGGTCAGGAACGGTGCCAGCGAGCGGCCCTGCGCCTCTGCGGCGGCCCAGTCGCGGGGCCGCAGCTCGTACTTCTCGTTGTCCAGGTACTCCTCGGCGCCCGGTCGGGCCACGTGCTCGAAAAGCTCGTAGCCCGCGTACAGACCCCAGGAGGGGGACAGCAGCGCGGCAAGCACCGCCCGGATCTTGAACATCGGCGGGCCGCCGTGCTGCAACGACTCGTGCAGGATGTCCGGGGTGTTCGGCCAGAAGTTCGGCCGCATGTAGTCGGCCGACGCGACCAGTTCCTCGCAGTACTCCCGCATCTGCGCGGCCGTCGTGCGCCAGGTGAAATAGGTGTACGACTGCGTAAAGCCGATCTTGCCCAGCCCGTGCATGATCGCGGGCCGGGTGAACGCCTCGGCCAGGAAGAGCACGTCCGGGTCGACGGTCTTGACCTCGGCGATCAGCCAGTGCCAGAAGTCGAACGGCTTGGTGTGCGGGTTGTCCACCCGGAAGATCCGGATGCCCTCGCCCACCCAGTGCAGCACGACCCGCAGCACCTCGGCCCGGATGCCCTCGGGGTCGTTGTCGAAGTTGACCGGGTAGATGTCCTGGTACTTCT
Source organism: Micromonospora sp. NRRL B-16802 (assembly GCF_001279555.1). Lineage (NCBI taxonomy): Bacteria > Bacillati > Actinomycetota > Actinomycetes > Micromonosporales > Micromonosporaceae > Micromonospora > Micromonospora sp. NRRL B-16802. The sequence continues at coordinate 38,950 of NZ_LGEB01000024.1, read as the reverse complement.
TGGGCGGATTCTCCGCGTACGCGATGCTGCCGTCGGCCCGGGTGGTGAACCACTCCGGGTGCTCGGTGACCCACGGGTGGTCCGGCGCGCACTGCAACGCCAGGTCCATGGCGACTTCCAGGCCCTGCGCCGCCGCCGCCTCGATGAAGGCGCGGAAGTCCGCGGGCGTACCCAGGTCGGGGTGGATGGCGTCGTGGCCGCCCTCGGCGGCGCCGATGGCCCACGGCGAGCCCACGTCGTCGGGCCCGGCGGTGAGCGCGTTGTTGCGGCCCTTGCGGTTGATGCGGCCGATCGGGTGGATCGGCGGCAGGTAGAGCACGTCGAAGCCCATCGCGGCCACACCCGGCAGCCGGTCGGTCGCGGTGGCGAAGGTGCCCGACCGGCCGCCCGCCGCACCCTCCGAGCGGGGGAAGAACTCGTACCAGGCCGAGTAGAGCGCCCGCTTGCGGTCAACCCAGACGGTGTACGCCTCACCGGCCGTCACCAGCTCCCGCACCGGGTGCTCCCAGAGCAGGTCGGCCAGGCTCAGCGCCGGGCCGACCCGCTGCGGCAGCGGCAGGTCGGTGTCGGCGAGCGCGGTGAGCGCGTCGGCGAGCCTGGGCCGGTCGCTCGCCGGCACGAGGTCCCGGGCGGCGGCGAGCACCCGCGTGCCCTCGGCCAGGTCGTTGGCCAACTCGGCCGGTCCCTGCCCGGCGGCGATCTTCTTGGTCACCGCGTTCTGCCAGGTCAAATACGGGTCCTGGAACGCCTCGACGGAGAACGTCCACTCGCCCACGGCGTCCGGCGTGATGGTGGCGTGCCAGCGGTCCTGGCCGGGCTCGCCGGGGCGCATCCGGGTGAACGGCCGGGTTTCGCCGTCCGGGCCGGCCCACACCACGTTGCAGCCCAGCGCGTCGTGCCCCTCCCGGTAGGCGCGTGCCGACACCGGAACCGGTTCGTCGACCACCGCCTTCGCCGGGTACCGCCCGCACGAGACGACGGGGGAGACGTCTTCGATCGGGAACCGTCCAGTCACCCCGCCAACCTACTGTGCGAGATCGGCTCGCGCGCGGCCAAGCAAGCCTGTCTCCCCCTGCGGCCGGGCCCACGGTCGGTCTCACGTCCGGTCGGCCCCCGCTGCCGTCTGGTGGGCCGGTCCTGTCGGGTGGCGCGGCCAGTGGTGCGTTCACGCCGGCCAGGTAGCCGTCCAGGCCGGTGCCCCTGATCAGCAAGCTGCAGCATGTAGCCCTGCAGCAGACTGAGCATGGCGGCGCCGACCTGGTCCGGGTCCGCGTCGGCGGCCAGCGTTCCGGCCTGCTGCCAGCGGCGGGCGATCTCGGCCGACGCCGTCGCCAAGGCGGCATCCCGGCCCGCGGCGCACGCCTCGGCGTGACCGTCGGGTTCCCCGTGGACCAGGCAGCCCGGCGCCCTCGCGACCGACAGGGTCGGTGGCCATGCGTCGGTGGCGGTCTGGGGCAGCGGCTATCTGCGTCGTCCGCTATCTGCGTCGCCCGCTATCTGCGTCGGTGGTAGTGGTTGCGGCGGGGGAGTTGGTCCGGATCGAGCCAGGCCGGCGGAACAAACTCGGGGTGGCCGTCGCCGCCGAGACGCACGGCCCAGTCGCCGCGGTGGATGTGGCGGTGGTGGTGACCGCAGAGCAGCACCGCGTTGGCCACGCTGGTGTCGCCGCCGTCGGCCCAGTGCCGGATGTGGTGGCCGTCGCACCAGCGTGGCGGGCGGTCGCAGCCGGGGAAGGCGCAGCCGCCGTCGCGCAACACGAGTGCCCGACGGAGCGGACCGCTGATGAGGCGTCGCTGTCGACCGACGTCGAGTGGTTGGCCGGCGCCGCCGAGGACGGCGGGCAGGATCGCTGCGTCGCAGGCGAGCCGACGTACGGCCTCGGGGGTGAGCTGCTGACCGAGGTCCAGGGTGCCGGTGCCCAGGAGCCGTGTCAGCCCGTCGTAGCTGGTGGTGACGACGATCTGGGCGACGTCACCGCCGTTCTCGGGCAGGTCGCCGGTACGCAGGGCGAGCCGGCACACGTCGGCGAGCGCGTCGTGGCGGCGTTGCCCGGCAGTGCGGGTGTCGTCCTGCCCGGAGGGCGTGGTCAGCGGGTCGATGGCGGCGCGCAGCAGGGCGGCGGCTTCGGTGTCGAGGACGCCGGAGAGGCGCAGGCGCCCGTCGGGCTGCTCGCTCACTGTCACGTGCCGGTCGCGGGCCTCCCGCGCCTCCTGTGCCCGTAGCGCCGCCTCGGCGGCCGCGTCGGCGACCTCTGGGGCCACGTGGTCGAGGATCCGGGTGCCGAGCTTGCGCAGCAGGACGGCGTCGAACTGCGTGGCCCAGTCGACGAGGACACCGACGGCCTTGTCGGCGGCCTCCGCACCGGCGGCGCTGTGCACGGTCTTGACCGTGTCGGCGATGACCTGGACCTGTTCCACGGTGACCGCCCCGCCGGCCAGCGCGTCACGCACCCCGGCCGGAGTGGCGTCGAGCAGGGCGGCGAGCTCGACCAGACGGCGCGCGGCGCCGACCCCGAGGCGCAGGCGGTCGCGCAGCCACACCGCCGTCGAGGACGCACCTTGCGCGGTGGCGGTGCCTCGACCGTCCAGCTCGCGCACGAGGGTCAGCTTGACCGCGGCCAGGCGTTGCTCCAAGCGGTGGGCGGCGTCCAGGGCGGCGACGAGGTCCTGCTCGTCGGCGGCCAGGTGGCGCGGTCGAGGCAGGCCGCCACAGCGGCCTCTGCCTGCGCCAACGCATCGATCACCCACAAAGACTAGAACAGGTGTACGACAATTCCGGGCGCTGTCGACACCGACCAGCGACCCTCAACGGATCCGTTCAGGTGGCGGTGTCCGGGGTTGGCCCGTCGACCGTACGGGTGACACCTTCCGCGCTTGGGTGGTCACGGCGTACGCCGATGCGTGAATGGGTGCATGACCCATCCTCGCCATCGTCGTTGGCGGTGGCATCGGTGCCACCTTGCGGTACCTGCTGGGGCTCGGGCTCGCGCCGTCCACACCACCACACTTCCCCTGGGTCACCTTCGTGATCAACATGGTGGGCGCGTTCGCGCTCGGCGCCGTGATGACGCTGCTCGCGCACCGGCTGCGCGGCCCGTGGGGCAAGCCGTTCCTGTCGACCGGGCTCATCGGCGGGTTCACGACCTGGTCGCACTTCATCGTCGAGTCCGATCAACTGATCGGCGCGCGGCGCAGTGGGATAGGGATCGTCTACCTCGTGGTGTCCATCGTCGGAGGCGTGCTCGCGGCGGCGCTCGGCGCCCGTCTCGTGGAAATGCGGGTGGGGCATCCGGCGGGTAGGGGCGCCTGATGTGGGTGGGCATCGGCGTGTTCCTGGCCGGCGGGCTCGGCGCGTTGAGTCGCGCCGGCGTCGACGCGCTGGTGAAGCCGTGGTGGAGTAGGCGGGCCACCGGGTCCAGCAAGGCGTTCCCGGCGAGCACGTTCCTGATCAACGTCTCCGGTGCGTTCGTGCTCGGCATCGTCACCGGTTACGCCGTGAAGAATTCGGCCGCCGGGGCCCAGGACTTCGCTGCGGTCGTCGGGGTCGGCTTCCTCGGCGCCTACACCACCTTCTCCACGGAGGAGTGGCACACCCTGGGGCTGCTGCGTAAGAACGCGGCCGTCGAGGCGTTCAACGTGCTCGGCAGTCTCTGCGCCAGCCTCGTGCTGGCCGCGCTCGGCCTGTGGATCGGCAGCCTGCTGTAGCCCGCCAAGCTCGACTACCGCAGCGCGCTCGGGTCAGTGGATGACCCGCCGCACGGGCGCCCGCCGCACGAGGCGCCCGCCGCACGAGGCGCCCGCCGCACGAGGCGCCGCCCCACGGGGCGCGCCGGGCACCCGACGCGAAGGTGGCCGGGCACCCGACGCGAAGACGACCGTGCACCCCGCGCGGCGGACGCGTCGTCACCTTCCGATCTTGTCCAGGTCGGCGAGGTCCTCGTCGGAGAGCGACAGCCCTGCGCCGGCGACGTTCGCGCGCAGGTGCGCGACTGACGACGTACCCGGAATGAGCAGGATGTTCGGCGAGCGCTGCAGCAGCCAGGCCAGGGCGACCGACATCGGCGTGGTGGCCAACCTGGCGGCCACGGCCGACAGGGCAGCGGACTGGAGCGGGCTGAAGCCGCCGAGCGGGAAGTAGGGCACGTAGGCGATGCCTTGTTCGGCGAGCGTGTCGATCAGTTCGTCGTCCTGGCGGAAGGCCAGGTTGTACATGTTCTGCACGCACACGATCGGTGCGATCGTCTGCGCCTCGGCGACCTGCTGCGCCGTCGCGGTGCTCACACCGAGGTGCCGGATCAGGCCCTGCCGCTGGAGGTCGACGAGCGTCTCGAACGGTTCGGCGAGCGAGCCGGGTTGCGGGCCTTCGGCGTTGCCGAGCCGCAGGTTGACCAGGTCGAGCACCTCGACGCCGAGGTTCTCCAGGTTCTCGTGGACCGCCCGGCGCAGGTCGTCGGGCTTGCGGGCGGGGGGCCAACCGCCCTGCTGGTCGCGGGTGGCGCCGACCTTTGTGACGATGTGCAGCGATTCGGGGTACGGGTGCAGAGCCTCCCGGATCAGCCTGTTGGTGATGTATGGCCCGTAGGCGTCGCTGGTGTCGATGTGGGTGATGCCGAGTTCGACGACCTCGCGCAGGACGGCGAGCGCGCCGTCGTGGTCGGCGGGCGGCCCCATGACCCAGGGGCCGGCAAGCTGCATGGCGCCGTAGCCGAAGCGGGTGACGGTCAGGTCGCCAAGCATCCAGCTGCCGCCGGGAAGGGAAGCGCCGCCGCCGGGAAGGGAACGGGCGTCGTCGGGATGGGACGTGGAGCGCATGTGCAGACCTCGGATTCCAGGTGGAGTACGGCGCGATCGGTGCCGCGCAGGTGCCTGCTTCACTCTGGTCGGGTAACTTCCTGCCGGGAAGTAGGCACTTTGAAGTGCGTAACACACCGACAGGTGGGGGAGTGGCGGGGATGGCGACGACGACGGCGGCCCAGCAGAGAGCACAGACCAAGGAGGCGTACGACGTCTTCCTGGCCGAGTGTCCCAGCCGCAAACTGCTCGACCGGATCTCCGACAAGTGGGTCACGTTGATCCTGGCCGCGCTGGGCAGCGACGGCTCCCACCGGTTCGGCGCCGACTGCACCGGTGAACCCCGCCCGCTGCGCTACTCCGAGCTGTCGCGCCTCCTGGCCGGCATCAGCCAGAAGATGCTCACCCAGACGCTGCGCTCCCTGGAACGCGACGGACTGATCACGCGCACGGCGACGCCGACCGTGCCTGTCACTGTCACCTACGAGCTGACCGACCTCGGCCTCTCGCTGCACCACATGATGCGCGGCCTCAAGGGCTGGGCCCAGACGCACATGGACGAGGTGCTCCGCAACCGAGCGACGTACGACGGCCGTTCCTCAGCCTGATGACCGGGGCGGGTCAGCCCGCCGCGCCGACCGAGCGGTACACGTCCAGGGTCTGCCGGGCGATGGCGTCCCAGGAGAAGTGCTCCACAGCGCGCTGACGGCCGGCCAGGCCGAACCGCTGGGTGCGCGCCGGGTCGGTGAGCAACGTGTTGATCGCCGCCGCCAGGTCGGCCACGAAACGGTCCGGGTCCAACGGGGTACCTGACCCGTCGGTGGCCTGCTCGATCGGCACGAGCAGACCCGTCTCACCGTCGGCCACCACCTCCGGGATGCCGCCGGTGGCGGTCGCCACCACAGCCGTCTCGCAGGCCATCGCCTCCAGGTTGACGATGCCCATCGGCTCGTACACCGAGGGGCAGACGAAGACCGTCGCGTGGGTGAGCACCTGGATCACCTCCGGCTTGGGCAGCATCTCGGCCACCCAGACCACGCCGGACCGGTTGGCCCGCAGTTCGGTGACCAGATCCTGCACCTCGGCGGCGATCTCCGCGGTGTCCGGTGCGCCGGCGAGCAGCACGAGCTGAGTGTCCGCGGGCAACTCCCGGGCGGCGCGCAGCAGGTAGGGCAGCCCCTTCTGCCGCGTGATCCTTCCCACGTACACCACGCTCGGTCGGGCCGGATCGACGCCGAGCCGTTCCAGCACGTCGATGCCGGCGTCCGGGGCGTACTGGAGGGTGTCGATGCCGTTGTAGACCACCCGTACCCGGTCCGGGTCGACCTGCGGGTAGGCGGTCAGCACGTCGCGTCGCATGCCGGCGCTCACCGCGATGATCGCGTCGGCGGCCTCCATGGCCGTGCGCTCGGCCCAGGACGACAGCGCGTATCCGCCGCCGAGCTGCTCGGCCTTCCACGGCCGCAGCGGCTCCAGGCTGTGCGCGGTCAGCACGTGCGGCACCCCGTGCAGCAGCTTCGCGGTGTGCCCGGCCATGTTCGCGTACCAGGTGTGGCTGTGCACCACGTCGGCGCCGGCCGCGCCGGCGGCCATCTCCAGGTCCACACCGAGCGTGCGCAACGCGGCGTTCGCGCCGGTCAAACCAGGCGGATCGGAGTACGCGGTGACGCCCGGCTCGGTGCGCGGCAGGCCGAAGCAGTGCACCCGCACGTCGGCGAGGTGGCGCAGCTCCCGGGCCAGGTACTCGACGTGCACACCGGCGCCGCCGTAGACCTCCGGCGGATACTCACGGGTCAGCAGGTCGACGCGCAGCGGGGTGGGTTCCGTCATGACCTCGCACCCTAGTGCAGAAGACTCCCCGTACGAGTGGTGAAGTCCGACGCGGATGGATAGCGTCGGGGCATGGCTGCCAAGGTGCTCGCGATCGTCCTGGCGGGTGGTGAGGGCAAGCGCCTGATGCCACTCACCGCCGACCGGGCCAAGCCGGCCGTCCCGTTCGGCGGGATGTACCGCATGGTCGACTTCGTCCTCTCCAACCTGGCCAACGCCGGCTATCTCAAGATCGTCGTGCTGACCCAGTACAAGTCCCACTCCCTCGACCGGCACATCACCAAGACGTGGCGGATGTCGACGTTGCTCGGCAACTACGTCACCCCGGTGCCGGCGCAGCAGCGTCGCGGCCCCTGGTGGTTCGCCGGCTCGGCCGACGCCATCTACCAGAGCTTCAACCTCATCCACGACGAGCAGCCCGACTATGTGATCGTCTTCGGCGCCGACCACATCTACCGGATGGACCCGCGGCAGATGGTGGAGGACCACATCGCCTCCGGCGCCGCGGTCACCGTCGCCGGCATCCGTCAGCCGCTGTCGATGGCCGACCAGTTCGGCGTCATCGAGGTCGGCGAGGACGGCCGGCGCATCCGGGCGTTCCGCGAGAAGCCCACCGACGCGGTCGGCCTGCCGGACGCGCCGAACGAGATCTACGCCTCGATGGGCAACTACGTCTTCACCACCCGGGCGCTGTGCGAGGCGGTCGAACGCGACGCGGAGGACAAGACCAGCAAGCACGACATGGGCGGCAGCATCATCCCGATGCTCGTCGAGCGGGGCGAGGCGAACGTCTACGACTTCCGTGACAACGAGGTGCCGGGCAGCACCGACCGGGACCGCGGCTACTGGCGTGACGTCGGGACGCTCGACTCGTTCTACGACGCGCACATGGATCTGATCAACGTGCACCCGGTGTTCAACATGTACAACTTCGACTGGCCGATCTACACCGAGCAGCTGCCGTGGCCGCCGGCCAAGTTCGTCCACCAGTGGGGTGAGCGGGTCGGTCGGGCGGTCGGCTCGATGGTCTCCCCGGGCGTGGTGATCTCCGGCTCGCTGGTGGAGAACTCGATCGTGTCGCCGAAGGTGCGGGTGCACTCCTGGGCGCACGTCGAGGGTTCGGTGTTGATGGAGGGTGTGGAGATCGGCCGCCACGCGGTGGTCCGGCGGGCCATCCTGGACAAGAACGTGTTCGTCCCGGAGGGCGCCGAGATCGGCGTCGACCTGGAGAAGGACCGGCAGCGCTACACCGTCTCCGACAACGGCGTCGTGGTGATCGGCAAGGGCCAGAAGATCGAGCCGTGACCACCCGTACCCGTACCTGCTCCAGGAGGATCCCGCAGTGACCCATCCCCGTGCCGGCCAGCCCGCCCAGCCCGCCGACCTGGTCGACGTGCCGCGCCTGGTGACCGCCTACTACGCCGAGCACCCCGACCCGGCGGACCCGGCGCAGCAGGTCTCCTTCGGCACCTCCGGCCACCGGGGTTCCAGCCTGCGCAACGCGTTCAACTCCGACCACATCCTCGCGGTCACCCAGGCGCTCTGCGACTACCGCCGGGAGCAGGGCCTCGACGGGCCGCTGTTCCTCGCCCGGGACACCCACGCGCTCTCCGCGCCGGCCGCTGTGGACGCGCTGGAGGTGCTCGCCGCCAACGGTGTGACCGTGCTGGTGGACAGCCGCGACGGTTACACCCCGACGCCGGCGCTGTCGCACGCGATCCTCACCCACAACCGGGGCCGCACCAGCGGCCTCGCCGACGGCATCGTGATCACGCCGTCGCACAACCCGCCAGACGACGGCGGCTTCAAGTACAACCCCACAAACGGCGGGCCCGCCGACACCGACGTCACCCGGTGGATCCAGGACCGCGCCAACGCGATCCTCTCCGCCGGGCTCAAGGAGGTCCGCCGGATCACCTACGCGCGGGCCCGGGCCGCCGACACCACAGGGGAGTACGACTTCCTCGCCAACTACGTCGACGACCTGCCGGCCGTGATCGACGTGGACGCGATCCGCGACGCCGGTGTGCGAATCGGCGCCGACCCCCTGGGCGGGGCGAGCGTCGCGTACTGGGGTGAGATCGCCGAGCGGCACCGGCTGGACCTGACCGTGATCAACCCGACGGTCGACCCGACCTGGCGGTTCATGACCCTCGACGGCGATGGCAAGATCCGGATGGACTGCTCCTCGCCGAACGCGATGGCGTCGCTGATCGCCGCACGCGCCGACTACCAGATCTCCACCGGCAACGACGCCGACGCCGACCGGCACGGCATCGTCACCCCCGACGCCGGCCTGATGAACCCCAACCACTTCCTCGCGGTGGCGATCGACCACCTGTTCCGTACCCGCGCCGACTGGGGTCCGGCCGCCGCCGTGGGCAAGACGCTGGTCTCCTCGTCGATGATCGACCGGGTCGCCGCCGACCTGGGCCGGCCGCTGCTGGAGGTGCCGGTCGGCTTCAAGTGGTTCGTGCCGGGGCTGCTCGACGGCGCTGTCGGCTTCGGCGGCGAGGAGAGCGCCGGCGCGTCGTTCCTGCGCCGGGACGGCTCCACCTGGACCACCGACAAGGACGGCCTGCTGCTCTGCCTGCTCGCCGCCGAGATCCTGGCCGTCAGCGGGCGCAGCCCGAGCGAGCACTGGGCGGAGTTGGCCGACCGGTTCGGCGCACCCGCGTACGCCCGCATCGACGCCCCTGCCACCCGCGAGCAGAAGGCAGTGCTCGCCAAGCTCTCCCCGGACCAGGTCACCGCCACCGAGTTGGCCGGTGAGCCGATCACCGCGACGTTGACCACCGCGCCCGGCAACGGCGCCCCGATCGGCGGTCTCAAGGTCAGCACCGAGTCCGGCTGGTTCGCCGCCCGACCCTCCGGCACCGAGGACGTCTACAAGATCTACGCCGAGTCCTTCCAGGGCCCCGACCACCTCAAGCGCATTCAAGAGGAAGCCAAGTCCCTGGTAGACCAAGCCCTGACCAACACCTGACCCTGCTCTTGCCCCCTATAGACTTCGTTGATCATGAAGTTGGCGGGTGGCGCTCGGTGTGTCGCGCCCGCTAACCCCATGATCGACGGCCGAAACCAGAGGTGGGGGACGCGGCGGGGTGTGGTGGGTGGGTGAGGTTCAGCGGCGTGGGGGCATCTCCCGGTCGTGGCTTCGCTGGGCTCCGTCGGGCAGCAGCTCGCGGAGCTGCTCGGGCAGGAACGGCAGGTCGAGCAGGGTCATCTTCAGCTGGTTGCGTTCCTGGTAGCGCTGCCGGTCGAAGCGCACCACCAGACCGGCGTTGCGGCGGTAGCTGATGTCGACGGCCCCCTCGGTCGCCGCGTCGCGGAACACCAGACCGTCCATCTCCACCACGACCGCCGACGAGTGGGGCTCCAGTTCGAGGCGGACCTTCTCGTCCGGCGACAGCACCACCGACCGGGAGATGCCGGCCATCGGCGCCGACGGCGTGATCACCACCGCGTCCGTCGCCGGAGAGATCAGCGGACCGCCGGCGGCATAGCTGTACGCCGTCGAACCGGTCGGCGTGCTCACCACAACGGCGTCGGCGCGGTAGTAGCCGTACTGCTGGCCATCGACGGCGAGGGTGGCGGTGACGAAACCCGACCCGGGCTGGCGGACCAGCGCGATGTCGTTGAACGCCACCACGTCGTCGCCGCACACGTCGCAGGCCAGGCAGGCGTGCGACTCGATGGTGAAGTCCTTGGACAGCAGCCGGCTCAACGCCTCGGGCAGCGCCGGCGGCTCCACCTCGACGAGAAAACCGAGCCGACCCAGGTGTACGCCGAGCACCGGCTTCGGGTCGAGGACGGCCGAGCGCAACGCCCCGAGCATGGTGCCGTCGCCGCCGATGCTGATCAACGCGTCGGCGCGGGTGGCCACCTCGCACTCCGGCACCGGCTCGACGCTTGTCGGCACGCGGTGCCTGTCCTGCGCGCGCACCATCAGCGACTTGTTGTGGCGCGTCGCCCACCGTTCGATGATCTCGACCACCTCGGTGACATCCCGGGTGGGGTGCAGCACCAGTCCCAGCCCTGACATTCGTCCAGCTCACCACATCGGCGGGGGACGCGCCCGGCGTACCGTCGAAGGTGCGCCGACGGTCCGGGGACCGTCGGCGCACCTCGACGCCGTCAGCGGCGGGGTCGGCCGGTCAGGTGGGTCAGCGAGCGGGCGACCAGGTCGTCGCGGGCCGCGGGCGACAGTCCTTCCAGCCCGAAGCCCAGGTAGACGGTGTCGGCGGTGACCACCACCGAGCCCTCCTCGAACGCCTGCTGGCTGCGCGACCAGTCGTTGGGGTTGCCCGCGGAGCCTGCCGGTGCACCGGCCACCGTCCAGCCTCCCAGGTCAGCGGACTCGAACGACGTCTCCGCGACCGTTGACCCGTTGACGATCACCCGGGCGTCGTCCACGAACACGCCGAGTCCCTGGGTGGCCCAGTCCGAGACGTACGAGATCGACACCTCGACCTGCTTGCCGGCGTACGCGGACAGGTCGACGACGAACTCCTTCCAGCCGCCCGAGGAGCCGGTCGCCGCGTTCCAGCTGCCCGTGCTGCCTGTCGAGGAGCAGTCCGCGCCCTGGTAGTGGGCGAGGAACGGGTGCAGCTGCTCCACCCAACCCGAGGCGCAGCTCTCCCCGGTGGCCGTGCTGGTCTTGCCGTTGGCGTCCGGCAGGGTCGTCCAGCCGTCACTGCCCACCTCATGCGCCTCGACGATGAGGAAGTCCCAGTTCTGCTCGATCTCGTACGACGTGAAGAAGCGCAGCTCGCCGCTCGTCGCCCCGGTCAGGTCGACAGTGCGGGAGAGCCGCTTGTACGACTCGTCGGACTGGCCGCTGTGCAGGTACCACTCACCGGTACGCGGGTCGAACGGCGCGCCGCCCGGCCTGGTCCAGCCCACCGGCGCGGAGCTGGCGAACTGGGGGAACTGGTCCGGCGGCAGGAAACTCGACGTGGTCAGGAACGAGGCGGTGTGCGCCTGGTTCTGCGCCGACCCGGGAGCGTTGAGCTGCCCGGTGAAACCGGTGAACGGCGCGCTGCTCCCGGCGACCGGGTACGGCTCACCCTCCGGCGACGTGCCGCCGTCGGAGACGTAGGTGTGGGCACCCAGCCAGTACTGCTGGAAGTCGTTCAACAGTGGCAGGCACGTGGGGTCCTCGGCGTCGGTGCACTCCGGCGGCGCGTCCGGGCGGTACACGTACGACCCGTTGGCGCCCTGCGCGTACAGCGCGTACTGCCCGCTGACCAGCAGCTTGCCGCCCTCGTTGAGGTAGTCCCGGACGGCCAGCTCGGTGTCCAGCGCGGCCTTGGCCGCCGTGCCGGGCACCTGACCGGCGGAGCGCGGGATCACGTCGTCGCCGGTCTCCCAGACCACCGTCTTGTAGTGCGACAGCACGCCGAGCGGATGCGGCGCCGTCCGCCCCTGCGCGTCGAAGTCGTACACGTCACTGCTGCGCCCGGCGGCGGTCAGGGACGCCGCGATCTCGTCGGCGTACTTCGCCGTGGTGCCCGTCTGCGTCGGGCTGAGCCCCGTGACATCCTCCATTGCGAGGACCAGCACGTCGCCGCCGATGTCGCCGTGCACCCGGTAGGTGAAGTGTTCGCTTGCCACCACCCCGGCCCGCTGCTTGACCCCGGTGAACCAGACCTCCACCCGGTCGCCCGGCTTCGCCCCGGTGACAGTGCCGCGCAGCTCGGCGTAGTAGGCGTCGTGGGTGTCGCCGTACCGCTCACCACCACGCCACTCGCGGACCGCCGTGGTCTTCGGCCGGCCGCCGTTGACGACGTAGTGCATCCGTACGTTCTTCAGCGCCCGGCGGGTGATCGCGGCGACCTGCTGAGTGCGCCCGTACGAGGTGTCGAACGCGTCCACCACGAAGTCCGGGGTGGTGCGGCCCACTACCGACACCGGGTCGTCCGGGTCCGCCGCGGAGCGCGCCACCGACAGCGCGAACGGCAGGTTCTTGCTCACCTCACCGGCGATCAGCTTCTCGTCGTCGGGGAAGATGAAGCCGCTGACGCAGTCCTCCGGGCGCCACTGGTCGTCCGGGTCGACGGCCGCGGCGGCCTCACATGTCGACATCTCCGGGGTGAAGCCCAACGTGCCGTACTTGACTGTGGCGTGGCTGTCGGTGTCACCGTTCGTGGTGTACAGCTCGGCGGAGATGTCCGGGTCGTAGCCCGGTACGGCCGGGTTCGCGTCGTCGCCGGCCATCGCCTCGTAGATCACGTCGTCCGGGGTGGGGGTGCTCACCTGCCAACCGACGCCGTAGAGCAGCAGTTGGGCCGCCGAGTGGTAGTTGACGAAGAACTCGAAGCCGACCCGACGGAAGAGCCTGTCCAGGGCTACGGTCTCCGGCTCCGAGTTCGGCTTGGGGCCGCGGTACGTCTCGCTGCTCGGCTCCGGCGACGAGCCCTCGTTGTCGTACCCCCACTTGTAGGCGAAGTTGCGGTTCAGGTCGACACCGTCACCGGAGGTGATCTGCCCGTCGCCGTTGTTGTCACGCAGGTTCTTGCGCCACAGCCGGTTGCCGGGGGTGAACGTGAAGTCGTAGCCGTCCGGGTTGGCCACCGGCAGGAACCACAACTCGGTGGTGTCCAGCAGACGGGTGATCTCCCGGTCGGTGCCGTAGCGATCCAGCACGTGGTGCATCAGCCGGCGGGTCATTTCCGGCGTGATCCACTCCCGGGCGTGCTGGGCGCCGGCGTAGAGCACCGCCGGTCGCTTGCCATCCGGGACGGTCCGCGCGTTCTTTGTGACCTTCATTGCGAGGATCGGCTGACCCTGATGGGTGCGGCCGATCGTCTCCACCTTCGTGAGCTTCGGGTGACGGGCGGCTGTCGCGTTCAGCTCGTCCCGGATGCCGCCGGGCTCCCCGTAGGGGCGAAACGACGTCCAGCCGGCGGCGGCCTGCTCCCGCAGCGCCTGCGAGGCCTCCCTGCCGCGGACCTTCTTCACCGACAGCGGGACACCCTTGTCGGTCAGCCGCTTCGCCTGCCGTCGGCTGAGGACCGTCTCGACAGTGGTGCGACCGGCCGAGTCCGTCTTCGCGTCGTGGCCGAGGTCCACCCCCGCCGCGCGTAGCTGGTCGCGTTGCTTCGCGTCGACACTGCCGACGTACACCTCCAGGCCGTCGCGGGCGCCCGGGTCGGACGGTGGCCGCGCGCTCGCCGGTGGGGCCAACGCCAGTGCGCCGAGCAGGGTGACCACGCCGGCGATAGCCAGTCGTCTCGGTCTCATCGCGCCTCCTTGGGTGAAGGACCTGTAGGCGCGAGCCTTCCGGTGCGAGCTGATCAATGTCAATCGGTCGATGGGAGCGCGGTGGCTGGCCGTGTCGGCGTCACCGCCGCACGTGACGGTCGCGCGACTCGACTCGTAACTGGCATTTTGTCGCATCGTTGAACGGGGGTGCTGATGAACGAGCAGGGCTGGCGGACGTCACCCTGCTCTCAACGGGGGCAGCGGAGCCGGGAGGCGACTTGACGTGTGTGCGCTGATGAAGCACGGGTGGCTGTTCCCGGAACGCCGCCGGCGACTCGAACGGAAGATCGCCCTCTACAGCACGCCCCTGTCCCGCGCGGAGATCGAGCGGATCCAGGTCGAACGCTTCAACAAGATGTGGGCGTACTGCCTGACTCGGGTGCCGTTCTACCGGTCCTGGCGCAAGGAACACGGCCTGCCCACCGGCATCTCACGGCCGTCGGACCTTCGCCACTTTCCGACGCTGGACAAGGAACTGCTGATCAGCCGCGCCGCCGAGGTCTTCGCAGGTGGTTCGACGAAGCAGGCCTACAGCACCGGCGGAAGCACCGGCCAGCCCACCAGGTTTCCTCGGGGGCGGGGCGAGTCGACCGATCGGTGGGCGAACAACTATCTCGGGCGGGCGTGGCGGGGAGTCCAGCCGTTCGAGCCGCAGGTCCTGCTGTGGGGGCACTCGCATCTGTTCGGCGACGGGATCGGTAGCCGGGTCGCTCGGTTGAAGCGTGACGTCGCCGACCGCCTGGTGAACATCACTCGGTTGAACGCCTACGACCTCAGCGATCCTGCGCTTCGAGGGCACTACGAGGCGATCCGGTCCCGGCGACCCGTGTTGCTGGTCGGATACACCTCGGCGATCTTCAAAGTCGCGCGCTACATCGAGCGCAACGCGCTGGACCTGGGCGACATGAGTCAGTTGCGGGCCGTGATCCTGACAGCGGAGACGGCCAGTGACGCGGACATCGCGATGATCGAACGGGTCTTCGGGGCAGGAGCGGTCATCGAGTACGGCGCTGCGGAGACCGGCCTGATGGCGATGTCCCGTGGGCAGGCGCGGTCCATCCAGGTCATCTGGGACAGCTTCATCTGTCTCGTCGCCGACGATGGTTCGCTAACGGTCACGACCCTCGACGACCGACTGTTCCCACTGGTCAACTACGCCATCGGGGACCGGGTCGAACCAGCTGATGCAGTGGACGGCAACGCATTCGCGTTCCGCTCGGTCCTCGGTCGACGGCAGGACATCGTTCAGGTCGGCTCGGCGCGCGGGACGCTCGACCTCTCTCCGATCCTGCCGGTGCACATCCTCAAGACCCTTCCGGGAATCGTCGGCGTTCAGTTCCGCCAGGAACGAGCTGATGCCCTGCACATCTACGTACAGGCCGACCACGAGCTTGATCTCGACGCGGTGAGCCTGTACTTCGCTCGGGAGTTGCGCAAGGACCACCCTGATCTTCGCGCCGAGTCGATCACGTTCCACCAGGTGACCGACCAGGGTCGCACTCGCGCCGGCAAGCACGCCCTGTTTGTTTCCTGATCCCGAGCGACACCGCGGCACCTACCTGCCGAGGAGGTCGACCGGCGGCGCCGGGTCACGCTCCTGGGCAGAGGCTGCAGACGCGAGCCGGTGAGATCTGCGCCGCCGGTATCGACGCGACACCGCGGCCAGCACGAGGATCCCCGCGACCAGCATCTCCGCGACGGTTGTGGCGACGGCGGCACCCGTCGGTCCAAGTGTCGCCGCCTGGATGAGCAGCGCGCCGCCCAGGAGCAGGGCGATCGACAGGGCGAGACGGGTGGCGGCGGTGTAGTTGCCGTCGCCGATGCGGTTCAGCGTGTAGGCCCGGTTCACGGTGGTGAACGGTAGGGCGAGCGCCAACAGTTGCAGCCAGAGCGCCGATGCAGGTATCGGCAGCGAGAGCAGGCTTGTCGTGAGCCACGGCGCCGTGACGATGACCCCGGTGGCGATGATGGTCGCACCGATGACGGCGATCACCTCGCTCTCCCGGCTGATCGCCGCCGTGGGACCGAGATTGTGCCGCCGCCGGGTCCGGATCGCCATGGGCACCCGGAGTCCGCTGAACGTGACCGCGACCAGCGCCTGATAGATGTTGACCAGGGCGCCATAGCAGCCTACGACCTGAGGGCTCGCCACCAATGAGAGGGCGATCGTGCTGGCTCGGCCGGTGAACGCCTCGCCGAGGCTGTAGGCGAACAGCTGACGGCTCAACCGGAATGCGCGTCCAGCGGCCCGCAGCGACAGCCCTCTCCACATCGGAAGTGCGGCGCCGGGGCCGCGACAGGCGAGTATCTCCGTGCTGAGGAGGTAGACGGCGGCGCCGATCAGCAGCGCGGTTGTGAGCGGAATGCCGGCGATCAGCAGCGCCATGGACAGAAGGCGGGTGCTCGCTATCGCAGCCGAGGCCGCGAGGAAGCGCATCTGTCGGGCGAGGTCGCTGAAACGCAGGTCGGCAAGGCTGTTGAGAATCATCACGCCGCCAGCGCTGATCAGGGCTGCCGCACCGTATCCCTGGTCGGTGTAGAACGCGGCGATCAGCAGGGTGGCGGTGGCCATGACCGGCACCGCCACCAGGAGCCGCTGACTGTGCGCCGCGCGGCGTTCCTCGTCATTGCCTGACACATACAGAAGGGTCGATCCACCCATCACCAGGTTGGCCGCCCAGGTCAGCGCGGCCGTCATCACGCTGTAGGCCGCGATTTCGGCGGTTTGACCCTGCCGCGCGCTGTACGCGAGTATCCCGGCGTTCAGCAGGCCGCTCACCAAACTGGACACCGAGGCCACGATGGTGTTGGACCGCACCCCTGGCTGGCGGCTTCTGTCGGAGCGGGCAGCCTCGGTGGGCCTGGCCAGCGTCTGCTCCGAAGTCGAGGGTTCCTTCAACCGTGGTCCTTTCGCGGCCGGCTGGGCACCGCCCGTCGGGGCGGGGGTCAGCGATCCGCGACTGTCAACCTGATCCGGTCGAGGATGTTCGGCCCGTCGGTCTCGGCCCGCCAGGACCGGTAGACCTGCCCCGCCGCCCGGCGTGCCGCAAGCCGTTGCTCCCGGCTGCGCTGCGCGAACTGGTCAATCTGGTGAGCCAGAGTCGCCACTGTGGCATCCGTCAGGACGGCTCCACCGCCTGCCCGGAGCACCGGGCTCCAGGGAGTCTCGTCCGAACAGATCACCGGGCATGACGCGGAGAGGCTCTCTGCGATCACGTGGCCGAAGTTCTCCCCCTGGGTCGGAAAGGCGAACATGTCGTATCGCGCGAAGGTGGACCGGACCTCGCTGGGCGCGAGCTCTCCCCGATAGGAGAACGTCACGGACGCCGGCAGGCGCTGGGCGAGCAGTTGGCACTCAGCCCAGTAGGACCTGTCCTCGATCGGGCCGTAGACATCGAACACCACCGGCCGCGTCACCAGTGCGAGGGCCTCGACCACCTTCGCCAGATTCTTGATCGGGCTGATGCGACCGATGAATACGAGACGCGGAGGGCCACCGATCTCGGCGGGTGGGATTGGCTCTGGCGGAAGTGACACCTCATTGCGTCGCGTCTCGATCCGGGCCCAGGGAAAGACGTCCCTGATCAGCTGCGCTTCGTGCGGGTTGGTGGCGTGCCAGTGGACCCTGAGTCGTCTGAGGATGGGTCGCCACACGCGTAGGAACAAGCGCTTCTTCCGGCTCTTTACCCCGAGCGCGCTCGCCGCTAGCTCACCTCGTGGCGCGAGGAGTATCCGATCGACCTGGACGATGCGTGTTTGCGCGGCGAGAATCGGAAGAATCGACGACATCGCCCAAAGGCTGTTGACGTAAAGAAGGTCGAACTTGCTCGATCGGAGCGCCCTCAGCATCGTGTACCACTGGCGGATCCGGCCCGGATCAAGGTAATAGATGCGGGCGGGACCTCGGTGCGCCCAGCGACCCGACAGGCCCGGATAGGGCTCCGTTGAGCCGAGATCGCGGTCTCTCGTCACCATCATCACTTCGATCGCCGGCGATACGGTGTCGAGCAGTTGGGCAACCGATCGAACAGGGCCGCCGGCCCGGAATCCCGGTTCGAAGAAGTCGCACGTCAACAGGACGCGGTACGGCTGTGCAGGGCTTGATTCGCTGGAATGTGTGACGCCACGCGGGTCGTGAACCGTCAAGGATGAATTGTGAATGCTTTTCGCGGCTGCGGGGTTGCTGTCGTCGCGCAGGGTGTCGAAGGTGTCAGCCACGTCCGGCTAACGATCAGCGGTGCAAGTCGGTCACGGCGTCGGTGTCGGCCTGACGTGATGTAGCGAAGTCTGGTCCGAAATTCATGAGACAAGCGGCCGAATTGGATATCCGAATATATGCTCCGCTCTCATGGAGTCAGTGACAGCGGCGCGTGCGATGGCAGGTGGGAATCAAGGCGCGCGCCCGCGTCACGCGCGTGGTGTGCCCGACGATCGCCTGCAGACCTCGACCAGCCCACTCCGGCGCTGCCTCCTCGGGCTGGCCTGGCTCGCGTTGGGCCTGGCGTGCCTGCTTGTCCCAAAGAGCCCCTCGGCCGCGTGGGACAGGGACGGAACCCTCGCGATGAGCTTCCTGGCGACTCTCTTCGGCGCGTGGGTCTTCTGGCGGGACGGCGGTCGGCGGATCACGGCGGTGGGGCTCTACAACCTTGCCTTCGCATTCTTTGTCGGCTTCAGCGGCCTCTACCAGACGGTGAAGGCGTGGACGCTCGATCCCGGCATCCCGCTCTTCACCGCCGTCGCCATCTGCTACTTCGTCCAGGTGGTGACGTGGTTGCTGTTCTGGAGCGGCGGTGTTCCGCATCGGCTGCCGATGGATGCCGGACAGGCAGACGGCAGGACGGCCGGATGGGCGGTGAAGTCGGGCCTGCTCCTGCTGGTGCTCGCCGTGGCGATGGCGACGATCGCTCCGGATTCGATGCCGCTGGCCAACCCGGTCGGCTTTGTGGGCGTCGTGCTCCTCGCCGTGGGGCTGTTGCGAGGGCCGATGGCGCACCACAGGTTCCTTTGGGGCGTGGTCCTCCTCATCGCCTTCGCGGTCTACTTCACCTACCTCTTCACCGGGTTCGGACGGATTGTCGTCGGCACGTTGGCGCTCGCGTTGCTGGTGATGTCGGCCCACAGTGACCAGCGGCCGTACACCAAGCTCCTCATCCTCGGTGGGGCGGCCCCGGCACTGCTGTTCCTCGCCGGACTCCGCGCCACCGCCTCACAGGGCTCGCCGTTCACGACCGACCAGGATGGCTTCGGGTCCGCGATCAGTCCGCTTCGCTCATTCGCCCAACTCCTGCATCTGGATGAGGTTGGGCTGCTGCCCCGGGCCTGGGGGGAGACATTCGCCAACGCGGCGGTCGGTCTCGTGCCCCGTGCCGTGTGGGAAGGCAAACCGATCGGCTTCGGCGCCGACCTCGTCCCGTTCCTGTCACCTGAACTGGTGGGTACGGGACACTCCGCGGCGGCGCTCGCGCACGGGGAGTGGTTGTACAACTTCGGTCTGCTGGGACTGGGCTTGATGGTCCCGGTGATCGGCCTCGCCGTCCGACTCATCGACAGGATGTTGACCTGGGCCTCGTCCAGCTCGCTCACCACGCCGTACGCCATTGGCGCCTACGCCGGCGCGATCGTCACCGCGGTCGGTCTGTTCGACCTCCTCTGGGTGGGCAGCTTCACCTACGTGGTGCGTGGCGGTGCTCGTCTGCTGGTGCTGGCCGCGGTGATTCTGCTGATCGGCTGGCGGGTCTCGAGGCAGGAGATGCCGAACCACCTGGTCGATCAACGCCGACCAGCCGCTGCCCGTCGTCCCCGGCCGACGACGCGTGCACGATGACCGCGATACACGCGTCGACCGTCGGCACCCGCCGAAAGGGCTCGGGATCCTAGCGAACCCGCTGTGCCGTTAGTCCGATTTATGGGCGTTTCTCGAGTGGGCTTTCGCTCGTTGCCGCAGTTGTGGCCGTAGTGCGGCCTTGACCAGCACGGCCTTTGAACCACCATGAACGAACGGAGCGTCAGTGAGCTACTTGACTACCGGACGCCGGGTGCTGATCACCGGAGGCACGGGTTCCTTTGGACAGACGATGGTCCGCCGACTGTTGAGCCGCGGCGTCGGCGAGGTCCGGGTGCTCAGCCGGGACGAGGCCAAGCAGGACGCGATGCGTCGGCTGCTCGGCGACGAGCGGGTCCGCTACTACGTCGGGGACGTCCGGGACTACGACTCGGTGCTCAAGGCCAGCCGGGGCATCGACTACATCTTCCACGCGGCCGCTCTCAAGCAGGTGCCGTCGTGCGAGTTCTTCCCCCTCGAAGCGGTCCGCACCAACGTGCTGGGCAGCAGCAACGTCGTCGAGGCTGCCGAACGCAACGGCGTGAGTTCGGTGGTCGTCCTCAGCACCGACAAGGCCGTCTACCCGGTGAACGCGATGGGCATGAGCAAGGCGATGATGGAGAAGGTCGCCCAGGCGCACGCCCGCAACAACCCCAACAGCGCCACCACCGTCTCCTGTGTGCGGTACGGCAACGTCATGTACTCGCGTGGGTCGGTGATTCCGCTCTTCATCGAGCAGATCAAGGCGGGCCGGGCTCCCACGGTCACCGACCCGACGATGACCCGGTTCCTCATGTCGCTGGCCGACTCGGTCGAGTTGGTCGAGCACGCGTTCCGCACCGCCCGACCGGGCGACATCTTCATCCGCAAGGCCGCCGCCTGCACGGTGGGCGACCTGGCCGAGGCGGTGTGCCAACTCTTCGACGCGCCGGTCAAGCTCGACGTGATAGGCGTACGGCACGGCGAGAAGCACGCCGAGACGCTTGCCAGCCGGGAGGAACTCGCCCACGCCGAGGACTTCGGCGACTTCCTGCGGGTGCCGCTGGACGCCCGCGACCTCAACTACGCGCTCTACGTCTCCGAGGGCGGGCTCGGCGAGGGGCCCATGGAGGACTTCAACTCGGCGAACGCGCCGCAGCTCGGCGTACCCGAGATCGTCGAGCTGCTGAAGACGCTGCCCGAGGTGCGCGCGGAGCTGGCGCTGCGGGATCCGGTGCTGGCGTGCTGAAGCTCGCCGTCACCGGCGCCGGGGGATTCCTCGGCTGGCACGTACGGGTGCTGCTGCGCGCCATGGGTTGGCCGCAGCCGGTGGTGCTGGGCCGGGGCGACCTCACCGACCCCGGGGTGCTCGCGGCGAAGCTGGCCGGGGTCGACCGGGTGCTGCACCTGGCCGGCGTCAACCGGGGCGAGCCGGCCGACGTGGCCGCCGGCAACGTCCAACTGGCCGCGCAGCTCGCGGACGGTCTGAAGCACTGTGCCGACCCACCGGCGCGTCTGGTCTACGCCAACTCGGTGCAGGCCGGCAACGGCACGCCGTACGGCGACGCCAAGGCCGAGGCCGCGCGGGTGCTGGCGGACACCGGCGTCGGCTTCGACGACGTGTTGCTGCCGAACCTGTACGGCGAGCACGGTCGTCCGTACTACAACTCGGCGGTGGCGACCTTCTGCCGGCTGCTCGCCGAAGGTGGGCGGCCCGAGGTGCACGCCGACCGTGAGCTGAGCCTTGTGCACGTCACCGACGCGGCGGCCCGACTCGTCGGCGTTCCGGCAGGTGGATCGTGGGATCAGGCAATGCCGGCGCTGCGCATCGGCGTCCAGGCGCTGGCGGACCGGCTCACCGACATGGCCGTGACCTACCGGACGGGGGAGATTCCGTCGCTGCCGGACCGGCATGACGTACGCCTGTTCAACACCTACCGGTCGCACTGCTTCCCGGCGCACTACCCGCTCGCGCTGCCCCGCCGGGCGGACGACCGAGGTGAGTTGGTCGAGACGGTCAAGGCACACGGCGGCGCCGGGCAGACGTTCTGCTCCACGACCCACCCGGGCATCACCCGGGGCGAACACTTCCACCTGGCGAAGGTGGAGCGGTTCGTGGTGCTGCGCGGCTCCGCCGAGATCAGCCTGCGCCGGGTCGACGACGCTGAGGTGCTGCGGTTTCCCGTGAGTGGCGACGAACCGGTGCTCATCGACATGCCCACGATGTGGGCGCACAAGCTGGTGAACACCGGTTCGGACGAACTGGTGACGATGTTCTGGACCAACGAGCTCTTCGACCCGGACCGGCCGGACACCTGGCCTGAGCCGGTGGAGGCGGCGGTCCGGGCGGTGCCGATGACGGCCAGCGCGTGAGGCGCGGCGGCCCTCGGACCTGCCCGGCCCAGGCGGCAGCACAGGGAGGACGGGAATGACCCGGGTCATGACGGTGGTCGGCACCCGACCAGAGATCATCAGGTTGTCGCGGGTACTCGCCCGGCTCGACGACACGGTGGACCACACGCTCGTGCACACCGGCCAGAACTGGGACACGACCCTGTCGGACGTCTTCTTCAAGGAGTTGCGCCTGCGGGAACCGGACCGGTTCCTGCGCGTCGACACCTCGTCGCTGGGCCGGGTCCTCGGTGGGGTGCTCGTCGGCATGGAAGCGGCAATCGCGGAGGTCCGCCCGGACGCCCTCCTGGTGCTGGGCGACACCAACAGTTGCATCGCCGCGCTGATGGCCCGCCGGATGCGGGTGCCGGTCTACCACATGGAGGCCGGCAACCGTTGCTTCGACCTGAACGTGCCGGAGGAGACCAACCGGCGGCTTGTCGACCACGTGGCCGACTTCAACCTCGTCTACACCGAACACGCCCGGCGTAACCTGCTCGCCGAGGGCCTGCACCCGCGCCGGATCCTGCACACCGGCTCGCCCATGCGGGAGGTGCTGGAGCACTACCGGACGCCGATCGCCAGCTCGACCATCCTGCGCCAGCTGGAACTCGACAGGGGCCGGTACTTTCTGGTCAGCGCGCACCGCGAGGAGAACGTGGACCGGCCCGATCGGCTCCAGCTGTTGCTGGACTGCCTGGTGGCGGTCCGTGAGCGGTGGGGCTTCCCGGTGCTGGTCTCCACCCACCCGAGGACCCGCAAGCGGTTGGAGGCTCTGGCCCCGGACGCCACAGCCCTGGACGGCATCGCCTTCCACGACCCGTTCGGCCTGCTCGACTATGTGCATCTGCAGACGGCGGCGTACTGCACGCTGTCGGACAGCGGGACGATCAGCGAGGAGGCCGCCATCCTCGGGTTCCCCGCGGTGACACTGCGCGAGTCGATCGAACGCCCCGAGGCGCTCGACGCCGGCGGCATCATCATGACTGGCCTCGACCCGCAGGGTGTGGTCGAGGCGGTCGAGGTGACGGTGGCGCAGGTCGCCGCGCAGGGCGTGCCCTGCCCTGTCGACTACCAGGTGCCCGACACGTCCCGCCGGGTGGTCGACTTCATCCTCTCCACGGTGCGCAGACACCACGACTGGGCGGGCATCCGCCGCTAGACAGCCAGCCACCAGGAACCGGCGACCGCGAAAGGTGCGGTCGCCGGCTCCTGCGTCTGTGCTTCGGCCCGCGTCGTTCGCTCGGGGCCTCCAGGCACTTGCCGGGCCGGCGCCGTGGCCGCGACGGGATTCGTCGCACGACAGAACGGGGCGACGCCGGCCGGCGTCGCCCCGTCGAGCCGCCGTGGCGGCTGGGTGATCAGTGTGACTGCAGGGGTACGCCCCGAGGACCCTCCACCACCGGACCGTCCACTGTCCGGCCGACCGGCTGAGCGCAGAGCAGCGCGAGGTGCTCGACGATCTTCGCCGGGTCGTCGTACGGGTCGAGCCCGCTCACCTCCATGGGGTCGAGGGCGGGCACGCCCACGTGGGACACCAGCGGGTGGAACGGCCGTGTGTCCACCTCGCCGGTGCCGAGCAGGTCCTCGTGCAGCTTCTCGCCGGGCCGCAGACCCGTGTAGACGATGGGCACCGAGCTGGACGCCTGGTCGGCCATCTGGCGGGCCAGGTCGAGGATCCGGACCGGCTCACCCATGTCAAGCACCAGCGCCTCGCCGTCGCGGCCGATCTCGGTAGCCTGGAGCACCAGGTGAACGGCCTCCTGGAGGGTCATGAGGTAGCGGGTCACGTCCGGGTGCGTGACCGTCAGCGGGTTCCCGTCCTCGATCTGGCGCTGGAAGGCCGTCACCACGGAGCCACGGCTGCTCAGCACGTTGCCGAACCGGACGCTGAGGAACGTTCCGGGGAGCCGGGACGCGGCGTGTGCGGTCAACCGCTCGGTGATCCGCTTCGAGTAGCCGAGGACGCTAATCGGGTTGGCAGCCTTGTCCGTGGAAATGTTCACGAACTTCGCCACGTCCTGGCAGGCGTCCAACACCGAGAGCGTGCCCCAGACGTTGGTCTTGACTGCCTCGCCCGGATGCCGCTCCAACAGGGTCAGGTGCTTGAGCGCCGCCGCGTGGAAGATGATCTCGGGACGGCGTTCCCTGATGATCCGTCGGATCCCCTCGTCGTCCCGCAGGTCGGCGAGGATCAGTTCGGGGCCGTCCAGCATGGCCCGACCGGCGAGCGACATCTGAAGGCTGTGCAGGGCGGACTCGTCCCGGTCCAGCATCATCAGCTCGCCCGGGTTGGCCTTCATCACCTGGCGGCAGAGCTCAGAACCGATCGACCCGCCGGCGCCGGTCACCAGGATCCGCCGGCCGGTGAGGCTGTTGGTGCTCAACGGCAGGTCACCGATCACCTGGCGGCGGCCGAGCAGGTCGTCGATCTGGACGTCCCGGACGTCGGTGACCGTGATCCGGTGGTCGACCAGGTCCCGCACCGGGGGCAGCACCTTGAACACCGCGCCCGACTCGAGGGTGGCCTCACGGATCTGGCGGATCAGCCCTGCGTCTGCGTTGGCCACCGAGAAGATCACGGTGCTGGCGCCGGTACGCCGGACCGAGGCGGCGACGTCGTGCCGGCCGCCGAGCACGCGTACCCCGCCGATGCGCAGGTCGCGCTTGTCCGGGTCGTCGTCCAGCGCCCCGACCGGCAGGTACCGGCCGCGCGGGTCGCTGAGCAGAGCCCGCAGCAGCCCCTGGCCGGCGTCACCCATCCCGAACAGCAGCACAGGTGTCGACGACCGGACGTCCGGGCGCAGGGCGAGGTCACGACGGTGCCGGTACGCGAACCGGGCGCCGAGCATGAACAGCAGGGCGAGCGCCCCGCCGACCAGCGGTGTGCTGGCGGGGACCGGCCGGTCGGTGGACGGGATCAGGCCGAGCAGCAGGAGGCCGGCAGTGGTGATCGTGGTGCCGGCGACACCCTGCACCTCCTGGAGGCTGCCCAGCGGGTGCCGACCGGAGTAGAGCCGGCGCAGCGCCGCCACCGCCACGTGCAGGAGCGCCGCCACTGCTCCGACCGCGGCGGCCCGCCCCAGTTGGCCGGGCGGGAGTTGGAACTCGAACCGGGTCCAGGCGGCCGCGACCAGACCGCCGACCCAGGCAGTCGTGTCGACCGCGAGGAATCCGGCGGCGCGACGACGTGCCCTGGCCCGTCGTGCACGGTGGTCCGACCGCTCTGTGTGCTCCGTGTCCTGCGGCATGTAGTGGCTCCCTGTTCCGTCATCCGACTGCTTCCGCCGCCCGGGCAGAAGGAGGTTTGATGCTCTCTGTCCTTGTTACATGGGCTAAGAAGTGGTGATGGCGGGTTTCGGGTTATCTGAGCCGAACATCCGGTTATGCGTTTGGCCGCCTGGTGACCGCTTCCTCCAGGTGGCGGGCGAGGGCCACGCTGCCGACCCGCTCCGAGAGCCGTTCCAGGTAGAACTGGCGGCCGCCCCGGCCCAACTCCTCGCGCTTGTCGGCGCCCAACTCGTACATCCGGCGGATCGCGTCGGCCAGCGCCGGGGCGTCGCCGGGCGGGGCCACGAACCCGGCGCCGGACTCGTCGACCAGTCGGGCCGCGTCGCCGGCCAGCGCCGCCACGATGGGACGTCCGCACGCGAGCGTGCTCTGCACCTTGCTGGGCATGATGGAGCGGAGGAAGGGCTGGTCGCTCAGAGAGATCAACTGGACGTCGCCGAGCGGCATCAACTCGACCATCCGCTCGATCGGCTGCTGGCCGAGGAAGACCACCCGGCCGGGCGCGAACCGTGCCGCCCGCTCGCGCAGCCGGGCCTCCTCGACGCCGCTGCCGGCGAACACCAGCGTCAGGTCCGGGATGTCGGCGAGGTATTCCAGCGCGTCGACGGCGACGTCGAGCCCCTGGAGGTTTCCCATGCTCCCCGCGTACATGACGACGAAGCCGTTCAGCCCGAAGGTGGCCGCCAACTGCGGATCAGGCGCTGTCGGCCGGAAGACACGCTCGTCGACCCAGTTGTAGACGACCGAGATCTTGTCCCGAGGGACTCCGCGGCTGGCCAGGATGTCGGCCATTCCGGGCGCGATGACGGCCACCGACGACGCCGAGCGGTACGCCGCGTCACAGAACCGGTGCAGTGACCGGACTATCAGGTCGGTACGCCGGCCAGGGCGGACGTAGTCGCTCTCCGCCAGCGTGTCCGGCCAGAGATCCTCCACGAGGATCACGTACGGGCGGCCGTGCAGTCGCCGGGCCACGATCGCGGGCAGTGCCACCGTCGCCGGCGAGGAGTAGACCAGCCACACGTCCACCTTGCGGAGCAGGTCCAGCCGGACCGCCGCCGACGCCGCGAAGCTGAGATAGTTCGCGGCCCGCCCGATCGCCGAACGATCGTGATTGGGCACCAGCGGCACCCGGTGCACCGAGATCCCGTTCATCATCTCGAACTGGTACGGGCGGATCCGGTAGCCGGGAGACAGCCGGCCGGACGGATAGTTCGGGAAGCCGGTGAGCACGTGCACCTCGTGCCCGAGCGCGGCCAGCGACCGGCTGATGATCCCCGGCAGGACGGCCGAGCCACCCTCGGGGTCGTACCACTGGGTGATGATCCCGATCCTCATGACGTCACCACCACGGCCCGAACCGACCACCTGGCCACGATCGACCCGTCCTTGCCCGACACGCGGGTGAGAGCCATGGAGAACCTTCCTGGTGGGGGAGTGGATGCGTCAGATGCCTCGGGTCGCGTCCGCCCGGCTGGATCGCTCGGCCGCCGACTCGTCGATGTCGTGCGGCTGCGATTCGCCTGCCCTCGGACGCGCGACGCTGTCCACGCCGGCGGCGGACACCTGGGGGCTGCCGGCCGTCCTGAGCCGCTCCCACGCCTCGGGCCGTAGCTGTGGCGCCAGCCCCTGCTCGGCCAGCCAGCCGGGCACCTGCGGCTTGCCGAACAGCAGCATGTCCACGCGCCGCGCGTGCGCGTTGGCCCGCAGGCTCGTCTTCCCGTACGCGTTGATGCCGCTCGTCGCGTACCGTGCCAGCCGCGCGGGGATGTGCCGTGGCTCGCGGCCACCGAGCAGGCGGAGCAGGAGCCCTGTCGTCATCCCGTTGGGAGGTTGCAGCACGATGGGCGGCACCGGTCCGTTCACGAGGCCGAGGTGGACGATCGAGGCGACGACGTCCTCGATGAGGACCTGTGGCGTCGGCGCGTCACCTGCCCCGGCGACGCAGCTCAACCGCGACTGGGCGAGCCGGACGAGCGCGCGGGTGTTCGGCCGGTCCACGTCGTGGACCCATGTCGACCGGTAGATGACGGTGTCGATGCAGTCCTCGTGGCGCAGCATGCGCTCGCCGATCGCCTTGGAGCGCGAGTACGGGGAGAAGGGCATCGTCCGCGCGGTCTCGTCCAGCGCCAGAGCCCCCTGCGCTGCCGCCGAGCTGACGTGCACCATGCGCGTGGCGCCGACAAGGGCGCTGGCTCGGGCGACAAGGGTGGGCAGGAGGGCGTTGCCCCCGTACAGCTGCGCGCTGTCCGGCGCGGACCCGTTCGGCAACCCGGCCGTGTTGATCACGACCTGTGCGCCGTCGAGCTGTCGGGCGAGGTCGGCGACCGCCTCGTCGTCGCGACCCGAGGGCACCGAATCGACGCGGAGGGCCTGGGCGAGCGGCCACGACAGGCGCGGCGCGGGCACGGTCTGGACCTCGATGCCCCGGCTACGGAGTTCGGTGACTACCGCTCGGCCGACGAAGCCGCTGCTGCCGAGCACCGCGATCCGCTTGACCGGCTGGGGCCCGAGGCCGTCCAGGTCACCGACTCGGGGAGTTGACAGTTCTGGCATGGATCGGCCTTTCGTCTGTTGGGGGCCCTGACCGCTGGGCTGCGAGCCACGCGGGGGCGGCGAGATAGCCGGCGAGGATGGCGACGGCCGTGACATCGAGCGCGGCGCGCAGAAGTGGCCCGCTGAAGGACGCGGCCACCAGGCAGGCGGCGACGGTTGCGCCGATGCCGGCGGTCAGCGCGGTGACCCGTTGATGTGACCACCCGCTGTCGGTCAACCGTTGGTAGGCATGGTTGCGATGGGGGCGGTACCAGGCTTCGCCGTTACGGATGCGGCGCAGCAGCGTCCAGCCGGTGTCGGCGAGGTAGAGGGCGAGCGGCGCCACGGCTGCCTCCGGCGGGATGCCGCGCACGATCGCGTACGCGGCGAGCGCACCGAACGCGCCACCGAGGGCGTACGACCCGACGTCACCGAGGAACACCCGGGCGACCCAGGCGTTCCACGGCAGGAAGGTCAGGGACGCGGCGGCGATCAGACTGCCGCTGGCGGTGAGCAGCGGAAGGTCCCGCAGCACGCCGAGGGCGGCGTACACCAGTCCGGCGAGGATCGCGTGGACGGCCGAGATCCCGTTGATGCCGTCCATGAAGTTGAAGGCGTTCACGTAGGCGGTCAGCCACGCCGCGAGGGCGACGACAAGGGCCACCTGGAGGTACGCCGGGTGGCCGCCTGGCACCAACGCCAGGCTCGTGGCCACGCCAACGAGCAATTGCAGGAGCAGCCGGACCCGGACCGGGACGCCCCGGATGTCCTCCAGGAGGCCGATGGCCGCGAACAGCAGCAGCGGCACGGCGATCGACCGCGCGTGCTCGTTCAGAAGGAGGGCGAGCCCGGCCGCCACGGCGACGCCCACGCCGCCGCCGCGCGGGATCGGGGTGTCGTGCGAGGACCGATCGGACGGTATGTCGAGGACGGAGGCCGCGGTCAGCAGCCGCAGGATCAATGGTTGCAGCAGGGAGCCGACGATGAGTGCGAGCAGGATTCCGCCGGCAAGCGGAACGCTCACCGTGGCCTGGTGGCAGCATGCGGCCGCCCGCGATAGGGGGAAATCCGTATGAGATTCACTAATGGGACCTTCAGGTAGAACTGTTCATGGGGGGATAAATCAATCATAGGAGGTCGCTACTAGGGACAAACGACCTTTACCTGTATTCGGTGTGCGACACGCAGCGGAAACTGCCCGCACGGAGATCAGGCCGACCGGGCTTATGACTGCCCGGCTACGAAACGGTCCGGCCCGCGTCGGAAAACCGACACGGACCGGGGTGCGAAAGTGTTCGCCTGCCGCGCTAGCGAACGCCAGCGGCGGAATCCGGCCCGGCGGAATCCGGCCCGTCCGTGCCGTCGCCCAGCCGGCGGGTGAGCAGGGTCCGCAACGGGATCGACTCACCGTCGCGCCCACCCGCCCCGACGACAAGTGGCGCCGGGCTGGGCTGGGGGTCGACGCCGAACAACCACGCCCGCAGACCGCCCGACACGGTCAGCAGGTGGAACCTGCCCGCCACGTCCACCGCCCGCGTTTCGGCCTGGTCGACGTACCAGCCGGTCAGCCCGGTCCGGTAACGCCCGCGCCCGTCGTAGCCTCGGGCGACCAGCCGGGTGGTGGGCAGCCCGCGCCGGGTCGCCTCAGCCACGAACCAGGCCACCAGCTCGGCGGCCTGGGACTGCTCGGCGGCTCGCCGCCGCGCGTCCGCGTCAGCGTGCGCCCGCACGGCCCGCTGCCGCTGCTCCCGCCACTCGCGGTCGTCGCCCTCGCCCACGAGCCGACGGTACGCGACGGACTCAGCCGAGCACCGCCCGCAGGGTGCGCCGCGCGATGTCGGCCATCACCGGATTGGTGTCGACGTAGTAGGGCAGGGCGTTCACCGCCTGGCCCAGGGCCCAGCCGCGTCCGCGTTCCCACGTCGCGTCGTCCACGCCGAGCGCCCGCCGGTAGGTCTCCCGCGCCCCGGCGTCGAGCAGGTTCCACGCCGGCATCAGGTCGACCGCAGGGTCACCCACGCCGACCGCGCCCAGGTCGATGACCGCGACCAGTCGTCCGTTGCGTACCAGAAGGTTGCCCGGCATCAGGTCGGCGTGGATCCACACGTCGGTGAGATCGTCGCGGGGGGTGTCCCGGCAGCGGGTCCACAGCTCGGTGAGCGCGACGGTGTCGGTGAGCCCGCCGCTGACCGCCAGAGAGGCGCGAACGTCGGCGTCCTGGCTGGACAGTGGCCCACCGCGACCGGTGCCCGACCAGGACCGGCCGCCGGTGTCCATGCCGCGTAGGGCGACCACGACGTCGGCGAGGTCACTGGCGAAGGCGTCGGAGTCGCCGACCTGGTCGGCCGCCGCGGTTTCTCCGGCGATCCAGCGGTACGCCGTCCACGGCCCCGGGTAGCCAGCGCCCGGCGCTCCGAGGCCGAGCGGCTCCGGCACCTCGACCGGCAGGTGCGCGGCGAGCAGCAGCGCGTGTTCCTGCTCCCGCCGCAGCTCGGCGTCCAGCCCGGGGTCGGCGAAGGGCCGCAGCGGAAACCGCAGCACGATCTCCGTGCCGAGCCGGAACAGGGCGTTGACAGTGCCGGTCGAGGCGAGCGGTCGCACCGGCAGCCCTCGCCAGCGCGGAAACTGCTCGGCCACCAGCGCGGCGACCACGTCCGCACCCACGTTTACCTGATCGGCGTGCATCTTCACCGCGAGATCATCACCCGCAGCCCCGCAGCCCCGCAGCCCCGCAGCCCCGCAGCCCCGCGATCCGATTTCACCCGCCGCCGCGAGACGTGGCGGGGTCGCGAATCTTGGACAGTTTCCGTCACGTGCTGACGGAAACTGTCCAAGATCTCGTGCGGTGCGGTGCGGTGCGGTGCGGCGCGGGCGCGGGCGCGGGCGCGGGCGCGGGGCAGCGTTCGCGGGAACCCTGGGGGAGGCGCGCCAGGCTCGGGTCAGGCCAGGCCGGCCCGGCGTAGGGCCTCGGCCATCGCGTCGTTGGCCGGTGGCGGGCTCTGCCGCTGTTGCCCGCCGCGCCCGCCCTGTCCACCGGACCTGCCCTGTCCGCCAGACCCGCCCTGTCCGCCAGACCCGCCCTGACCACCGGACCCGCCCTGACCGCCGGACCTGCCGTGTCCGCCGGACCTGCCCTGTCCACCAGACCGCCCCTGGCCGCCAGACCGGCCTTGACCATCGGACCCGCTGCGGCCCCCCGGTCCGCCACGTCCGGTGGGCTCGTCACGGCCAGTCTGGCCGTCGCGGCCACTCTGGCCGCCGGGTCCGCGTTGCGCCGGGCCGCCGCGTCCCTCCTGACTGGTCCGGCCGCCGCGGCCGGCGTCGGCGCCCGGCTCGTCCTCCAGGCGCAGGGTCAGCGAGATCCGCTTACGGGGTACGTCCACGTCGAGCACCTTGACCCGGACCACGTCGCCGGACTTCACCACCTCGCGGGGGTCCTTCACGAAGGTGCGGGACATCGCCGACACGTGCACCAGGCCGTCCTGGTGCACGCCGACGTCGACGAACGCGCCGAACGCAGCCACGTTGGTGACCACGCCCTCCAGCACCATGCCTGGCGTCAGGTCGCCGATCTTCTCCACCCCTTCGACGAAGGTGGCGGTGCGGAACTCCGGTCGCGGGTCGCGGCCCGGCTTCTCCAGCTCGGCGAGGATGTCGGTGACGGTGGGCAGGCCGAACCTGTCGTCGACGAAGTCGGTGGCCCGCAGCCCGCGCAGGATGCTGCTCTTACCGATCACCGAGCGCAGATCCTGGCCGGTGCTGGAAAGGATCCGGCGCACCACCGGGTACGCCTCGGGGTGCACGCTGGAGGAGTCCAGCGGGTCGTCGCCGTCGGGGATGCGCAGGAAGCCCGCGCACTGCTCGAACGCTTTCGGCCCGAGCCGGGCCACCTTCTTCAGGTCGGTACGCGACCGGAACGGCCCGTTGGCGTCCCGGTGCAGCACGATGTTCTCGGCCAGCCCGGCCCCGATCCCGGAGACCCGGGTCAGCAGCGGCGCGGACGCGGTGTTGACGTCCACACCGACGGCGTTGACGCAGTCCTCCACCACCGCGTCCAGCGAACGGGACAGCTTCACCTCGGACAGGTCGTGCTGGTACTGGCCGACGCCGATCGACCGTGGATCGATCTTGACCAGTTCGGCGAGCGGGTCCTGGAGCCGGCGGGCGATGGACACCGCGCCGCGCAGCGACACGTCCATCCCCGGCAGTTCCTGCGAGGCGTACGCGGACGCGGAGTAGACCGACGCGCCGGCCTCGGAGACCATCACCTTCGTCAGGTTGAGCTGCGGATGCCGCTTGATCAGGTCGGCGGCCAGCTTGTCGGTCTCCCGCGAGGCGGTGCCGTTGCCGATCGACACCAGCTCCACCCCGTGCGCCCCGGCCAGCCGGGCGAGCGTCTCGATCGACGCGTCCCACTGCCGGCGCGGCTCGTGCGGATAGATCGTGTCGGTGGCGAGCACCTTGCCGGTGGCGTCCACCACGGCCACCTTGACCCCGGTGCGCAGGCCCGGGTCCAACCCCATCGTGGGACGGGTGCCGGCAGGCGCGGCCAGCAGCAGGTCGCGCAGGTTCATGGCGAACACCCGCACGGCCTCCTCCTCGGCGGCCTGCCACAACCGCATCCGCAGGTCCGCGCCGAGGTGGATGAGGATCCGGGTACGCCAAGCCCAGCGGACCGTGTCGATCAGCCAACGGTCAGCGGGGCGGCCGGCGTCGGACACCCCGAACCGGCCGGCGATGGCCGCCTCGTACCGGCTCGGGCCGGTCGGCACGGCGTCCGCCTCGCCGGCCTCCTCCGGCTCCATCGTCAGGTCGAGCACGCCCTCCTTCTCGCCCCGGAACATGGCCAGGATCCGGTGCGAGGGCAACTTCGGGTACGGCTCGGAGAAGTCGAAGTAGTCGGCGAACTTCGCGCCGGTGGTCTCCTGGCCGTCGCGTACCCGGGAAACCAGCCGGCCCCGCGACCACATCTGCTCGCGCAGCGTGCCGATCAGGTCGGCGTCCTCGGCGAACGTCTCGATGAGGATCGCCCGCGCGCCCTCCAGCGCGGCGGCGGCGTCCGCGACGCCCTTCTCCGCGTCGACGAACCCGGCGGCGGTGGCCTTCGGGTCCTGGCTGGGGTCGGCGAGCAGCGACTCGGCCAGCGGGGCCAGCCCGGCCTCGCGGGCGATCTGCGCCCGGGTCCGCCGCTTCGGCTTGTACGGCAGGTAGATGTCCTCCAGCCGGGACTTCGAATCCGCCGCCATGATCTGCGCTTCGAGGGCCTCGTCCAGCTTGCCTTGGCCGCGGATCGACTCCAGGACGGCTGCCCGCCGCTCGTCCAGCTCCCGCAGGTAGCGCAGCCGCTCCTCAAGGGTGCGCAGCTGGCTGTCGTCGAGCAGGCCGGTGGCCTCCTTGCGGTAGCGGGCGATGAACGGCACTGTGGCGCCGCCGTCGAGCAGCTCCACGGCCGCCCGCACCTGGCGCTCGGCCACGCCGAGCTCGTCGGCGATCCGCTGATGAACAGACTGGGTCACGATCTCGATCCGCCTTCGACTCGATCCGCCTTCAAAGAGCGGGTAACGCCTGCATTCTGCCGGGCGCTCCCGCGCGCTGTCGCCGCACCCGGCCGGGGCGCGGCGGCCCGCTCTGCCGCACCCGGCCGGGCTGATCCGTCGGCGGCCCCGGTCGCGCCTGCGCTAGCGTGGCGATCATGGAATCACCTGCGGGGCCGCGCACCCGGCGGCTCTTCGGCGGCAGCGCCCGCGCTCTCGGCGACCTGACGGCGAACCCGTTCCGCGCCGACCGGGACCGGATCGTCGCCTCGCCCTTCTTCGCCCGCCTCGGCGGAGTCACCCAGGTGATCAGCCCGGTCGGCTCCGGGCTGCTGGTGCACAACCGGCTCACCCACAGTCTGAAGGTCGCCCAGGTGGCTCGCTCGATCGCCGAGCGGCTGATCGCCGACGACAGGTGGCGCGACCTGCTGGACAGGCTCGGCGGCTGCGACCCGGACGTGGTGGAGGCAGCGGCGCTCGCCCACGACCTCGGTCACCCGCCGTTCGGGCACCTGGGGGAGCGGGTGCTCGACCGGCTGGCGCGCCAGCGCCTCGGCCTCGCCGACGGTTTCGAGGGCAACGCCCAGTCGTACCGGATCGTCACCAGCACCGAGATCCGCGGCGCGGCCACTACCGGCCTGGACCTGACGGCCGCGGTCCGCGCGGCCCTGCTGAAGTACCCGTGGACCCGGCTGGACTACCCCGACCCGCACCCCCGCCTGCTGGACCCGCCGCCGCGCGGCGCCACCCCGCCGCCGAACGACCCGGAGAGCGGCTCGTTGAAGTTCGGCGCGTACCGCACCGAGCTGGACGACCTGCGACAGGCCCGGGAACCGTTCGTCGGCCGCATCCCGGACTGGCAGCAGACCGTGGAGGCGTCCGTTATGGACACCGCCGACGACATCGCGTACGCCATCCACGACGTGGAGGACTTCTACCGGGTCGGTGTGCTCCAGCAGGGGTCGGTCTCGGCGGAGCTGATGGCCTGGCAGCGCGAGAGCGGACACCTCCGGGCGATCACCGACGCGGCGCTTGCCAGCGCGTTCCGCCGGCCCGGCGCGGCGATCGAGCGGCTGCGGCGGCAACTGCACCGCAAGGACGCCTGGATCGCCGACGACGACGCGTTCGCCGCCGCTGTCGAGCACGTCCGCGAGGAACTTGTCGACGGGCTGCTGGCGATGCCGTTCGACGGCTCGATCGAGGCGGAGCAGTACGTGTCGCGGTTCTCCGCCCGCTGGTCGACCCGCTTCGTCGACGCGATCACGATGACCGACAGCCCGTCGATCCGCTCCGGCTACGTGCTGCTCGGCTGCGCGCAGTGGCACGAGGTGCAGGTGCTCAAGTTCGTCCATCACCGGTTCGTGCTGGCCCGTCCGGATCTCGCCCTGCACCAGCGCGGCCAGGCCCGGCTGTTGGGCACCCTCGTCGAGGCGCTGTGGGAGTGGCTGCTCGATCCGGAGGAGGAGTCCCGGCTGCCCCGCCGGCTGCACGACCTCGTTGAGCTGGCAGAGGCGGAGTTGCACCCGCGTACCCCGGATCGGATCGGCCGGGCCCGGGGACGGGCGATCGTGGACTTCGTGGCCCAGCTCACCGACGGTCAGGCGGTGGCCATGCTGGACGCCCTGTCGGGCCGGTCCGGCGCGCTCTGGACCGATGCGTTCGTGCTCTGAGGTGAAAGGAAGGGCCCCTTGTTAATCGCCAGGCGTTAACAAGGGGCCCTTCCTTTCACTAGGCGATCGCCTGCCACCATCCGTCCACGGCGGGCGGGTCGGCGACGACCACCCGCTCGCCCGGGCGGGGCACCGCCAGCTGGACGTCGCGTGCCTTCGCCTCCGCCCACAGCCTGTTCACCGGTTCGGACCAGTCGTGCAGGGCCAGGTTGAACGTCGCCCAGTGCACCGGGATGAGCAGCCCGCCACGGAGATCCTGGTGGGCGTCGACAGCTTCCTCAGGGAACATGTGGATCGTCGGCCACGCCCTGTCGTACGCGCCGATCTGGATCAGTGTCGCGTCGAACGGCCCGTGCTCCGCGCCGATCGCCGCGTACCCGTCGAAGTAGCCGGAGTCACCTGTGTAGAAGACCCTGCGCCGGGAGCCGGCGACCACCCAGGAACTCCACAGCGTGCCGTCGCGGCGCAGGCCCCGCCCGGAGAAGTGCTGCGCGGGGGTGGCGGTGATCTCCAGGCCGGCGACCCGGTGCGACTCGGCCCAGTCCAGCTCGATGATCCGCTCGGCGGGTACGCCCCAGCGGTCCAGGTGCGCGCCCACGCCCAGCGGCACCAGGAACGGCGCGGACTGCCCGGCCGTCAGCGCCTGCACGGTGGCCATGTCCAGGTGGTCGTAGTGGTCGTGGGAGATCAGGATGGCGTCCAGCGGGGGGAGTTCGTCAAGGCGTACCGGGGGTTCGTGCAGCCGCCGTGGACCGACCAGCCCGGACGGCGAGCAGCGGTCGCTCCACATGGGGTCGAGCAGCACCCGCCGGCCCTCGATCTCGATGAGGGCGGTGGCGTGGCCGTACCAGATGATGGCGAGCTCGTCGGTGGCCTGCGGCGCGCTCGGGCGCAGCAGCGGCACGGGCGCGGTTGGCCGCCGCTTCTGCTTGCCGAAGATCAGCTCGCGGAGCAGGTTGCGGCCCGGGTCGGCGACCATCGTTCGGGTGCCGGCCCGGTTGTGGAAGGTGCCGTCGCGGAACTGCGGCGAGCGGGCAGCCCGTTCGGCGCGGGCGCCAGTGAGCCGGCCGCCGAGGGCCGCCGGCACGTCCCGAGCCACCCAGGCCAGGCCTGCCAACGCGGCCAGCCCTGCCGTGCCTCGCAGCAGTCGCCCGAGCGACCGTTCTTCGTCCGTACGATTCGCTGGCGCCATCGCCGTCCCTCCGCCGTGTCCGCACTACACGGTAGTCACCCGGGGCCGATCGCGCCGGGGCGGGCCGATCGCCGTGCGACGATCGGCCCGCCGCCAGGTCAGCCGCCGTTGCTGGGCCGGCGAGCGGTCGTCCGGTACGCCGTGCCCGTGCCGCTGAGCCGGTCCACCGCCGCCAGGAAGCGGGGGCCCATGGAAGCGCGGGCCTGCACGGCCGGGTGGGTGGCGCCGAAGTCGTCCGGGTTGGCCTGCCCGTCGGCGAAGAGCGCGTAGGTGAGCACCGCCGCCCCGGACCGGTCGAAGATCACCCCTGCCTCGTGCCGCGCGTCGGCGAACCAGCCCGCCTTCGTGGCGATGCGCGCCCGGTCGTCGGAGGACATCGTGCGCCGGATGCCGTCGGTGAACGCCACAGGCGCGCGCAGCAGCCCGAGCAGGAACGTCGTCGAGGCCGGCGAGAGCAGGCTGCCCCCGACCAGGGCGCGCAGCAGGTCGTGCGTCTCGCGCGGGGTGCTGGTGCCAAGGAAGAAACGGTTCGGGTTGGCGACCGGCTCCACCTGGGTGTTCGGGAAGCCCTTGGCGACAAGGATGGCGTTGAGTTCGGCGGCCGGGCAGACCGACCCGCACAGCCGCACCGCCGTGTCGTCGGAGACGGTGAGCAGATTCGCCAGGACGTGACCGAGGGTCACGCTGCTGGGGTACGCGCCGTCCAGGCTGAAGATGCCGTCACCACCGGGTACGACGATGGCGGCGGTCACCTCGACCCGCTGGTCCAGGGTGAGCAACCCCCGGTCGACCTTGTCCAGCACCGCCGTGGCAACCGCGATCTTGTTGACGCTGTACGCCTCGATCCGCTGGTCGGCCTGAGCCGTCACGGCGACCACAGGCGGGCCGTCCGGGCTGGCCACGCTGACGTACGCCTGCCAGTTTCCGCCGGCCTGCGTGCTGAACTTGGTGTAGCTGGCGGCGACCCGGCGGGCGGCCCGCGCGGGGGTGGTCGGGGCGGTCTCGGCGGCGCTCGCAGGTGTCACCGCGCCGAGTACCGTGCCGGCGGTGGCCACGGTGCCGAGCCCGAGCGCTGTCCTGCGGTTCAGCCGGATAGTCAATCTTCTCTCCCGTCGTGCGGCGCCGGAGTGCTTGCCGGCCCACCACACTATGCGAGTTGATCGATACACGGTGTCCCCGGATTCCCGCTCAGCCGAGCCCTCGGCGTGGCGCGGCACCGACCGTCCAGACCCGCCCGGACACGTGCCGGGCGAGCCGCCGCAGGTCAGGCTGATGGCTCACGGCGCGAGGACGACCTTGATGCAACCGTCCTCCTTCTTCTGGAACATCTCGTACGCCCGCGGTGCGTCGCTCAGCGGCAGACGGTGGGTACGCAGGTCCTCCACGCCCAGGGGATCGTCGTCGCCGGAGAGCAGCGGCAGGATCTCGTCGGTCCACCGGCGTACGTGGCACTGCCCCATCCGCAGCTGGATGCCCCTGTCGAACATCTCCATCAGCGGCATCGGGTCGGCCTCGCCGCCGTAGACGCCGGAGAGGGAGACGGTGCCGCCACGGCGCACCCCCTTGAGCGCGGCGTGCAGGACGGAGAGCCGGTCCACACCGACCCGGTCGGTCATGGTCTGGGCAAGCTTGTCCGGCAGCAGTCCGGCGGCGGTCTGGGCGAGCTTGCCGACCGGTGAGCCGTGCGCCTCCATGCCGACGGCGTCGATGACGGCGTCCGGCCCGCGCCCGTCGACAAGGTCGATGAGCGCGCTGGGCACGTCGGACATCTCGCTGACGTCGAGCACCTCGATGCCGTGCCGGCGGGCCAGGTCCAGCCGCTCCGGCACCAGGTCCAGCCCGATGACCCGGCCGGCGCCGAGGTGACGGCCGATCCGGGCGCAGAACTGGCCGACCGGCCCGAGCCCGAAGACGGCAAGGGTGCCGCCGGGCGGGGTGTCGGCGTACTTCACGGCCTGCCAGGCGGTGGGCAGGATGTCGGAGAGGTAGAGGTAGCGCTCGTCGGCCCCGCTCTGCGGGATCTTGATCGGTCCGAAGTGGGCCTGCGGGACGCGCAGGTACTCGGCCTGGCCGCCGGGCACCGAGCCGTAGAGCGACGTGTACCCGAACAGCGAGGCGCCCTTGCCCTCGCTTGTGACCTGGGTGGTCTCGCACTGGGCGTAGAGCTGACGCTGACACATCCAGCAGCTGCCGCAGGAGATGTTGAACGGGATCACCACGCGGTCGCCGGGCTTGAGCCCTGTCACTCCCGACCCGACCTCCTCGACGATTCCCATCGGCTCGTGGCCGAGGATGTCACCGGGCTTCAGGTACGGCCCCAGCACCTCGTACAGGTGCAGGTCGGAGCCGCAGATCGCCGTCGATGTGATCTTCACGATCGCGTCGGTGGGCTCCTCGATCCGGGGGTCCGGCACCTCTTCGACTCGTACGTCCCGCTTGCCCTGCCAGGTCAACGCCTTCATGTCTGGTTTCCTCCTTCGGTCCCTGCCTTTCTGCTACCCGGGCTCGGACGGTTGAACCGGCCGCACGTCGCCGGGTGGCCGCCGCGGTTCAGAGGGTGGTTTCGCCGTTGAGGCCGAAGTGGTCGTGCCATTTGGTGCTGGGGGCGAATCCGGTGCCGGTGGAGAGGGCGACGTAGATGTCGTTTGTGG
>NZ_LGEB01000023.1:0-311 GCF_001279555.1 Micromonospora sp. NRRL B-16802 | reverse complement strand
TATTAGAAAACTCCCGTTCCCTGAGAGGAACGAGACTTACGTTAATCTCTTTCTCTGTAGCTAACACCAACTGAACCCCGATCCTCCTGCAGCGACATCGGCCACCCTCCAAACCCCCCGCCCCCACCCCACCCCCCCCCCCGCAACGTCCCCCACCCCCAAGCCTCAAACAGTCCCCCCCCCAACGAAAACGACAACCCCGACGACAACCCCCGCCACAACGTCATCGTCCCGTCACCGTCATCACGCATCAACGCCGGCGCCGCACTACCCACCGGACCGCAGTTGTAGCTCGTCCTGTTGACGCTGTA
>NZ_LGEB01000022.1:0-316 GCF_001279555.1 Micromonospora sp. NRRL B-16802 | reverse complement strand
TTCCCTCCTGTTGTCGCATACCGGGTGGTGGTGTCCGCGTTGGACGTCGATGTCGTGGCCCGACGCCTATCCACGGGGCTCCCAGCGGAACATCCGCGCGGCCAATACGAGCGCCACCCCCATCCAGCCGGGGGTGGGCGCCAGAAGGAGGAGGGAGTCGGCGAGTGGGACCCCGCCGTTCCAGGCGTTGACGACCAGCGCGGTGGCCGAGCCGCCGGGCAGTATCCTTTTCAGCAGCGCAAGGCTCTCTGTGCCGGTGATTCCGACCTAACTGGCCACGGCGACCACAGCCAGACTGAGCGGAAGCGTGGTGACC
>NZ_LGEB01000021.1:0-316 GCF_001279555.1 Micromonospora sp. NRRL B-16802 | reverse complement strand
GGTCAGCGGCTCGCGCGGCGCGTGGTGGCGGGGGGCGGCGGTGCGGGGGTAGAGAGGCGCCCCCTGGCCGGGGACCGCGGAGGGATTCCGAAACTCCGGAACGCGAGCCCCTGCCGCGGGCG
The DNA here is from genome assembly GCF_001279555.1 of Micromonospora sp. NRRL B-16802. Taxonomy (NCBI): domain Bacteria; kingdom Bacillati; phylum Actinomycetota; class Actinomycetes; order Micromonosporales; family Micromonosporaceae; genus Micromonospora; species Micromonospora sp. NRRL B-16802. The sequence goes on along the minus strand of NZ_LGEB01000021.1, from coordinate 194 downwards.
CCCACCGGCACCGCAGTTGGTCTGGGTTACGGCCACCAGAACGCGAGCAGCGGCAGGCGCGCGACGATGCGGCGCCGTCGCCGCGGTGGGTGACCGCGGGCTCCACATGTCGCGCAACCAACTCGCGGCCCGCGGCCTGGTGGGGCTCACCCTTCTCTTTGGGCGCTACCATCGCCACTCCTACGGCGGCCCGG
>NZ_LGEB01000020.1:0-316 GCF_001279555.1 Micromonospora sp. NRRL B-16802 | reverse complement strand
GGGTGGGGTGGGGTTGTGGTGGAGAGTGGCGGGGTGGGGCGGGGGGTCGGGGGGGGGGGTGTGGGGGAGGGCGGGGGGGGGGGGGGGGGCGGCCCCCCCCGGGGGGGGGGCCAAAAACCCCCCCCCCTCCACCCCCCCCAACCCCCCCGTGAAACCCCCCCCCCACCCCGCCACTCTCCACCACAACCCCACCCCACCCGCCCCACCCCGTCGATCATGGAGTTGTGGTGCCCAGTTCACCCGGACGAGCACCATTCGTCACCCACCACAACTCCATGATCGACGGGAGAGGGCTGGGGTTGGGGCTGGAGGAGGG
>NZ_LGEB01000019.1:0-317 GCF_001279555.1 Micromonospora sp. NRRL B-16802 | reverse complement strand
GCGTACACCTGCCCGCTGTACATGAGCGACCGGGGCTTGCCCGAGGAGATGGTGACGGTGTCGGCGGGGGGCGGCGCGGGTGGTGGGGCGGGCCCCACCCACCAAGCGGCGGCCGTGGTAGGGGGCCTGGGAGGGGGGAATCTCCCCCTTCCCCCGGTCAGGCCCCTGACGATGACTGCCGCGTTGCTGGTGGCCGCCGCGCAACCAGCCCCCCCCCCCCCCGCCGACACCGTCACCATCACCTCGGGCAAGCCCCGGTCGCTCATGTACATCGGGCAGGTGTACGCGATCCACCCCGTCGAGGCCACTGGTGGCAC
>NZ_LGEB01000018.1:0-317 GCF_001279555.1 Micromonospora sp. NRRL B-16802 | reverse complement strand
TGGACGTCCCCGGCGCGGCCAAGGCCCGGGACGCCCCCGGCGTCCTGGTGGGCTTAGGCCACGCCCCCCGCAGTGCGGTCTACCGGGGGGAGGTCCAGGTGTATGACGAGGCGTCCGGGTCCGCACCGTGCACACCGGCGAGTCCAAGGTGCTGGACGTCCCCGGCTTCTTCGTGGCCATAGGCCATGACCCCCGCAGTTAGCTCTTCCGGGGCCAGGTCGAGATGGACGACGAGGGGTACGTGAAGGTTCAGGCGCCAAGCTCCCGGACGAGCGTGCCCGGCGTCTTCGCCGCCGGCGACCTGGTCGACCACACCT
>NZ_LGEB01000017.1:0-318 GCF_001279555.1 Micromonospora sp. NRRL B-16802 | reverse complement strand
GGGTTCGCCTCGGCGGGGCCGAGGAGAAAGGTCTTCAACTCCTGGCGCGCCTCGGTCATCGGGTTGTCGCCGGCCCTGGTCACTCTCAGCCTCTCGTTCACCTCACCGCCCTCCGGCGCCCCCAACTACGTGGACCCGGAGGGGGACCGCGCCCCTCTGCCGCTGACCGTGCGCCCAACCTCGCCGTTCTCCCCGTCTGGCAGACACGGCGCGGTCGTGTCACCCGACCAGCGCGGCCACCGCGTCGGCGCCCGGAGTGTCTGCCGGTAACGCCGGCGCCACCCCCACCGCCGTCACCGGCAGCGGACCGTACACGTG
>NZ_LGEB01000016.1:0-323 GCF_001279555.1 Micromonospora sp. NRRL B-16802 | reverse complement strand
GGCGAAGCGTTCCTGCTCGGCCTTGTCCCGGGTCCAGGCGTTCGAGACGAGCCCGAAGCTGGTGCCGTTGGCGACCTCGATGGCCTCCTCGTACGAGGACACCCGGTACAGGCCGGCCGTCGGCCAGCCCCTCGTATCCGCGTACGAGGAAGGGAGCGAGGGCCCCAACGGCACCAACCGCGGGCTCGGCTCGATCGCCTTGGCCCGGGAAAAGGCCGCCGGTAACACGGCCGCGGTGCCCGTTGGCGGGCCCGGGGACCGGGACGGCGACGGGGGTCAGGTGCCAAGCGAGGATGGACCGGATGAGGGGCGCGGACAGGTAC
>NZ_LGEB01000015.1:0-326 GCF_001279555.1 Micromonospora sp. NRRL B-16802 | reverse complement strand
GAGCGGATCGGGCATCGCGAGGCCTTCACCCACCGGGTGCCTGGGTTACGCGCGCCGTCCGCTTACGGCAAGGCAAGGTCAGGCGTCCTCTTCCGGGGAGCGCCTTGCGCGGCTGCGATGTACCCGCTTGGGCTAGCCGGGCCGCCGATGGGGCCAACGCCTCGGTGGCTGTTAGGCTCCGGGACGCCCATGGCGCAGCCACCCGGGGCTATCCCGTTCCGCCGCGCCAGTTGGGCTACGTCCGCTTCGATGGGTGCTTGGCAGTGTCTACCTCAAGCCATCAGCTGGTCGTTCCACATTGGGTGGTGTTTCGTTCAGCCCTGGCG
>NZ_LGEB01000014.1:0-327 GCF_001279555.1 Micromonospora sp. NRRL B-16802 | reverse complement strand
GGTGCTACACGCGGGGTACAACACCCTGTCCTTCGTGTTCGATGCTGCGCTGCGCACCGATATCGCCAACGTCGTGACGGATCGCGCAGCGGGCGCCGCGACGATCGGGGTCCTCGTTCCCAGCGCAGTTGTCGTCATCACAGCCCTGGTGGTCGGGATGCGCACCCGGCGCAGCGGCCCTACGCGAACACCGCACTCGGCGGCCGCGCGACCCGCGTCCGCGCTCTCGGGGGCGCAGCTCGCGGGTAGCCAAAGATGGCCCTCGTGACGTTCTCGTGGGTGGGTCTCGACCGTGATCAACAGCGCACGCCGTGTCCCGTCCAGGTT
>NZ_LGEB01000013.1:0-175236 GCF_001279555.1 Micromonospora sp. NRRL B-16802 | reverse complement strand
CCACCACCTCCCAGACCAGAAACGATGGGAGACAGCCTGCCCGACACATCCTCAGAACCAACGGATTACACGATCAACGTTCAAAGACGAGGCACTAGCAATGCCCAGCTGGCGCGACACCCTGATGACGCCCGTCCGATTCATGACGGTGAAGACACTGCGTACGACATTCGGCATGCTCGAACGTCTCGCCCCGACAATCGGCGCGGCGCTGGCCGAGCGCCTGTGGAGCACCGTCCCTCAGGGGCCGGTCCGGCCGGCCGATCCGCCTGGTCACCGTTTCGAGATCCTGGTGAACGGCCACTCGGTGTCCGCCCAGAGCTGGGGCGACGGACCGGCGGTGTACTTGATGCACGGTTGGGGCGGCTGGAGCGGTCAGCTGGACGTATTCGTACCCCCGCTCGTCGGTGCCGGCTTCAAGGTGGTCGCCCTCGATGCGCCGAGTCATGGCGCGTCGGGGCCCGGAGTCCTCGGGCGCCGACGGGCGCTGCAGTCCGAGTTCGGCGACGCGCTCACCGCAGCCGTCCGGGCGCTGGGACCCGCGTACGCGATCGTCGGGCATTCGGCCGGTTCAGCCGCGACGGCCGTGGCGGTGCTCGACGGCCTGCCCACCGAGCGTCTGGTACTCGTCGCCCCGGTGGCGGATCCACGGACCTACACCCGACAATTCGCACACCTGATGGGCTTCCGCGACCGCGTTCACGATGGCCTGGTACGGCGGCTCGAGGAGCGGTCGGGTCGCCAAATGTCGCACTTCGACCTTGTTGCCCGGGCGACGGGCCGGACCGACCTGCCGCCCCTGCTTGTCGTGCACGACAGGAAGGACAAGGAGGTCCGGTACAGCGATGGAGAGGCGATCAGCGGCGCGTGGCCCCGTGCGGAGCTAAGGACCACCTCGGGGCTGGGCCACCGGCGCATCCTCCGCGATCCCGCCACGGTGACGGCTGTCGTGGACTACCTGTCCAAGGCGCCGGTCACCAACACCGCTGTTGCCGAGAGTGTCTCGTAACCCGCTGGCGGTCCGGCGCGCTGATTGAACGGGACGGGTTGCGGTACGTCGTCCCCAAGGGGATGCACCTCTACCGCACCACGGACCGGACGGAGCAGATCGTCGTGACCGACGTTGCCGGCAGCCTGCCGCTACACCTTCATGAGCTGCTGCTGCGGGTCGCCGGCTGGGCGTCCGACGCGGTTCTCACCACGGCGCGTGACCACCTCGCCGAGGGGCGGCTCGCGGAGGCGGCCGGCGCGGTGCTGACGGCCGCCGGCCGTGACCGGATGCCGATGAGCGAGTCGGACCTCGAGCTACTGGCCGCGCTCGTCCCCGATGAGCGCACCACGATGTGGCCCGAAGCCGCGCCTCCGGGCGCCACCCCCGAGGCCGACTTCGCGCCACAGCTGGCCGGGTCGGCGGGCACCGCGCCGCTGGTGCTCGACCTGACCGGCGACGCGGACCGGCTGGACGGACCGGACCGGGCCGCGGTCGCCGCCGTACGCGAGGTTGCCGGCGGGGTCGCGCTCTGGCGAACCTGGCGCCGGGCTTCCCCCGGACCGGACCTGGACCGTCCAGTTCGCGTCTACCTGCTGTTGGCCGGCGGCGACCCGGGCGGCCTGCCGGTCGCCTGCGCAAGGGTGCAGCGTGCCCTCGCCGACGCCGGCATCGATCATCCGCAGGTGGAGGCGTTCCACCACCGGACGGCCCTGCCGCCCTACCAACGGCTGGCCCGCGGCCGCTCCGCGCTGCTCTGGGCCGCCACCGAAGCCCAGCCCATCACGGTCGCCCGGGTCTTCGACGCCTACCACCCCGCGACCGGCGGGCAGTTCTCCGCCGACCGCCCGGCCCTGTCGCACGGCGACACGTTGCAGCGGACACTGCACTACCTGGACAGCGGCGCCGTGCTGCTCGCCACCGAGGCACGGGAGGCCGACCCGTTCGACGAGGACGCCGGCCCGGTGGTGCCGCTGAGCTTCCGCACCGACGGGTCGTGGATCTGGACGGACGCGGTGTCGTACTTTCTGCGTACCTATGCTCTCAGCCCCGATGACGCGCTGCTGGCGCACATCCGTACGCGCGAGTACCGGGTCCCCGAGGTGGACCCGGTCGCCGAACATCGCGCTCTCGCCGCCCTGCTGACCTGAACGTCAGGTGGCCGACGCCTTCTCCACCGCCGCCGCCATGATGGTGTCCAAGACAAGCTGGCGGCCGGACTCGAAGGCCGCGCGGAGCGCCTCCGAGAAGGCCGCCTCCAATGCTGTCACCTCGCTGAGATGCAGCGCCCGGGGGTCGACGCGCACGGCACGCACGTCGCCGAGTCCGCCGACCACGATGGTGACCAGGCCGTCCGCGGACCGGCCGGTGGCCGTCGCACCGGCCAGCCGCTCCTCGAGTTCTGCCGCGTTCTGGTCGAGTTGGGGTTGCATGATGTTCTCCTTCGTGGGGGTCAGCCGACCGCCGACAGGCCACCGAACATCGAGGCCGGAGCGGATCCGGTGAGGTCGGCCAAGGCCAGCGTCCGAGACGCGGCGGTGCGGGTCAGGGCGTACGAAAACTGGTGAGCAGCGCGGACCGTCGGCTCGGGCAGGTTCGCCGCCAGGTCGACGATGGCTGCCCGCACATCCTCGGGGACGAGGTGCCCGCGGCGCAGCAGGTGTCGCACCGCGATCTCGCCGAGTTCCGGTGCGGAGTAGAACGGAACGGTCCACTCCCGAGCGAACGCTTCCGCGATGCTCGGCACCGCGGAACGCAGAACGGCCACGTCGGCGGGCTCCCCGACCAGCACGACAACCGGGCCGCCCGAATCCGCCCGGATCTGCTCGACGAGCGCGCCGACGACTTCGACACCCTGGTCATCACCGGCGACCTCGACAACAAGAATCCCGCCCGCCGCGTCCTGCAACGCCGCCCGGACCAGAGCCCCGGACTGCCCGCCCCACTGCGGCGCGAGCTCGTCGCGGGTGGACACCCGGACCTGGTGGCCGACCGGAACCAGGTTCAGCTCCGACAGGGCCATCGCGTAGAGACGGGCGAATTCGGTGCGTCCGGTGCCCGGCCGACCGGCGATGACGACGTTGCCGACCCGGCCGTACGCCCGGCGGCGGCCGTGCAGCTCACAGAGCTCCAAGACGGTGTCAGCGACGGCCTCCCGGACGGACGGGGCGCCGACCAGACCGGCGATACGCGCCCACGAACTGGAGGCCGCCACGGCTCCGCGCGGGTCGGTGGCGGCGTCCGGCTGCGCCGTCTGCTCGACCGGCAGCTCGGCGAGGGTGGCGAGCTCCGGCTCGACGTCGGCGGCGGTAAGCCGGTTGAGCTGGGTCTCCGTGGACGCCGGCGCGGCGGCCAGGCGGGACGCCTGGTTGTTGATCATGGCCTCGAAGAGCTTGCGCGCCACCCGGCCGTTGCCGAACGTCGCGTTCTTCGGGATGCGTTCGAAGTACGTGGTGAGTGCTTCCACCGCGTCGTCGGTCAGCTCGTAGTAGTGCTTCCCGCACAGATTTGAGGTGATGGTGACCAGTTCCTCGACGGAATAGTTCGGGAACTCGACGGTGCGCGTGAAGCGGGAAGCCAGACCGGGGTTCGAGGCAAGAAACTGCTCCATCAACTCGGAGTACCCGGCGACGATGGCGACCAGCTCGTCACGGTGGTCTTCCATCATCTTGTGCGGACGGTGAGCGTGGTCGTCACTGCGGATCCCTTCATGTCGTGACCGATCGGACCCGGTTGACCGTCACCGACCAGCGGGCGCGGATCACCTCGCCGATCAGCACCGGCACTGCCCGGTGCCGGGTCCGTGCCGCCAGCCCGCGGGCCGCGGCGAGCTGTGCACCACGCAGGCCGCCGCAGACGATCACGACGGGCCCGGGGAGCTGGTCGACGACTGCCGAAGCCGACGCGAAGTCCGCTGTCGCCGTGGTGCCGGTGGGTGCGTCGCCGCCCAGTACGTCGCCGACCACGACCACCGTCACGCCGGCCCGGCTCACCTGCTCGACCAGGTCGATCGCCTGCGGCCGAGCCAGCGCCGGCCTGCCGGTGATCGTGAGGACGTCCGGCACGGCGGCCAGGTCCAGCACCAGGAGCCGTCCCGTACGGCGGCCGAACACGACCGGCAGTTGCGCTTCCGGCGGAGGGTCGCCCTCCATCACCCAGCGGTACGGGATCGCCCTCGTCTCCTGGTCCGCGCCGAGCAGCCGTACGTCGAGCCGATAGCCCGGCTCCGCCGTCAGCGACTCGAGGACCGTGGTGAAGTTGACGGGCCCGGCCGGTGGCGTCTCCGGGGCCACCGCGACGGGCGGAGCCGCCGGTGCGGTGCGGCGGGAGCGGCGGAACAGACCCACTGCGACCACCACGGCCGCCACGCCGGTGGCCGGGAGCAGATAGGCGAGGGCGCCGCCGCGGCCGGTCGAAGCGTTCGCCGCGCCGCGATCGGGCATCGGCGGGACACCGATCCGCACTCCTGGACCTCGGGCGTCCGGCGGCAGTTTCAGGATCCAGCCGGGCCGCAGCGGTGTCAGCGCATCGGTGAGCCGGCCGCCGTCCGGCTGGGGCCGGTCCCGGTTGAGGGCGAGAATCTCGGGGTAGCGATTTCCGTCGCCGAGGGTATGCATGGCGATCTCGTACAGATATTCACGCTGGCCGTCCCGTGGCTCACCCACGACCCAGTAGTGGACCGGCGCCGGGCTGGCCGGTTCCCCGGACGCGGGCATCAGCGCGACGCCCTGCCCGAACAGCAGGGCAATACCGAGCACGACCAGGAGCCGGACCAGCCTCATTCGTCGAAGCCTCAGATCAGCCCGGCGCGCACCGCGTACGCGACCGCATGCGACCGGTTGCGAAGCTTGTGCCGGTCCATGACGCCGTAGATGACCGACTTCACCGTCCGGACGGAGTACCGCATCTCTTCGGCGATCTCCGCGGTGTCCAGCCCGTCGGCCATCAGGCGCAGCACCTCGATCTCGCGCGAGGTCAGCCCGGACAGGGTCAGGCCGTTGGGCAGCAGCACCTCCTGCTGCATCTGCCGGAAGTGTGCGAGCAGTCTGCCGATGAGTTGCGGTGGCATGATCCCACCGCCGGCTGCGACCGCCAGGACGCTGCGCACGAGCCGGTCGCGGTCCACCGATGCTCGGGGCAGGATGGCTACCACCCGGCACTCCACCGCGGTGATCAACTGCGACTCGTCGATGTCCGGGATCACCAACACCACCGGCCGGTCGGCGGTCGCGGCCATCAGGCGGAGCGTCGTGACCACTTCGGCGGTGAAGCGCTCGGCCTGCACGACGATCACGTCGCAGTCCCCCGCGGTCACCACCACGATGTCAGGATGCGTGGCAAGATGGCTGGACAGTCCCGCTCCCACCAGCGCATCGGCCGCCTGCACCAGAACGCGCGTCTCGGCCACGACAACCTCTCCCGACGGTGGATGCCCGGCGCACCCCTCACCTGTGCTGACGCAGAGAGGATCGCGTTCTTCAGATGGCTCTCGAAATTCGGTCAGCCGGGAACCCATCGAGGGCCACTACCGCAGGCTGAGTCGCTTGCACCGACCAGCACTCTTCAGGCGTGAAACCGCCCGCGGGCCGATAGCCCGCGCGACACAGGAAGGCGCCCTCCCGTCCAGGTCCCCCAACCAAGCCCGGTTCCCCAGCCGACCGGACTCCCCAACCCGGTAGAGGACGGGAGGGCACCGGTTGCGTCCGATCGGAGCGATCAGAGGCAGCCACATAGGTACGACGTGCGGCGGCGCGGCTGGTTCAAGCGAAGACGTCGACTTCTTTACCCGTCGACCGGGTTGTCCCGTCCGGGGGCAGGAGCTGGACGCAGCCCGGTGGCAGCCCAGAGTCCGCCTCGGGTGTGCCGAATCTGACCCGTAGGCCCTGGCTCGTGCAGCATTCCTTCAGGTAGTCGAGGACTCGGCGTCCTTCGTCGCTGTCGGGTGCCACGGCGATGGGTTCGTTGGCCTGGTTGATGACGGCCGGCGCGAAGCCCACGGCGCCCACGCCATCTCGACCGGCACGGACTATGGCTACGCCGGTGAGCCGGCCGTCGGGATGGAACGGCAGCAGCGGATAGCCGGCGCGATGACCGAGCCGGTAGCTGCCCGAATACCGGTCCAACCCGGCGTCGTCGGCCGGCCCGATCGGGGGAATGGCGTCACCGTCTGCGGCTATCCGCTTCTCGATGTCGGGCAGGTCGAACAGGTGGTGCCCGAGGCCGTACCAGATCGGCTTGCCTCGATAGAACTCCATGCCGCGCCACATGTGGTGGTGGTGCCCGAGCACGACATCGGCGCCGGCGTCGATCACGAGCCGCCCGATCCGCCGCTCGTGGTCCCGCAGCACGAACGGCTTGTACATGTCGCCCCAGTGCACGCTCACCACGACCACGTCGGCCCGTTCGCGGGTGGCCGTGATGTCGTCGATCAGGGCCTCGGCGTCCTCGGGGACCTCCTCGGTGGTGATGCTCGGCGCGGCGCCCGGGTCCCAGAGATTGTCGGTCGGCGGGTTGTAGTGGGTGTAGGAGCGGATCGGAGCCAGCCCCGGCACCGATCCCCGCGCCTCGTAGCCGTAGGGGAATACGCTGGCGTAGGCGAGGAAGCCGACCCGGATCCCGTCCCGTTCGACGATGGCCGGGCTGCGCGCCTCGGCGATGTCACCGCCGGCCCCCACAGTTGCTATGCCCAGGCCGTTGAGCACTCGGATGGTGTCCCGCAGACCCCTGTGGCCGCCGTCGCCGATGTGGTTGTTGGCCAGGGACAGCACATCGAATCCGGCCCGCGCCAGCGGGTCCGCGTTGGCGGCAGGTGCTACCACCGGCGGTCCCGAGCTGGGCGCGCGATCCCAGTCGTCGCTGAACACCCCTTCGCAATTGCCGAACAGGATGTCGCCCCGTCGCAGATATCGGGCACCGTCGCGGTACGCCTGTTCAGGATCCGGACGGTCGATGAATACGTCACCGACCGCGAAGAGGGAGATGCTCATGTCCGGGTGCTCCTTGCCGTGCGGGAGGGTACGCACCATACGACGTACCAGCCTTCCGCCGGTTCATCCGATCGCGGCACTCGCAGCACCCGACCATCTCCCGGGACCGGTGGCGGGCGGCCGCCGGGACCGTCAGCGGAGCCGGACCGGGAGGCTGCGCGGGCCGCGCATGATCCCCGCCGGGATCCACGGCACCTCGTCGAGCGGTACGGCCGGGCGCAGCTCGGGGAACCGCCGAAGCAGGGAGGCGATCGCGATGCGGGCCTCGAGCCGGGCGAGCGGCGCACCCAGGCAGTGATGGATGCCGTAGCCGAACGCCAGGTGCCGGGCGCCCTCCCGGGCCACGTCCAGGACATCCGGGTCGCCACCGTCCCGCTGGACGATGTCACGGCTCGCCGAGCCGAGCATGACCACCACGACGTCGCCCCGGCGGATCCGGGTGCCGCCGAGATCGAGGTCCTCCGCGGCGTAACGCATGGTGGTCTGCTCCACCGAGGGGTCGAACCGCAGGAACTCCTCCACCGCCCCGGGCATGAGCTCCGGCCGGGCGCGCAGCAGGTCGGCCTGGTCCGGCCGGCGGAGGAGGCTGACCATGATGGTGCCGAGCAGGTTGACCGTGGTCTCGTGGCCCGCGACCACGAGCAGTACGGCCGTGCCGAGGAGTTCCTCGTCCGACAGCGCCTCGTCGCCCCGGAGCCGCGCCTCGACCAGCGCGCTGAGCAGGTCGTCGCCCCGTTCGGCGCGCCGTCGTTCGAGGTCGGGACTCGGCTCGGTGAGGCGCAGCTGGATCTGGTCGCTCATGTATCGGTTGAGGCTGAGCGCGCCGGCCCGCTGCGCGTCGGAAGGCGGGCTCAGCGCCGCGGCGGTCCACTCCCGGAAGTGGTGACGGTCGTGTTCCGGCACGCCCAGCAACTCACTGATCACGGCGATCGGTAGCGGCGCGTTGTACGCCTCGACCAGGTCCACCTCGTCCCCCATCGCGTCGAGCAGCTCGTCGGCGATCTGCTGGATGCGCGGGGCGAGCTGCTGGGTACGCGCGGGGCTGAACGCGCCGGCCACCAGCCGCCGCAGCCGCGTGTGCGCGGGCGGGTCCGACTCCAGCATGTTGCCGCCCAGGCCGACTCCGGGCCGGTTGGTGGTGAAGCCGACGGCGGCGAGCGCTTCCTCGGCCGGGGACGCGTCCTTGCGCAGCGCTGGATGCGTCAGCGCCCGCCGGGCCTCCTGCTCACTGAGCACCATCCAGGCCTGTAACCCGCTCGGGAGCTGGGCGCGGTGCACCGGGCCGAGCGCCCGCAGCTCGGCCAGCCGGCGGGGCGAGTGGGTCTTGAACTCGGGCGTGAAGGTCAGCACCGGCGTGGATGTCACGTCACCCGACATGGGGTCTCCTTCGATCAGGCGGGGTCGTCCGTCATCGGGCTGACGGGACGCGGCCGCCGGAATTCGCCGCCGTGGCGGGTGTCACACGAGCCGATCCGCGCTCGAGATGCTGCGACGGCTGCCGCTGCCGCAGACCGCGGACGTCGATGCAAAACTGGCGCGGCTGCTCCCGCTCGACCCCCCGCCGGCCCGCGCCGCGGACAGCAGTTCGTCGATGGGCGAGAGCAACCACCCGCCGGAGCCCAGCTCGACGTAGATCCGCCGCGCCTCCTGCCAGGCCCGGATCGCCTCGAGCGGCCGGCCGGCCCGCAGATAGAGGTCACCGAGCGCGCGTTCGTTGTTCGCGACGTCCCACTCGTTGCGCGCCTCGCCGAGCCGGCGGCGGGCCCGGTGGCGCCACTCGATGGCCTCGTCGAGGCGGCCCATGTCTTCCAGGGCCTTGCCGATCATCATGGCGCAGACACCGACGCCGTTGGGGTTGTCGATCTCCGTGAAGATGCCCGACGCCCGGTGGAGTCGCTCGACAGCCTCCTGTGCGTCGCCCGCACGGGCGAAGCAGTCGCCGATCCCGCGGAGCGTCATTGCCTGGCCGTGCCGATCACCCTCACGCGCGAAGAACTCCCACGCGAGCTCGTAGTAGCGCAGGGCATTGGCGGTCGATCCGTGGGTGAGCCAGGCATAGGCCAGATTGCAGAGGACGAACGCCCGCTCGAACGGCTTGCCGAGCTCGTCGAAGATCGCCAGGGCGCGCTCGAAGTGGTTGATCGCCGACGAGCCGCGTCCCTGCAACACCTTCGCCCCGGCGATCATACGGTGCATGTGCGCCAAGCCCTCGCGGTCGTGGCAGGAGCGCGCCGTGCGCAGCGCGGACGCGGCCACGATCTCCAGCGCCCGGAACATCCCCGAGCGCTGATAGAACGGCAACATGCTCTCCACGATCCGCCACGCCGGGAAGTCCGCGACCGGGTTCTCCGCCACGACCGCCTCCAGCACGGCTCGCTCGGTGGCGAACCACGTCATCGCCTCGGCGATGCCGGTGATCGGCTCGGGCGTGACCCCGTCCCGCGGATCCGGCGGCCGGGAGTGCAGTTGCGGCATCAGCAGGCAACCGGCCACGTACGCCGTCTGCCGCAGGTGGTCCAGCAACCGGGCGAGGGCGGCCTGACGCTCCGCCGCGCCGTCGACCTGCTCGCCCAGCTCAACGGCGTACAGATGGATCAGGTCGTGGAAGACGTACCGGCGCGCCTGGTGGCGGATCAGCAGCCGGGTCCGGGTCAGCTCCTCGATCAGCGCCTGCGCCTCCCGCGGCGGAACACCGGCGAGGGCGGCCGCGGTCGCGGGGCCGAAGCTCGGGCCGGGGTGCAGCGCCAGCAGCCGGAACAGGCGCGCCGCCGGCTCGGTCAGCATGCGGTACGACCAGGAGAACACACTGCGCACGTCGCTGCGGGGGTCATCACCGTCGAAGACATCCAGCGACCGGGCGTCGCGCAGCTCCCGTGCGATCTCGCCGAGCCGCCAGTCGGGGTACGCCGCCGCCCGCGCGGCCACGACCGCGATCGCCAGCGGCAGGCGGCCGCAACCCTCGATGATCTCGTCCAGGGCGGCGGGATCGTCGGCGTCACGGCCGGCCCCCAGCCGGGTGCGCAGCCCGGCGCGCGATTCGTCCAGAGTGGGCAGTTCCAGCGCCAGCCGGTGGGCGCCCTGGTGCACCACCAGGCCGGTGAGCGGGTTGCGGCTGGTCACGACGACGAAGCAGCCGGGTGCGGTCGGCAGGAGCGGACGGACCTGCTCGGCGTCCCGCGCGTTGTCGAGGATCACGAGCATCCGGCGGCCGGCCGTCAGCGTCCGGTAGAGCGCGGCCTGCGCCTCCACCGTTGCCGGAATCTCCGCGCGAGGGCCCGCGAGCGCGCTGAGGAAGTAGGTCAGCGCCTGCTCGGTGTCCACCGCTTCCTTGGCGTCGTAGCCCTGTAGGTCGATGAAGAGCCGGCCGTCCGGGAAGCTCTCCGCGACGGTGTGCGCCCAGTGCACCACCAGGCTGGTCTTGCCGATGCCGGGCAGGCCGTCGACGGCCACCATGACCGGGCCGGCCGGCGCCCGGCAGGCGGCTGAGAGCACGTCGGACAACCAGCCGATCTCGCGTTCCCGCCCGCTGAAGAACCGGGTGCTCAACGGCACCTGGGCCGGAGGCGTGCGGGAAACCGGCTCTTGCGGGGTTGCCGGCCCGGCTGTCGCCTGTTGCTGGCGGAGCACCTGATCGTAGGCCGCCCGCAGCTCCGCGCCGGGAGTCACGCCCAGCTGCCCAGAGAGACCGAGCCGCACCTTCTCGAAGGCCGTGACCGCCTCCGCCTGCTTGCCGTCCGCCGCGAGCACCAGCAGCAGCCGCGCCTGCAACGCCTCGTCGAACGGATGCCGGTCGGCGATCGGCCGCAGGAGCGGCACCAGCTCGGTCACCCGCCCACCGGCCAGGGCGACGTCCGCGGCCGCGCACGCGGTGGCGGACCTCTCGTGGTCGAGCGCCACGAACTCGGGCAACAACGCCGGCCCGGGATCCAGGCCCGCGGCGCAGTGCCCGTGCCACGTACGCAACGCGGCGAGGTAGTGGGCCCCGGCGGCGTCCCGGTCACCGGCCCGGGCGGCCTGCCGGGCCGCGTCGGCCCGCGCGCGGAACCGCATCACATCCGAGGACTCCGCGTCCACGTGCAGGCGGTAGTCGCCGCCCCGCCCGTCCACCCACCGGCCGGGCGCGCGCGGCGCGAGGCCGGGCTCCAGGATCCGCCGCAGCGCCCCGATGTGGCGGTGGACGATGTTCACGGCCCGGGCAGGCGGGTCCTCGTCCCACAGCAGCGCCACGAAATCCGCGACCGCGACCGGGCGGCCCGCGCGCACCAGCAACAGGGCCAGCATGAGGCGGAGCTGCCGGGGCCGAAGGTCGAGCTCTTCCGTCGCGCGCCAGGCGCGGACCGGTCCGAGCACGGCGAAGCGCACCCTCGCTCCTCACTGCCGACCGACGGGTGATCCTGCCCGAGAGTACCGTCGGCGCGGGTTGAACCCCGGAACCGGATCGTTGGACGGTGGTGTGGAACACGCATCGAACGATCCCGGCCACGTCCGGATGACGCGGGCGTCCACTTCCGTGTTCCCCAGGACCCGGACGCTTGCCTGCCACCGTGCGGGTGCGGGTGATCCGGACGGCCTGCTGGGCGTGAGGGAAGCCGATGCCACCGGGAGTCTGCACGGTCAACGCCTCGACGGTACGGATCTCACGACGACCGTGCCCGGCGTCGCCGTATTGGTCCCCGACCGGCACGTCTGCCCACGGTAGGCGCTTGAGCTGGGCGAACAACGTCGGCTGGTTGGCTTTGACCGACACGTACAGGTGCCCGCCGGCAGCAGCGACAGCCCGGGCGCGGGCGACCTACGTATGCAGCGCGTCCGCGACGATCACCACCCCCGCCAGGCCACCCAACCGGGCCGCAACCTGCTCCAGCAGCGGCGCGCCGCGACGTCACCCGTCGAGCCGGCCACCTGGCACCTCACCGCGTCCACCCCGGGTCTCATCTACTGCGCCGCCTGTGAACGACGAATGCAGGGCCAATACAGCCACGGCGACGCCTACTACCGCTGCCGATTCCCCCAGGAATACGCCCTCGCCAACCAGGTCCAACACCCCAGCAACGTCTACCTATGCGAGGACACCCTCACCGACCCGGCTCGACACCTGGCTAGCCTCCGCCTTCGCAGCCGGCCGCATCGAACAGACGATCACCACGATGACCGATGCCCAGCCAGCGGACCAACCATCACCACTCGTCACAGCAGCCCAAACGATCATCAAAGAGTGCGACGCCGAGCTAGTACGGCAGCCACCGTCAGCCGTTATTTGTACAGTCCCCAGGTAGGGCGAGAGCGACGGGGCCGCGTGAGGTTGACGCGCGGCCCCGTCTGCGGTCAGCGGTTCGGTGGCCGCGTGACCTGCAGTGTCCGTGTCGGCCGGCGCCACGACAGGTGCGGAGGCAGCCCGGTCGTCGCTCGGCGTGCTGGTGTGTACGGCCTGCGGCAGGAGTAGACGAACGCGGGAGGCATGTTTGCCCGCTCCGTGGGGCCGCGTACCACTTCCTCGAACCGTTCACCGAGGCTGTGCCGGAGCCGCCTGGCCGGCGGCATCCAGCGCGTGTGGGCGTACGCGAAGGTGGTGAAGGCGCCGTGCGGGGCGAGTACCGCGGTGACCGCGGCGAGCAGTTCGTCCTGTCGCCCTGGTGTGAAGGCCGCCCACGGGAGCCCGCTGACGATGACGTCAGCGTGATCGAGCCCCCGTACCGTCAGTATCTCGCGAAGGTTGCGGGCGTCGGCGATGGCGAGGTCGACGCACGGGAAGCGCCCAGCGAGCAGATCAGCGAACCGTTCGTTGATCTCGATGGCCACGTGGTGGCCTCGGCCGGCCAGCCGCCGCTGGATGGCCTGCGTGAACGCTCCGGTGCCAGGCCCAAGCTCCACCACGACGGGGTCGCCGGTGAGTGGAACCGGTGCGACGACCGCGTTGGCGAGTGCCTGGCTGCTCGGCGCGACCGCGGCAACCGTGAACGGATCGCGGAGGAACTCGCGGAGAAACTGGCGACGGTGGTCAACGGTCATTGCCTGCCCCCTCGTTCGACGGACATGCCGTCCAATGTGCGGGTCAGCCATTCGATACGGGCCCGTCGGGCGATGGCGCCGATGCGCGTCTCTGGGAACCCTAAGTCGAACCCGTGCACGCCACCCGCCCAGACGTGCAGTTCGGCCTGGCCGCCGGCAGCCCAGATCCGGCTGGCGTAGTCGACATCTTCGTCGCGGAAGACCTCGGCGGTGCCGACGTCGATGTAGGTGGTCGGCAGGTTGGACAGATCCTCGGCGAGCGCCGGCGAGATGTACGCCGAAACGTCCTCGGGCTGGTCGCCGAGGACCAACCGCCATGCGAACTCGTTTGTCTCCCCCGTCCAGACAGCGGGTACGCCGGTGAACTGGCGGCTGGAGGTCGTGCTGTTGCGATGGTCGAGCATCGGGCAGATCAAGACCTGCGCGGCGATCGGGACGGTGCCCCGGTCGCGGGCCAGCAGCGTCACCCCGGCCGCCAGCCCGCCGCCCGCACTGGCACCGGCGACGATGATGCGGCTCGGATCGATGCCGAGCGCGTCGGCATGCTCGGCCGTCCACAACAGGCCCCGGTAGCAGTCCTCGACCAGCGTCGGGCCATGCGCCTCGGGCGCCAACCGGTACTCGACGGAGACGACCACGGCGCCGAACCGGTCGAGCCATTCCAGCGGGATGTCGATGTTTGCGACCCGGTCACCCATGATCATGCCGCCGCCGTGAATCCAGTAAATGCATGGCGCGAGCGCGGTAGGGTCACCGGTCGGGCGGAAGACCGACAGCGCGATCTCCGCGCCGTCGTCAGCGCGGGTGATGAACTCACTGCGGTCGATGAGACGGCCGTCCAGCAGTGGCTCGACGGGAGCCGAGGAGAACGGGCGTATGTGAGCGAGGGCGTCGGCGTTCAGGATGGATGTCAGCGGCATCTCGGCGAGCAGCGCCGCCAGTTGGGGATCGACGCCGGGACGCGATGCAGTGGTGATCACGATGGTTCGTCCTCTCAGAAGGTGGCCTTGCCACCGACGGGATCTCGTCGGTGGAGGTCGACTCACCGGCCAGCAGTGTCTGGAGCCGGGTGACCAGGGTCTGCGCGGGCTCACTGGTGACTAAGCCGCTGTGAGCTTCAGGGCTGGTCCAGCCCTCCGCGAGGAAACCGTGTCCGATGGTCATGGTGTGCCCTTTGGTGGATCTTGCTCGTTCAGGACCAGAACCAATCTCGTCCCAGCGACAGGGGCGGCACATCTGTCATACGACCTCATGGTCATCGCCTGGCAGTGGCCGGGTTACCTAGCCGTCGATGATGAAAATGGCAGGCGCGGCCCTTCTAGGCGGAGCCCGCGCGGCGACCGGGTAACGCGGTGGCCGGGCCACTTCTCAATGGCGTCCGTTAGGTCAGTTGACAGATGTGCCCGGGCGGGCGGCTGACAGACCATGGGTGTGTGCCAGGAGAACCGGGGTTGCGCAGACGCGAGGTACGCGACCGTGCGGTGTGGGACCCGGACGACGGGCCGATCACGCCGTCGAACCGGGCCGACCTGAGCGCGGTGGCACGGCTGCTCAACGTCTTGCTGTCGAGCGTGATCGTGTCGTCGCTGCAGTACGAACACCATGCCCTGTTGGTGCGGGGTCTGTCGGCGCAGCCGGTCGCCGCTTATCTGCTCACCTGCGCCGACGACGACCGAGCCGAGGCCCGTGCGCTGGCAGCCCGCATCCGTGACCTCGGGTTCGCCGCCGACCACGATCCACAGCACATTGCCGGACGGTCACGGATCAGCTTTCAGAGCTTCGCCGCTGGCGACCTCACCGGGATCGTGGCGCAGAATCTCGTGGCTGCCCGGATCCTCGTCCAGACGCTGCAGGAGGCCGTGCGCTGGGTGGGCGACGCGGACCCGACCACCCGCCGCCTGCTGGAACGGCTGCTTGAAGCGAAGGAGGCGCAGGCTTGGGTGCTTGCCGCCGAGTCTGCTCCGGGCCGTCCGGCCGAGCAGATCACTGGGGCTCAGGAGGTGACGAGAGGGCATCCCTGAGACCGGCCCGGGTCGTCACACCGAGTTTGGGAAAGATCCGATACAGGTGTGCGCCGACCGTGCGGTGCGAAAGGAACAGACGGTGAGCAATCTCCTTGTTGGTCAGGCCGCTGGCGGCCAGCTGAGCGATCTGCGTCTCCTGCGGCGTCAATGCGACCGCGCCGGGGGCGCGGCCGTCGGCCAGCGGGTACTTCGCGGCGCGCAGCTCGCCAACCACACGGTCGAGCCACGGCCCGGCTGTCATCGCGGCGAACCCCTCGCGCGCGGCGAGCAGGTGAACGCGGGCTTGCGTGACATGTCCGGCTCGCCGGAGCTTCTCGCCAAACGCCAGCCGCACGCGCGATGCGTCGAACAGCCACCGGTCGACAGCGGTGTCGCCGAGCAACTGCTCAAGCTTTTCCGCGGACTCGGGGTCGTCGGAAACCAGGGCCTCGGCACCCGCCTGGATCAACGCCATCCGGCTGGACAGCCGCGACAGTCGGGCCGCGCGCATCGCCTCGACGTGTGCCCGCGCCTCCACCGTCCGCCCAGTCCGTACAGCCGCCTCGACCAGGTCGAATGCGACCCAGGTGCAGTGCGGCACGAACGGGGCGAGCGTACCCGGCGGGCTCATCGCAGCGGCGTGGGCATATGCGGCGTCGAAGTCCCCAGCCGCGGCGGCGGCGAGGGTACGCGGATGGTGGGCGAACAGGACTGCAGCCGATACCCCGCGAGGATGCGCCCAGTTGGTGATCTCGTCGGCCAGCTTGTACGCCTCGTCGGCCTGGCCTCGCCCGGCGGCGACGATCGCCCTGTTGTACCAGAAATACCACGAAAAGAAGGGGAAGCCGCCGGTGTCGCAGGTCTGCTGCCCCTCCCATGCCAGCTCTTGCGCTTCGTCCCATCGGCCGATGAGGAAGTCGTCCAGGCACAGGTGCATCAGCGCTCCGATGTGCCGGCGAGCCGCCGCTCCGTCGCGTCCCTGATGCACCAACCGCCACGACCCTTCGCGGAGTTCACCGAGCCGGTCCAGATACACGGAGGCGGTGCCGATCCGCATGACGCGCGTGGGGTCGGTCTCCTCGGCGAGGGCGCCTAGAATCGTTTCCGCCTCGGCGAGGGCGGACACGCCGGTGCGTACGGGGTCGGGAAAGGCCTTGCTGGCCATGGCGAGGATCTGCGGCGGTTCAGGCCGCAGCCGCCGCAGCGCGCGGAAGAACGGCTCCCAATACTGCGGTGCGCTGCCGTACCAGCTCACCAGCAGCAGGGCGTGCATTGCCTCGATCAACGCCGAATCGTCGGCGCGGTACCCGTGATCGCCGGTCTCGATGGCGCCGACGAGCAGGCGATGGGCCGTGTTCACATCACCCTCGCCGTCGAGCATCAGGAACGCGGCGGCGTTGGCCGCGTGCAGCGACCCCGTCGGGTCCGGCGCCGCCCGGCGGGCATCGGCCAGCAGAGTGCGCGCGTCCGCGGTCGATCCGTCCGCCTCCGCGCCGATGTAGGCGGCCTCGGCAAGCCGCCGGCCCCGGTCGGCGCTGGTCACGCTCAGTTCAGCGGCGCGTACCAGGGTTGCGATCGCGGCGATGGCGTCGCCGCGCAGCATGACACGACGCGCGGAGGTTTCGAGCAGTTGCGCGACGGCCTCGTCCGGAGCCACCGCGGCTGCGGCCAGGTGCCACGCCCGGCGCTCCTCGTCGTGGACCAGCACCTCGGCCAGGGTGACGTGCGCGGTACGCCGCTCCTCGTGTGTCGACATCGCCACGATCGCCGATCGGATGAGCGGATGCCGGAATGCGATCCGGGCGGTCGCGTCATCCACATACACCAACTGCGTCCGCTCAGCGGGAGCCAGGTCGGCCAACCCGCCACGGTCGGCACAAGCGGCATGCAGCACCCGCACGTCACCGGTGCCCTCATACGCGGCCAGCAGTAGCAGTCGGCGGGTCGGCTCTGGTAGCTCCGCGATGCGGGTCGCGAACAACGCCTGCAGCCGCTCGTTGAGCGGAACAACTTCGGGCTGAGCCGCCACCCGCTGGACGGCACCTGACAATGTGGACGGCAACTCCATCAATGCCAACGGATTGCCTTGGGCAAGATCCAGCAGCCGCCGCCGGACACGGGACGGCAACTGGGAAAAGGAAGCCTCCACTAATTGCTCCGCAGCGGCCTCGTCCAACGGTGCCACCACGACCTCGGCCAGCCCGCGCCGGTCGAGGTAACTGGCCGCACCTGTTCGCGTCGACACCAGCAGACCGGCTCGGGAGCCCGCCAGGCGGCGAGCCACGAAGCCGAGAACGACAGCGCTGGCACGATCGATCCAATGAACGTCGTCGACCAGAAGCACCACCGGCGCCTCGGCGGCAAGATCTTGCACGAGCAGAAGGGTGGCGTTGCATACCAACAGGGCGTCTGGTGGCATACCGACACCGAATCCCAGTGCCACCTCCAACGCTTCCCGCGGGCCGGCGGGCAGCCGCGAAATGCCACCCTGAGCGGACAGCAGCAACTGGTTGAGTGCCGAGTAGCTGACATCGGCCTCGAACTCGGACCCCGAGGCCCGCAGCACCTGCATGCCCTCCGCGAGGGCACGTTCCGCCGCGGCGGCCATGAGCGAGGACTTGCCCACACCGGGCTCACCCGTCAGCAGCCGCGCAGCGCCTTCGCGCCTCGCCTGGCCCAGAAACGTTGAAAGCTGCTCTAGCTCGGCAGCTCGACCGAAAAGCCGGATATCCCCCACGTACACCTCACGTTGCCTGCCCCTCAGCCAACACGAGCACGTATGCGAGGCGGAAGGGGCAATGCTCTCGCGTTCTTGCCTGATCCTCTTGCGCCCCCGGACGGTGGCAGGAGATGTTCTGCTGAACCGCCCAGCCGGATTCGGGACGGTTCAGCCGGAAAGTGCCGCCGGCGCGGGCTGCTGCAGGCGCATTGCGTCGAGTCTCGGCGGCACCCCGAACTGGCGACGATACTCGCGGCTGAACTGCGACGGGCTGTCGTAACCCACAAGGCGGCCGGTCCCGGCGATGTCCGTGGCGTCGCAGGCGAGCAGAAGCCGAGCCTGATGAAGCCGGATCTGCTTCTGATACTGGATCGGGCTCAGCGACGTGAGCGCCTGGAAGTTGCGGTGGAATGCCGAGACGCTCATTCCCGCCTGCCGCGCCGCCATCTCTACCCGGAACGGCTCGCGGTAGTTGTCGCGTATCCAACGGACAGCGCGGGAGATGTGGCTCAAAATGCCGTCAGGTTGCCCGAGCTGCCGGATGATCGGGCCCTGTTCGCTGGTAATCAGCCGCCAGAGAATCTCGCGCTTGATCATCGGCGCCAGCACGGGAATGTCGCGTGGGGTGTCGAGCAGCCGCAACAGCCGTAACACCGCGTCGAGCAAGTCGGCGCCGGCCGTGCTGATCGCCAGCCCGGCAGGCGCACCCTCGTCGCTGTCCGGCAAGATGTCGGCCGGCGCCTGCAGCAGCAGATCAGCGATGACGGTGGGATCGGGCGTCAAACCCACGCCGAGCCCTGGCTGGTCCGGGCTCGCGCCGCTGAAGTGCGCCGTGACTGGCAGATCCACCGACACGACGAGGTACTGCCCTGCCCGGTACTCGTAGATCTGGTCGCCGAGCCCGAAGCGCTTCGTCCCTTGAGCGACGAATGCGAAAACCTTCCCATACGTTGTTGGCCTGGGGGGAAACGGCTTGTCGGCTTTGAAGATCAGCACGTCATCTATGGCCGTACGAAGATCGGGCCTGACGTGCCGGGCGATCAGGTCGCGCACCTCGCCAAGGGACATGAGCCGATTGTTCCAAATGCCCAGCGCCAACGCCAACGCAGTTGATCATGGCCGGGGTGGGCTGAGCAAGGCGGGGAATTAGCCGGCAGCTTCCGCAGGCTCGCCGGAGCCCCGCCCCTGCGTCAGCCCGGATTTGGCGACAAAGCAAGGATTGGGAAAGAAGTCGCGAGGATTTCCCTAACAACCTCGTGAGACCTTCGGGTTGGCTGGAGAGGTGAACACGCAGACAGCCAGCCGAGCAGTAACGGTGGTGAGCCCTTTCATCGTGGGTTTCGGCTGGTCTGGACGATCGTGCTGGCGCGTCGGGGCAGCGGAGCTTGGTCAGGACCTTCCAGCCGTTGAGGGTGGCGACGGCGCGTTCACCGACGGCTCGGATCTTGGCGTGGTGGCGGTTGACGGTCTTCTGCCGTCGGGACCGTCGGGGCCGGTGCGGACGGCGTTTGAACGGCGTGCGAAGGGTGCCGCCGGCGCCTTGGTATGCCTTGTCGGCGAAGGTCATGACGTTCGCGCTGCTCAGCGCGTTGGTCAGGCCGTGGGTGCGGGCGAGGCCCAGATCAGGCGACCCTTGCAGTCCGCGATGACCTGCACGTTCACCCCCTGGCGCTGGTGTTTACCGGAGTAGTACGGCCTCTGGTCGGCGACTCGGTCGATGGGGATCAGGGTGCCGTCGAAAATCGCGTAGGCGAGCCGGCCCACGCGCCGTATGGCCGCGTTCAGGGTCTCGGCGTGTACGGCGGGTAGGTCGATGGCTTCCCGGGCGTACCGCCAGGCCGTGGTGACGCTGACCGCGCAGCCGCAGGCCAGACGGGTGATGGTGTCACCGATGCGGAGCTAAGCCAGGGCGAGCGGGGCCTGCCGGCCGGCGTCGAGGCGCCACGGCGCCGTGCGCGTTCGGCGCGGATGAGGTCGGCCAGGTGGTTCAGGGCGCGGCTGGACAGCGCGATCGCGGACGGGTAACACAGCACAGCGAGGCTCCCGGTTGGGGCATCGGACTGCTGTCTCACCGGGTGCCCCGTCCTATGTCGACACCAACAATCCTCTGCGCCTACCGTGACCAGGCACATCACGATGGAAAGGGCTCATGGTTGAGCGCCCGGGATCAACCGTCGGACGACAAACGCGTCGAGGGCAGGCGGGCGCGGACGACCACCTGCCCCCGTCGTCGTGAATCAGAAGGCGCGGAAGCTGAGCCATCTCCCGGCTTCGTAGGTGCGGAGCGTCCCCACGCCGGTCGCTTGACCGGTGCAGTCTGTGGTGCGGTAGAAGATGACGTCGCGGAAGCCGCTCCAACCGATGTGGCTGTCCGCCGTCAGAGGCAGCGCCGCACAGGCGATGGGGGCTGCCGGGAAGTTTGCGACTTCGGTGGTGAAGGCTCCGCTGTAGAAGGTGAGGCCCGACGGCTGAGCCGAGGCGGGCGAGGCTGCCAAACTGAGCCCGGTGACGGCGAGGACGGACGCGATCAGCGCCGACCCGATCCTCATTGACGCCCTGGTCATAGATAACCTCCACTACATCCATACGCAGACGGGTTCGCGCCACGTGCAGTTGATTGTGCAATCTTCTGGATGCAAAGACACAGCTGCGGTGAAATGCGGCAGGAACGGGCAAGGGACCGCCACTCTTGAGCAAGTGGCTCATTCATGTGACTGATACGTAGCACGCGTGCGCCCGGCGACCCGACCGACGCCTTCGCTGCCACGCCACGGTTCTGGTCGAGATTGAACGTCGCCGCATAGTGCTCAACCCACTGTGAAGCGACCCGGGATCGCAGGTCCCGGGCGTCGGTCCGAAGCGGCTGCGGTTGCACCCGATGCCGGTGGCGCTGGCCGACCTGCCCCGGCTGGACGCGATCATCATCTCGCACGACCACTACGGCCACCTCGGCATGCCGACGATCCGGGCACTCAACCACACTCAGGAGGCGATACTCGCGGCTCACCCTCGCCGCCACCGAGTCTCGCCACTCAGGTCGCGCGTTCATTGGCAGCAACGAAACCCTGTGGAGTTCGTGAATGATCGTCGGCAGCATCGGCTGGTCTTCTACACCGGCGATTCCGGTTCCTTCGACGGCTCGCCGACGTCGGCGAGCGGCATGGTCTTTTCGACGTGACGCTGATGCAGATCGGCCCGTCGATGCCGGCACCCCAACCGAAGTAGCCCCCCTGGTGGCAGGCCCTGTCCTGACGCCGCACCAGCTTCGGAGCCTGGGAAGCTGCGGAAGCCTCGCGAACGCCGGCGGTCAGACGACCGCCGGCACCTCGGCCCGGGTGATGCCGTGCAGGCGGGCGGCGTCTTGGCTGGGACGCACGCCGAACTGGCGACGTTCGATCAGGGGCGCGAGCACCCTGACGTCCCGGGGCCGGTCCAGCAGCCGCAGCAATCGGATCACCACATCACTGGATTCGTCGGGAGCGTCGCTGACCACCATCCCCGACCGCGTCGTGCCGGCCAGGGGCGGCAGGTCGCCCGGCGCGGCCTGCAGCAGCATCTCCGCGATCGTGGGCGGGCGCGACGAGGACGTCGCGTACGCGACCCGACCCTGGGCCGCCGGTGGCCAGGCGGAGCTGCACCTGTGGGGCTTCCACAGCATCTCGGCGCTGCTCCCGCACATCCGCGTCTCGGCCGCGGCACGGCGTACTCAGGCCGACTGGCTCGCCCGCGTCCTGAAAGCCAGCCCCCGAGCACAAGGACTGAGCCGGGTCCGTCGGCGAGGATGGTGACCTTCTTCAGCCCGACCGGTGGAACGTCCAGACAGGTCCGGACGATGT
Source organism: Micromonospora sp. NRRL B-16802 (assembly GCF_001279555.1). Classification (NCBI taxonomy): domain Bacteria; kingdom Bacillati; phylum Actinomycetota; class Actinomycetes; order Micromonosporales; family Micromonosporaceae; genus Micromonospora; species Micromonospora sp. NRRL B-16802. Next base: position 153,694 of record NZ_LGEB01000013.1, on the reverse strand, counting down.
TGTCAGCCGACGGCAGGGCCGGCCAGTCCGGCCCCTGCGCGGCGCACGTCGGCCGCGGGTTACGCCAGCTTCTCGGCGCTCTCGGCTCCGTTGAACACAGCGTGCGTGAACCAGATCAGGCTGCCGGCGTCCGGACTGCAGCGGCAACGATTGTGCCCTCGCGGGCGGCGCGCCGGGCGTGCTCATCGAAGTCGGGGGCCATGCAAATGAACAGGGTCCGTCCGGTCTCGCCGCCGAGGGCGCAGGCGTAGGCGTTCGCGCCTGGCCGGATCTCGTCGGTGATCTGCCCGCCCTCGATGACCCGGATCACACGTCCACCGATGGCGTCAGCCACCCACAGGCCTCCGTCTGCGTCCAGGCACGAGCCGTCCGGGGCGACGTCGAGTTGTTCCAGCGCACCGGCGACCGCACGGTCGGTGGGTACCGGTCCGAACTGGGCCCACACCCGCTGGTTGGTGAGCTGACCATCCTCCGTGAGATCGAACGCGGTGATCCGATTGCCGAAAGTCTCGTTGACCAGCACGACACCGCCTGAGGTGAGGGAGATGGCGTTCGGGAACCAGAGCCCGGAGGCCACTTCGGTCACCGTGCCATCGGGATCGGCGCGATGAAGGGCCGCCGTTTCGAGCGGCGCCCCGTTCATCAGGTCGAACCCGAAGTTGCCGACATAGGCGCGGCCTTCGGCGTCCACCGACATGTCGTTGAGATGGCCGGTCGCGTGCTGACTCAGGTCAGCGTGAGCGACAAGGCTTCCATCGGCCTCGCGGCGCAGGATCCGCCGGTCATGCATGGATACGACGAGCAGCCGCCCGTCCGGCAGCCAACCGATGCCGGACGGCTGCCGCTCCACGACGGCCTCGACCCGGCGATCGGTGCCGTCCGCACGAACGGACATCACCCGGCAGGTGTAGAAGTCGGAGAACCAGAGCCGGCCGTCATGCCAGCGAGGCGCTTCGGTGAACGTAAATCCGTCGAGGATGGTTGTGACACGGTGCGACATTCTCAGACCTCCTGCCGCCTCTCGAGCGACGTCAGTGTAGTGCCGGGCTGGCGGTTCCACACCCAGGGCTTCGACGGTGGCTGGGTCGATCGCTTCAAACCGCGGGTACGGGTGGGCCGGGCGACACGCTGTTCACCTGGAGCGGCACGGGGCCAGCTCCTTGGCCAGGTATCGGGTCCTCGTGATCAGGCCGCCCTTCACACTGGCGTACACGGAGTAGCCCGCAGTCAGGCCGGTCGGGAGGGCGGAGTTACTCGTCGTGTTGACGATCGCCCCGTTGTCGGCGATGAGCGGGAGGAATGTCTGCGTCAGGAAGTACGGGCCGCGCATGATCACCCGGAAGGAGGCCTCGAACAGATCCTGTGTGACGTCGGGAAAGACGTCCTGCTTCGCCATGCCGGCGTTGTTGACCAGGTAGTCGAACGAGTCGCGCTGCCATCGGTCGCGCAGCTCCCTGCGCACTTGCTCCGCGAACTCGGGAAAGTCTCCGTGAGGCCGATGTCCAGCCGCACCGCGATCGCCGACCCTCCGTTTGCCTTGATGGGTGGCCACCGTCTTCTTGACGCCCTGGGGTTTGGTGTTGTAGGTCAGGATCACGCCGTTGCCGCGCTCGGTGATACGGATGGCTGGAGCCTGTCCGATGCCGAGCTTCCCCTGTCAGAACCGCGATACCCATTGCGTTCAACGTCGGGCGGGTCGTCCGGCGATTTCACAGAACTACCTGGGTCTTGTCTATTCACTCCGAGCCGGGTGAGGACCATTTGGTCCTCACCCGGCTCGAGTTCCGCCGCGCGACGGCGGCCGGACGACCGTGCTACGAGGGAATGGCGCCGATCTGCTGCATGATGGTCATCCGGTCCGGCGACACCCAGAACTCGGCGATCTTGCCATCCGCTACGCGCATGACGCCGATCCCGACCGCGGACACCTGTCGCCCGGTCGCCGGCACGCCCATGAGCTCCCCGTCGTGCGTGCCCTCATACCGGCAGCGCAGCGCCACGAGGTCACCGTCTGCGATCAGCTCATCAAGCGGGTGCTGCAAATCGGTCATGCCGGTGAAGAACGCGTCGCCGAACACCTTCACGCCGTCGATGTCCAATGTTGGCAGTCCGGCCGGGTGGAACCGGAAGTCCTCGGTGCACAGGTGCACCGGAGTGGTCCGGCCGCCGTCGAGCTCCTCGAAGTAGTTGCGGACGATCTGCTTGTTCGCCTCGGACATGGCGGTGTTCCTCTCACTTGGCCTGGTCGAGCTGGACCGCGTCGGGTCCGGCGGGGAATCGCAGCTGGCCGGTCGTGTCGTGCACGGCCCGCCACACCGTCTCGGCGACGTCGCTCTCCCGCGTGAACAGGTCCTGCTCGACGAACCGGCCGAGGGCCCGCTTCGCGAACGGCTCGTAAAACGGGGGGACCAACTTGTCCAGCGGGCCGCTCAGGTCGGTGTTGTCGGTCGCCCTGGCAGCGAAGCTGGTCGTGAGGCAGGTGCCCGGCTCGACGGTCTTGGCGCGTACGCCGAACTCGGCGAGCTCGAGGGCGAGCGACGAAGTGAATCCCTCGATGGCCATTTTACTGGCCTTGTACACGGCTGATAGCGGCATGTGCCCGAGCACGACGCTGGAGGTCACGTTGATCACGACGCCGGAGCCGCGCTCACGGAACTGGGTCAGCACCGCTTGAGTGGTGGCCATGACGCCGAAGGTGTTGGTCTCGAAGATCTCCCGCACCCGGCTCATGGGGGTGCCTTCATACACGCCGATCAGCCCAATTCCCGCGTTGTTGACCAAGGCGTCGATGGGGCCCGCCGCAGCGAACGCGGCAGCGATGGAGTCGGAGTCGGTGACGTCGAGTTGGAGGATGCGGAGCCGGTCCGACTCGGGCAGGACATCCGGGCGCGGGGTCCGCATGGTGGCGATGACGTTCCACCCTTGCGCGAGGAAATGCCGTGCGGTCTCCCGTCCGTAGCCGGAAGCGGCGCCGGTGATCAGTACGGTGTTCATGGTGGAAAGGTGCTCCTGTAGCTCGTTCGGATGTGTGCTGAATCCACAATGCGTGGCCACCGACGTCAGACACATCTGTCATCTGACTCCCCAGCTCGAGCCAATTCGAGCGCCTATGACTTAAGCCGCCTCGACCTGGCCACCGCGCACCTGCACGCCACCAACCCAGACCTCCAGGAAGCAAGCGCGCTTGCGGTGGAGGCGCTTACCCTCACCGCGGACCAGCGTTTCGAATCGAGGGACTGCCCCGGGTTTGGTTGACTCGCGGGGTTGAGTGGTTCAGGCCGCGTGTGCGTGCCTGTTGATTGTCTCAAACTCGATGGAAGTGAGCCGTCCGAGGCGTCGTTGCCGTCGGCGGCGGTGGTAGGTCCGTTCGATCCAGGTCACGATCGCCAGGCGTAGCTCCTGGCGGGTTGCCCAGCGCTGCCGGTCCAGGACGTTCTTCTGCAGCAGCGCGAAGAACGACTCCATCGCGGCGTTGTCGCCGCAGGCGCCGACCCGGCCCATCGACCCGACCAATCCGTTGCGGCGCAACGCTTTCACGAACTTCCGGGACCGGAACTGACTGCCTCTATCCGAGTGCACCACCGTCCCGGCCGGGTCCCGTAGTCGGATCGCGTTACGCAGCGCCGCGACAGCCAGGGAGGCTTTCATGCGGTGGTCAATGGAGTAGCCGACGATCCGGCCGGAGTACACGTCCTTGATCGCGCAGAGGTAGAGCGTGCCCTCGGCGGTGGGGTGCTCAGTGATGTCGGTCAGCCACACCGCGTTCGGTGCGTCGGCGGTGAAGACCTTCTTCACGTGGTCGTCGTGCACCGGCGGTCCGGCCCGGCGGGTCAGGCCCCGTTTCTTCGCGAAGACCGACCAGATGCGCTGCTGTGAGCAGAGTCTGGCCACCCGGTTGGCGCCGGCGGTGATGCCGTGCGCTGGCAGTTCGTCGGCGATGAACCGGTAGCCGAACGCCGGATCGTCGCGGTGGATGTCCAGCGCGGCGTTGATCAGATGCGCGTCGTTCCAGTCCCGCTGCGACACCGGATTCTTCCGCCAGGCGTGGAAGGCCTGCGGTGTGAAGCCCAGGACCCGGCAGGTCACCGCGACGGGGATGCCGTCCACGGCCAGGTCGAGGACCAGCGGGTAAGTCATTTTGGGGCGATCTCCCGGGCGAAGAACGCCGCCGCCCGGCGCAGGATCTCGTTCTCCTGCTCCAACAGCTTGGACCGCTTGCGCAGCTCCCGCAGCTCCCGCAGCTCCCGCAGCTCCCGCAGCTCCGCGGACTCGCTGCTGGTCGTGCCGGGGCGGACCCCGTCGTCGACGTCGGCGATCTTCAGCCAGCGGTGCAGACACGACTCGGAGATCCCGAAGTCGCGCCCGATCTGCGACAGCGGCGCCTCACCCTTGCGGGCGACCGCGACCACGTCACGGCGCAACTCCGGCGGGAACGCTTCCGGCATGGCAGACATCCTTCCAGCGAGGAACGCATCCTCACAGGTCAGGAGTCAAGCGAACCGGGTGCAGTCCCCTTCTACTCGTGTACGGGACAACCCGCTCGGCTTCGACGGACCGGCGCATTCCGGCTTACTTGCAACGGATAGGGACCATGTCAGTTCATTGCCTGCGCGGTGCGACTTCTCACCCCGATCGGCATTCGTGGAGGCTAGCTGTCGACTGCTCCTACGACTACCGTCTTGGAGGAAATTTGCCGGTCCACTGTCGGCGCATTCTCTGCTAGGGGGAGTCTCGTGAGCCTTTCAATGTCCGCAGTTGACCTAAATCCACGCGGTGCCGCCGGTGGCTTGCATGTGGCTGCCGGGCACGGAGTGACCAAATGGTTTTCCGGCGACGTCTACACCATGCGCCTTCAGGCAGCCCAGACTGGCGGGTCCATCGGAATCGTAGAGGCCAGTGTGCCGCCGGGCGGTGGCCCCGTCCCGCATACCCACGCTGAGCAGGAGGAGACGTTCTATCTACTGTCGGGTGAGTTGGAGTTCCTGGACGGCGAACGGACTTTCACTGCGGTGACTGGCGATATCGTTCATATTCCGCGTATGGTCCGTCACAGGTTCAAGAACGTCGGTATGCATACCACGAGGTTGCTTTTTATCTACACGCCGGGCGGCGCGGAGGGACTCTTTGTAGAAGGGGGAGATGAACCCCGACCTGGTGTGCAGGTAGACAACTGGGGGCCCGAGCGTTTCGACGAGCGGATGTTGGGATTGTTCCACAAGTACGGTGTGCAGGCTGTGTAGCTTCTCCGGCATCGAATGTGCGGACAATCCGCCGTGAGGGTTCGCCTCGCCTTGCCACAAGCAAGGCGAGGCGACCGCGCGGTGACCCGCAGCCCGACGAAGCGGCGGTCGCTTGCGTCGTACGGTCGCTGACTGCGTGGGCGGATGTCACCAGGTGCTGATGGCGCTGAACTGTTCGTCCGCGAAGTGCTCGGGCCTAGGTGTTCTGTCCAGAGAGGTTGGGGACGCGGCTGGCGGGTGGGCCGCCGAGTGCGGTGTGGTGCCGGTGATTGTTGTAGGTGTGGAGCCAGGCGGGCAAGGCCGCGCGTCGTGCGGTCTCTGAGCGGTAGGGCTTGGCGTAGGCCCATTCGTCGGTCATGGTCCGGTGGAAGCGCTCGACTTTGCCGTTCGTTTGTGGCGGGTAGGGGCGGGTCTTCTTGACGGTGACACCGAGTTTGGTGCAGGTGTCGTGCCAGAGGTGGGACTTGTAGCAGGAGCCGTTGTCGGTCAACACCCGGGCGATGGTGATGCCGTGGTCGGTGAACCAAGCGTGGGCGCGTTGCCAGAACGCGGCTGCGGTTTCTTGACGTTCGTCGGGAAGGATTTCGGTGTAGGCCAGCCTGGAGTGGTTCTCGATCGCGGTATGCAGGTAGGCGTAGCCGACGACCAAGCAACCCACGACCTACGCGCACTCGTCCGGGCGGACATGCTCGAACAGCACGGCGAGACCCGAGGCAGGTTCTACCTCACCTCGCCGACGCTGCGCGACCTCGCCGCCCCCGCGCTGCGCCCAAAGGAAATCATCGACCCGTACCGACGGTGAGGCGCCGGCCCCGGCACTGCCAATCTCCGACGGTCAGCGCGCCGCGAACGGACGCCATTTCCTGTCTACCGAATTGGACCCATGCGGCCGGTCATACCAGTAGGCATTCCAGACTCACAGTATTTGGGCGTAGATATGCCCAAATGGACAGTCAACCTGTCCCATTTATCGTGATTTTCACGAAATTTGGTGTCCGAGGGGCGACACGACCCTTTGCCCCACCGTCGATGACGCTCAGCGCAACTCTGAAACTCACGCAAGTCTAGCTGTGCTGGTGACCTCTTCGGTTCCGCCGAGGTCACCAGCCTGAAAGACTCTCAGGACGTTGCCTGCGGGATCGTCGCCTCAGCTGGCGGATCCGCAGCGCACTTCCGCCCGCTCACCTGCAACGCTTACGTCGATCTACAGCACTTCTGCAGGCGTGGTGTGAGGCGACCCGAGGCGCCGGCCGGCGCCAGCCATCCCGCAGCTCAGACCTGTACGTGGCCATAAGATCCACGTCTATGGTCCGCACCACGCCCCCACGTCCTCTGGACATCACGGCGCTCTTCCCTGAACTGCGGGAACATTCCATCACCGCTACCCGTCTGCATCCCCGACCCGGCGATCCGACCGTTGCGGACAGTTCGGTGGGCGGACCGCTGTTGTGGCCGGCCGACGAGGAATGGCCGGTCTGCGACGACGCCGGGGCGCACGAGCCATGGAACCTGACGACCCCGGCCGCCCTGCACCGCGGGCGGGAGATCCTCGCGACGGCGGAAGCCCGGGAGCCGCTGCCGGGCGGGGACTTCTTGACTGCGAAGGAGCGGACCGAACTCGATGCGGCCGACGCTCTGGACCTGGACGACCTGATCGAGGATCCCATCCCGTTGGTTCCAGTCGCGCAGCTGTACCGACGAGATATCCCGGACTACGTCGGTCCGGACGCCACCGACCTGCTCCAGATGCTGTGGTGCCCGGTGGACCACTCGGACCGGCACCACAGCCCTCGCGTCTTCCTCTACTGGCGCAACAGTTCCGCCGTCGGCCCGCTACTCGAAGCGCCTCCCGAACCGCCAGTGATCAGCGACATGTACCTGCCGCTTCCGTGCGTGGTGCACCCCGAGCAGGTCCGCGAGTACCAATACGCCGACCTGCTCCCCGATGACCTACGCGAACGGCTCCACGACTGGGATGACTGGGATGACGACGAAGACGAGAGCCGTCCCCACTCAGCCTTTTTCATTCTGAGTAGGCCGGGTTCTCGATGTGGGTGCAGGACGAGGATGGCCTACACGATTGGGGTTGTCCGGTGAGGGCTGCAGCGGAGTTTAGTCAGGATCTTCCAGGTCTAGAGGGTGGCGTTGGCGCGTTCGCCGATGGCACGAATCCGGGCGTGGGCCCGGTTGACCTTCTTCTGCCAGGCGGCGAGTTTTGGCCGGTAGCGGTGCCGTTTGAACGGGGTTCGGATGCTGCCGCGGGCCGCCGGAGCATCCATCACGGGCGGCTATCGTGTCATCCGGTTGAGGGCCAGGTCCGCGGTCAGTAGCGGGCCGGCCAGGTCGGCGAGGGCCGGCAGCCGCCCGACGATCCGGGCAGCCAGATGCAGCGCCGCCGCGACCGGGCGGTCCGGACCCCCGTCGTTGGCGTCGGCGTCGAGCGGCAGCCCGACCGCCGCCATGCTGGCGGCCAGCCGGTCGGCGTCGTCGCCCTGCCGCCGCCACACCGCCTCCGGCGGGAACTCGGTGATCAGAGCGCCGTCGACCGCGTAGGAGAACGAGTGTGACGCCGCATAGTCGTGCCGCATGACGCCCACGGCCCGGCACCCGCGGGAGACGGCTACTACCCGGTCATCCTCGGCGACCTCGTAGGTGCCCACCACCATCGTCCACCCCGCCAGGGCCGTGGCGAACGCGATCGGTCGCGTATCCCAATGACCGACGATCTCACAGGCCAGGTCGAGGAACTCGTCGAGGCTGCGCTGCTTCACCGTCTCCGGCCGGGCCGCGAACCGGGTCAGCGCGGTGGCCGGGTCGACGCCCTCCACGAACACCATCCCGACGATCTCGCCGAGCAGCTCCTCATCGACGACAGCGGCGACGAACTCGGCTTCGGCCGTACCGATTTCATCCATGGCTTCTGACCCCCGCGTCGGTGAAGCGTCAGACTGTAGCGTCTTCACCGGGCCTTCGTGACCCCCACCGCGGCGATCTGGCCCGCCCTTGCGACCGAGCCTGGAACGCTGCGGTCAAGCACCCGACCGGCGCGGCTGTACTCACTGCCGCGATCGACGTCCGGTGATTCGGCATCCGCCGGCCATTGGTCCTTTTTCATGGAGCCATTCTCATCCTGCGTAGCGGTTCGTTTCGACGTCGTGCAGGACGAGGATGGCTTGGACGGTCGCGGTGGCTCGGCGTGGGCAGCAGCGCAGCTTGGCCAGGATCTTCCAGGTCTTGAGTGTGGCGATCGCTCGTTCTCCGCGGGCGCGGATCTTCGCGTGGGCCCGGTTCACGGCCTTCTGCCTGCGTGAGAGCTTCGGCCGGAAGCGGCGCCGCTTGAGCGGCGTGCGCAGGCTGCCGTAGGCGCCCTGGTAGCCGTTGTCGGCGAAGGTCATCACGTCCGCGCTGGTCAGGGCATCGATGATGCCGTGACTGCGTGCGGCGCCCAGGTCGTGTGCCGAGCCGGGCAGTGCCGGTGATGCCCACACGATCCGGCCGGCGGCGTCGGAGATGACTTGCACGTTCACGCCGTGGCGTTTGTGCTTGCCGCTGTAGTAGGGCTTCTGCTCGGCGATTCGGTCGATCGGGATCAGCGTGCCGTCCAGGATCGCGTATGCCAGCAGCCGGATGTCGCATCGCGGTGTCCAGGTCGTCGACTGCCGAGCTGAGCAGGGTTATCGCTTCCTGGACGTAGCGCCAGGCGGTGGCGACGCCGATGGCGAAGCCGGCAGCGAGTCGGGTGTAGGTGTCGCTGTTACGCAGGTGGGCCAGGGCGAGCAGCGCCTGCCGGCCGGGCGCAGGGCGCCGCCACCGGGACCGGCGCTGCCTAGGGGTGACCGCGGATACGTTCGGCGAGGTGGTTCAGGGTCCGGCTGGACAACGGAATCGTGGCGGGGTAGGACAGCATGGCGAGGCTCCCGGTCGGGGCTTCGAGTCTTGGTCGACAGCTGTCCTACCTGGAGCCTCGTACCCATCGACCATCGGGCCTGCCGCACACGCCCGAACTGCAAGATCAGCCTGGAAAAGGCTCACTGATCGTGAGCTGACACCCCGCGCATGCTGTTTACGAGCGGTGGCTTCCGCAGCCACATCGGTCGCTTGGAGCACCGTCACGGACGCATTGCCTCATCGGCGGCAGAGGAATGAACCGAGTACTTCGTTCGCGAGAACGGGTTCCGTCACTGGAAGTGTGACCGTCGCCTCGGCTTTGGCGCGAGGTCGCTAGCCTCGTCGACGCCGTAACGCCAGATCTGCGGCCGCGGCCTGCCACTGCGGATAGGCGAATGTGAATCCGGCATCAGAGAGCCGTCCCGGGGTGACTCGCCGGCTCTTCAGCAGCAGTTCGGTGTCCGACCGCATCGCGAACGCGCCGACCTCAGCCATTCGTCTGGTGGCAGGCAGGCCGACCGGCATCCGCCAAGCCGAACGCAACTCCCGCATGAATTCTCGCTGTGGCAACGGGCCGGGTGCGGCTAGGTTCACAGCCCCGGTGAGGTCGTCGCGTTCGATCAGGAATCGGATAGCGCGGGCGAAGTCCTGGTCGTGGATCCACGAGACATACTGCCTGCCGCCCGCGACCGGTCCACCGAGTCCGAGCCGCGCTAGCCAGCTCAGCACGTCGAACACGCCGCCACGGTCGGGGCTCATCACCATGGCCGACCGCAGCGCAACCTTGCGGGTATCCGGAGTTGCCGCCTGCTCCTGCGCAACTTCCCAATTCTGAGCGATCTTGACGCTGTACGCCCAGTACCCGGGCACGCCGCGCTCACCACCGCCGATCAGACCGCTGTACTCATCGTTGGCCGCATCAAAGCGGTGCGCATAGATCGTCGCGGTGCTCATCTGCATCCACACCTTGGGTGGCCGGGTAGCCTCGGCGATGGCCTCGCCGACAACCCGCGCCGACTCCACACGTGAACTCATCATGGCTTCGAGGTTCTCCGCGGTGTACCGACAGCTCACACTGCGCCCCGCTAGATTGATGACCACATCGCTGCCGTTGATCTGCTTGGCCCACTCGCCAAGCGTGGAGCCGTCCCAGTGAACCTGACGCTCACCCTTAGGCGAGCGGGTCAACAGCACAACATCGTGACCCTCCGCAGTCAACGCCCGATCCAAAATCGTGCCGATCTGCCCAGTCCCACCGGGAATGACGACCTTCACAGCCCCTCCTCATCCGGCGCCTCATTCTGAACATGTTCAACCATGCTGTGGGCGTACGGCTATGGCGGGCCACCAATCTCACGCGTCGCCAAGGCGATCCAGAACGCTGCCTACGGGACGACTGGGGAGATCAAAATCAGCGGGAAGATCTCGGCCCTCCATACCCATCCCCTACCTGGAATCAGGTGATGCCGAGCAGTGCCAGCGGGCGGTGCTGTCGGAGCGTGATGTCGGTTGGCGGCGATGTTGGCGACTCCGGCGGTGCGCAGGGCGCCGATGGCGGCGTTACTGAGCGCGACCATCACCTGGGGCCCGGTCTCGGTGCGGCTTCCGCTCCGCACCCCGACGAGGTCGCGGCCGCCGCCTGACTCGCAGAGCTCGTCGCCCGCACGTCCTGCCGAGCCATCAACCATCTGCAGGTGATCCGGGACTCCGTGTCACGCGTCGGGCAGATGGTCCGGGGTGGTGGGCTCGGGGTTGCGGCGCAGCAGCTGCTGCCACTCGGCCTCGCGACGGTCATGCAGTTCGGCGATGGTGCGCATCAGGGACTCGGCATCCTTCCTGCTGTACCCATGGAGGTCAGTGACCGTGCGGTCGCTGACCTCCACCCGGACTCGCCTGCCCACGTGTCGGCCGATGAACGCACCCACGGCCCCGCCCGTGGCCACCCAGACCTCCGGGGTGCTCACCGCGACGGAGATCAGTTCCATCGCGGCGCTGCCGGCAGAGAATTCCAGCGCAATGCTGTTGTCGACGTCGGCCTCTGTGAGCAGACTCTGCAACTGCTCACGGTAACCAGGAGTGATGCGGATCTTCGCGTACCCGGTGCCCGCCCACGGCTCGATCCGGACCACGACGTCGGCATCCTGTTGGACAGTTGGCATGCGCTCCAATGTGGCACGCCGGTGCAACAACATCCGCGCGGCTACCCTGCCCAGTGACGGCCCGAGTTCGATGTCCGGGCCGCGGTCGTGAACTGGATCGAACGGACCTGCCACCGCCGCCGACGACAGCGATCCCTGTCCCGGTTGACCCCTATCGAGTACGAGACCATCATGACCCGACCGATCAGTCAGACCGCGTGACTGAAACTTCGCGCTTTCCGGCGTCGTACTGGTTGGAGACATACGCGGTGGCCTGATCGTTGAGCCACCACGGCGGCGAACCCATCGCCTCCGCCACGTTGCGCGCTTCCTTCAAGACGATGCCATGCAGTAGGAATGTGGCATCCACGTCTCGCGTCACCCGGTCAGTGTCGTAGGCGAGCGCGCCCACAGTGCTGGAAGGTCGACTGCGCGATCAGGCCGGGGCGGGCTGTTTGCTGGTCACGTCGGGACAGGCGTCGAGGAGGCGTCGGCAGGCGGCACGCCTCCCCCGGAACCGGCGAAGTTCACCCTGGCGTCCACGCTCGGACGCAGTCACACTACAAGAAGCGGCCACCTTGTCCTCCCTTGAGAAGATTCACCGTCTCCTCACAGAGTGGCCAGGTGGCCGCCTCATGCCATTCCCTCAAACGACCGACTGATCTCCTACCGGACGTTAAACGCGAAGCTTAGATCTGGGCGACGTGCAGGACCTGGTCGAAGCCCATCCGCCGGACGAAGTCGGTGCGGGCGGACAGCACCGCGGCGTTGGCCTCCTCGACCATCGAGTTGGTCAGGTCCACGACGCTGCGGAAGGGCCGTTCGCCGAAGGGCAGCGCCAGGATCCTGGTGATCTCCTCGGCGACCACGATCGGGTCGGCCGAGGTGCCCGGGGTGAACAGGCTCTCGGTGGCCTCCTCGTTGCGGGCAGCCAGCGGGTCCAGTGCCCGGTAGCCGGCGGCGACCCCGGTGGTGTCCTCAGGGCGCCCGGCCTTGGGGAAGTGGTCGGTGCCCTGGGTGAAGGGGCCAGGCATGACGATCACGGTCTCGATGCCGAGCGGCGCCACCTCGTAGGAGGTCACCAGCGCGAGCGAGTCCATGGCCGCTTTCGAGACCACGTACGGGCCAAGAAAGGGTGGTGTGGTGACCGGGATGGTGCTGCCCACGTAGAGCAGGGTGCCGCGGCCCTGTGCGCGTAGGTGCGGCAGGGCCGCCCGGTTGAGCCGCTGGACGCCGAGCGTGTTCACGTCGATCAGGTGCGCGATCTCATCCGCGGTGAACGCCTCGACGTAGCCGGTGAGCAGGTGCCCGGCGTTGTGGATGACCACGTCGAGCGCCCCTGCGTCCTCGATCACGGCCGCCACCGCCCGGTCCGCGGAGTCCTGCGAGGCGACGTCGAGTTCGACCACGTGCAGGTTGAGGCGCTCGGTCACGGCGAGATCGCGCAGGTCGCTCGCATGGGCGGCGTTGCGGGTCTCGGGAGCCCGCATCGAGGCGTAGACGCGGTGGCCGGCGCGGGCGAGTGCCTGCGCGGTGAGCTTGCCGATGCCGGTGCCGGCACCGGTGATGAGCACGGTAGACATGATGGTTCTCCGATCACGAGGGGGTTATGCGATGCCGCCGTTGCTGAACAGGACCTGGCCGTTGACCCAGCGGCCGCCGGGCCCGGTCAGGAAGGCGACGGCCTCGGCGATGTCCTCGGGCGTGCCGAGACGTTCCAGGGGCGCGGCCCCGGCGATCCGGGCGATCAGCTCCTCGCTCTTGCCGTCGAGGAAGAGCGGGGTCGCGGTCGGCCCGGGCGCCACCGCGTTGACGGTGACGTCGCGGCCGCGCAGTTCGCGGGCCAGGATCAGGGTCATCGCCTCGACCGCGCCCTTGGTCGCCGCGTAGCCGCCGTACGTGGGCTGCTGGAGCCGGGTCACCGAGGTGGAGAAATTGATCAGCGCGCCCCCGGCGCACAGGCGCCGGGCGGCGAGCTGCGAGACCACGAAAGTGCCGCGTACATTCACCCGGTGCATCCGGTCGAAGTCGTCGAGGTCCATCTCCGCGATCGGGGTGAGCAGCATGATCCCGGCGGTGTTGATCACGGCGTCGACACCGCCGAAGCGCTCCTGCACGGTGTCGAAGAGCCGGGTCATCTCCTCCGGCTCGGCGACGTCGCCGGGGAGCGCCACCGCCGTCCCCCCGCCTGCGGTGATCGAGGCCGCGACCTCCTCGGCCGGTGCCGCACGGCCCGCATAGTGCACGACCACGGCCATGCCGTCCGCGGCCAGCCGCCTCGCGACCGCCCTGCCGATGCCGCCCGAGCCGCCGATCACCACGGCCACCCTGTTCTGATTCATGACTGCTCCTGACTCGCCGTGTTTTCCGAACGAGATCCAGCGTCATTCACCAGCTATTATTTGTCCAATGCATGAAAAATATATACCGTATGCGCGTGGCACATATTGAACGCGTCGACCTCAACCTGCTGGCCCCGCTGGCCGCCCTATTGGCGGAGCGACACGTCTCCCGCGCCGCCGAGGTCGCCCGCCTGAGCCAGCCGGCGATGAGCCGCGCACTGCAACGGCTCCGTGACACCCTCGACGACGAGTTGCTGGTCCGCACACCGCGCGGCTACCGCCTCACCCCACGGGCCGAACGCATCCAGCGGCAGCTGCAGACCGTCCTCCCCGGGCTGGAGAGCATGTTCGCCCCGGAGCAGTTCGACCCCGCCGAGGCCGCCGAGTCCTTCCGCATCGCGGGCACCGACTACGCCCGGGTCTTCGCCCCCGCGGTCTTCCAGCGCGTCTTCCGCGAGTCACCCCGCTCCACGCTGCACTTCCGCCCCTGGCACGACAGCATCTACGACGAACTCGACCGGGGCCTGGTCGACCTGGTCTTCTACGCCAAGTCGGAGCACCTCTCCCCGCTGCACACCGCGGAGCTGTTCGAGGACCGCTTCGTCTGCGTCCTCTCCGCCGACCATCCCCTGGCCGCCACCACGGCGATCACCCTCGACGCCTACCTGGCGGCAGACCACATCATCATCGGCACCATCGACGAACGCCAGACCGCCATCGACTGCCGCCTCGACGACCTCGGCAGCCGCCGCCGCGCCGCACTGACCGTGCCCTACCACTCCATGGCCGCCGACGCCGTCCCCGGCACCCCGCTGATCCTCACCGTCCCCGAACGCCTGCTCGACCACCACGCCGACCCCGGCATCCACATCCTGCCCGCCCCACCCGAGATCCACCCGCTCCGCTACCACATGACCTGGCACCCCCGCCTCGACGGCGACCTAGGCCACCGCTGGCTGCGAGACGTCGTCCGCACGGTCACCGCCGACATGCCCGGGCGCGCTGACCGACAGGCTCCATCGATGTGAGCGACCTCGATGACGTGGATGATCCGCGCCGGGATACCGACCCGACAGATATCACCGGGTGCGAGGCGCAGGGCAGGCGGGTCGGTTACGTACAGCTCGTCCGGATCGGCACGGCCCAGGGCCACCACGCCGTTCCAGCACGAGCCCTCCGCGTCCGGGTCGATCTCCCACCAGGGCCAGCGGACGCTGACGTACGCCTCGTCGACGCCGATGACAACCGTTGGCGTGAACGGGCAGGAGATGCGCAGCACGTCCCCGACGCGGTAAACCATGCGCGGCAGGTTAGCGCGGTGCCGGGCAGGACGCCGGCCGTGGAAGGGGCCAGGGACCAGCGGTCGGTGACTGCACGAAGCGCTTCGCCCGGCCGTACGGACGGCGCCGCCGTGTTGCCCGACGAGCACGCTGTCCGCGGCCAGGTCGGGATATCCGATCGCGGCCCGCAATGTAGCCAGGACGGCATCTATCGTGCGTGCATGTCGATCACCGACCGAGAACTGGTCATCAAAGCCGCGGAAGCCGGCGCAGCGATCGTGCGCTCGCACTACGGGTCATCGCTGACACGCTTCGAGAAGTCTGCCGGAGACTTCGCCACGACGGCCGACATCGAAGCAGAGCGCGCCATCCTCGACGTCTTGCACGCTGCCCGGCCGGACGACCTCGTGGTGGGAGAGGAAAGCGGACGCACGGGAACCGGCGGGAACGGACGCATTTGGCTAGTCGACCCGTTGTGCGGGACGCTGAACTACGCCGTACACAACATGCTCGTCTCGGTCAACGTAGCTCTGCGAACCGGAACGCAGGTCGGCGTGGCAGCCTCGGCGGACCCGTTCACCGATGAGGTGTTCTGGACCGACGGTGCTGGGGCACACGTGCGTCACGGCGGCGCGGACGAGCGACTTGCCCCGTCGGCCGCGTCGAGGCTGGTGGACGTCAATCTCGATCCACCGTTCCCCAATGAGCGCGTCTTCCGGGCCGCGCGGTTACTTGCCGATCAAGGGTTCATCCGGCAGTTCCGCCCACGTGTCGTCTCCACCACCCTGGCGGTGGCTTGGGTCGCTGCCGGCCGACGAGCCGCTTACGTAACCGATGGCCACCTGAGCGACAGTGTCCACTTCGCGGCCGGCATCGCCCTCTGTCAGGCAGCCGGCTGTGTGGTGACCGGGATCGACGGCCAACCTCTTCACACTGGCGCGGGCGGTCTCGTCGTGGCGGCCGACGAGCAAACACACGCAGCCCTGCTGACCCTGGTCGGAAACCAGCGTGCAAGAAGGGATTGATCGCCTATCCGCTTCTCGGCAAAGCCGTGAGCGGCTGATCATGTTCCGGGGGCCATGTACGCGGCGAGGATGTAGTTGGGGTGCCGGTCGAGGTTCTTGCGGGCCCGGTCATAGCGCATGGTGGTCCGTGGGTCGGCGTGGCGGGCGGCGATTTGCACGTCGCGGAGGCTGACGCCGGGGTCGAGCATGGTCGTCACGAACGTGTGCCGCAACATTTGGGATGCATCCTCGGCATGCACCACGGCGGCGGCCGGTGCGGAACAGCGCCTCTGCGCATCGCCCTGGTACGCAAGGGGTGCTACCAGCACACTACGGAGACCGTCCGGCCAAGGTCAGTCACCTGCTCTCAGGGCATTGAGCACGGCCGTCACCTCGGGGCGTGACGCGGCCGGTCGCCGGACCCCGGCAGTGATGCGCCGGGTCAGCGGCGGGCTCAGTGGTCGGGTCACCACCCGGTATCGCGGGTCCACCGCCAGCTTCGGCAGCATGGTGATCGAGCGGCCGTTCTCCACGTGCTGGAGGGCCAGCATGTAGTTGTTGAACCGACAGATCACCACGGGCTCGAAGCCGGCCTCCCGGCACAGTCGGGTGGATAGCTCGGACATGTACGAGCCGGCGACGTCGAACGTCCAGCGCTGCTGCGCGCACGCCTCCAGTGCGACCGACTCGGCGCTGGTCAGCGGATGCCCCGGGGGCAGCACGAGCACGACCGGGTCGGTGGCGAGCGGCACTAAATGGATCTCCGGGGAGAGCTCGGCGCCGGCGAAGTCGGCCGTCGTGATGATCAGGTCGACGTCGCCGCGACGCAGCGCCGGCATGCTCTCGTGTGGCTCCAACTCCAGCAACACCACGCTCACATCCGGGTGTCGGGCCGCGAGACGGACAAGTGCGGGTTCGGCGAGGGCTTGCACCGCACTCTGGAACGCGGCCACGGTGACCGTGCCAGCCGGCTCGTCGGCGAGGCGGCGCAGCTCCGCCTCGGCCGCGTCCATGGCCGCGAGGATCTCCCGAGCCCGGGCGGCAAGCAACATTCCGGCCGCAGTGAGTCGCACCCGCCGCCCGGTGCGTTCCAGCAGCGCGGTCCGGGTCTCCCGTTCCAGCGTGGTCAGCTGCTGCGACACCGCCGACGGGCTCAGGTTGCCGCGCTGCGCAACGGCCCGGACGGTGCCGTAGGTCGCCAGGTCGGCGAGCAGGCGCAGCCGCCACGGATTCAGCGTCATGACCGCCGACTGTACGGCTTTGCTTAACAGCGACAGCGGAAATGTGCGATGGACGTGTCTGTTCGGGCTGCCTAGCGTCGGTCCGTGGCTGATTCGTTCTGGTCCGACGCCGATCGTCACCTGGTCCGCTACATCGGCGCGGGCAGCTTCGTACGTGAAATCATCGAACGCGCCGAGGGCAGTTTCGTCTTCACCGCCGACGGCCGCCGCCTGCTCGACTTCACGTCGGGGCAGATGAGCGCGATCCTTGGCCACTCTCACCCGGCCGTAGTAGCAACGATCCAGCGGCAGGCAGCCACTCTCGACCACCTGTTCAGTGGCATGCTGAGCCGGCCCGTGGTCGAGCTGGCACGCCGCCTCGCCGGCTCGCTGCCTGCGCCGCTGGATAAGGTCCTGCTGCTCACCACCGGCGCGGAGTCCAACGAGGCGGCAATTCGGATGGCGAAGCTGGTCACCGGCCGACACGAAATCATCTCGTTCGCCCGGTCCTGGCATGGAATGACGCAGGCTGCGGCGAGCGCCACCTACAGCTCGGGGCGCAAGGGGTACGGGCCCGCGGCGCCCGGCAACTTCGCCATCCCCACGCCGAACGCGTACCGGCCCGACTTCACCCTTCCGAGCGGCGAACTGGACTGGCGGCACCAGCTGGAGTTCGCGTTCGAGCTGTTCGACGCCCAGTCGGTGGGCAGCCTGGCGGCGTGCGTCGTCGAACCGATCCTCAGCTCCGGCGGGGTGATCGACCTGCCGCCGGGATACCTCGCGGCGCTGCGCGACAAGGTGCACGAGCGGGGCGGGCTGTTGATCCTCGACGAGGCGCAGACCGGTCTGTGCCGCACCGGAGAGTGGTACGCGTTCCAGCGGGACGGCATCGTGCCGGACATCCTGACCCTGTCCAAGACACTCGGCGCCGGCCTGCCGCTGGCCGCTGTGGTGACCAGCCCGGAGATCGAGCAGACCGCGCACGAGCGCGGCTTCCTCTTCTTCACCACGCACGTCTCGGACCCGCTGGTGGCTGCGGTCGGTAACACGGTCCTGGACGTGCTGGAGGCCGACCGGCTCGATGAACAGGCTGCGCAACTGGGCTCGTACCTGCGGAAGGGCCTTCAGGAGATCAGCCAACGGCACCCTGTGGTCGGCGACGTACGGGGCCGCGGGCTGCTGGTCGGGCTCGAGCTGGTCAGCGACCGCGAGTCGAAACGACCGGCCGACGCGCTGGGCGCGGCAGTGACAGGGCGTTGCCTGGAACTGGGCCTGCACATGAACGTGGTGCAGCTGCCGGGCATGGGCGGCGTCTTCCGCATCGCACCAGCGCTCACCTCCAGTCACGCGGAGCTGGACCTGGGCCTGGAAATCCTCGACCATGCACTCGCCGACGTGGTGCCGCAGTTCATACCTTGATACGCCAGCCAGGGGTCATGATCATGGAAGTCTTGGGGGCGTTCAGCCTGCGGCATGGGGGAATCGATAAGGGCGCGGCTGCCGGCGTCGTGGAACAGGTCGGTCAGCGGGCGGGTGACACCAGAACCCCACAGATAGGGCGGCTCCTCACCCGGGCCGACCCGTGCAGGGCAGACTTCCACGCCTCAAAGGGCGGTACGAACCTCGGGCTGCGCCAAGGTCCGGGGCGGCGAGGCGGCGTCCGGGTGTCTCGGATTCGACGAGCAGCCGTTTTCGTCAGCAGCGCCGAGCCGAGGTCGGCCAGTTGCCGGTCGTCCCAACCGTTTTAGCGCAATAGGTTCTGCTCGGTCGGGTCTGGCAGCACCATGACTTGCAGATGCAGCGACGCTTCGGGTCGGTTCAAACCGAGCCGGGCAGCGATCCGTTCGACGGTATCCGGCGCGGACAGCAAAGCGTTTCTGGCCGTACGCGCCAGCGGGCAAACCACTCGTCAACTCACCGATACTCGTCGTCAACCGGCAGTCCTCACGTCACGACCACGTGCATCCATCGTCTGCATCATGAGTTGCCCTGCCGACATCTGCAGACGCGCTCATCTGCCCGAAACGGTCGCGCGCCCGTGGTGCCCATCTCCTCGAATGGAAGTCGTACTTTTGCGATGAGCTATCCAACCCCTCGTGCGCAGGTGATCGGCCATCGCCCAGCCCACGACGGCGGGAGTAGGTGTCTACCACGACCGCGAGGTAGCTGATCAGCTCACGCGGTCTCTCTCGCGCAGACCCGCGCCGCTATGAGCGCTGAGCGACGTGGGGGTTCGAGTCGCCGGCCAGCGACTCGCCGTCAATGTCTGCCTGACCTGCGGTGTGGGGCCTGGGGCAATTCGGGGGGCGACACGACCCTTTACCCCACCGCCGATGATGCTCAGCGCAACCCTGAGGCTCGCGCAAGCCTAGCTGCGGTGGTGACCTTTTGGCTCTGTGGGGTGATGCACGGTTCGTGTCAGTCCAGGGGGTCTGCTGCACCGATAGGTGACAGTCGTAGTCACGCGGCCTGACTGGCCGGTGGGGTCATGATGGTCTCGTACTCGATAGGGGTCAACCGGGACAGGGATCGTTGGCGTCGACGGCGGTGGTAGGTCCGTTCGACCCAGGTCACGATCGCGGTCCTCAACTGCTGCCGGGTCGTCCAGGTTCGGCGGTCGAGGACGTTGTTCTGCAGCAGACCGAAGAACGACTCCATGGCAGCGTTGTCGCCAGCGGCGCCGACCCTGCCCATCGACCCGGCCAGGTGGTGCTGGTTGAGGGCGTGGACGAATTTCCGGCTTCGGAATTGCGACCCGCGGTCGGTGTGCAGCACGCAACCGGCCACGTCACCACGGCGGGCTACGGCGTGGTGCAGGGCGTTGACGGCCAGCCTCGACTTCATCCGTGAGTCGATGCAGTAGCCGACGATCCGGTGGGACCACACGTCCTTGACCGCACACAGGTAGAGCTTGCCCTCACCGGTGCGGTGCTCGGTGATGTCGGCCAGCCACACCCGGTTCGGGCCGTCCGCGGTGAAGTCGCGGCGCACCAGATCGTCATGCACCGGTGGACCGACCTTGCCGCCCTTGCCCCGACGCTTGCGCTTGCTGAACGCGCTGAACCAGCCCATGCCAGAGCAGATTCTCCAGGCGGTGCGCTCGACCACCGCCCGGCCGGCAGCGCGGGCCTCATCGGCCAGGAACCGGTATCCGAACTCCGGGTCATCACGGTGGGCGTCGAACAACGCGTCCGCCCGATACGCCGCCACCAACTCGGCGTCGGTGACACGGCGGGCACGCCACCGGTAGTAGGGCTGACGAGCGATGTTCAATACCCGGCACGTCACCGCCACGGGGACCCCGTCGGCGGCCGGCTCGCTCACGAGCGGGTAGAGCCTTTTCCCGGCAGATGCGCCTGCGACAAGTACGCCGCGGCCCGACGCAGGACCTCGTTCTCCTGCTCCAACAACCGGATGCGCTTACGCGCCTCGCGCAGCTCCGCCGACTCGGTGCTGGCCGTCCCGGGGGTGGCGCCAGCGTCGATGTCGGCTTGGCGCAGCCACTTGAACAACGTCATCGGATGCACCCCGAAGTCCTTCGCGATCTGCTCGACCGTCACTCCCGCCTCACGGTCGCGAGCGACACGCACGACGTCATCACGGAACTCTCGGGCGTAGGGCTTGGGCACAGCGACATCCTTCCAGCCCGCCCACAGGGCAAGCCATCTCAGATGTCACCTATCGGTGCAGCAGACCCTCGTCCGTTGTGGACGGCGTGGCGGCATGACTTCCACAGGTGCAGCGGGCAGGGTGGCGCGGTGCCTGCACGTCGTGGCTACCCGTCCGATCTGACCGATGCCCAGTGGGCGCTGATCGAGCCGATGCTGCCGGAGCCCAACACGTACGGCCAGCGGGAGAAGCACCCACGCGGGAAGTCGTCAACGCCATCCTGTACGTGGTGCGGTCCGGATGCCCGTGGCGGTACATGCCCGCTGACCTGCCACCGTGGCAGACGGTGTACTGGTACTTCACCCGATGGGGAGACGCCAGCGTAACGGAGAAGATCCTTGCCACTCTGCGGGTCAAAGCACGAGTGCAGCAGGACCGTGAGCCGCAGCCGTCAGCGGGGGTCGTCGACGCGCAGAGCGTGAAGGGCGTTGACACCGTCGGCCGAGACAGTCGGGGCCACGACGCCGGGACGAAGGTCAACGGCCGCAAGCGGTTCATCGCCACCGACACCTTGGGCCTGCTGGCCGCCGCGACTGTCCTCGCCGCAAGCTGGCGGACCGCGATGGCGCGAATACCGCCCTACTGAGCGCCTACATGGCCACCTCGATCCGGCACGTCTTCGCCGACAGGGCCGTACCGGCGCCGCTTGGTCGACTGGACCCGCGACGTCCTGCGCACCACCCGTGAGATCGCCCGCAAGCCCGCGGACCAGCGCGGCTTCGCCGTAATCCCCGCCGCTGCAACGTCAAGGGCACTCTGGCCTGGCTCACCGCCTGCCGCCGACTCGCCCGCGACTTCGAACGCCACCTCGACGCCTCCGAAGCCATCATCCGACTGGCCGCTATCGCGGCATGACACGCCGCATCACCGGAGGTCGACCCGCCCGACGCCAAGCCCGCCGACCTTGCATCCGGACCTGATCGCAATTCTCAAACACGCTCGAAAAGCTACTCGCCGCCCTCCGCCGGGAGACCCGATCGGGCAGCGTTTGCCGCCTTTCGCGGCTATCGGGAACTACGGGGAATATCGGCCGATCTGACTGCTCGAACCCACTTGAAGCGACCATCTGGCACCTTCCGGAGTCCTGAGTCCTTGCTAAGTCAGAGCCGCATGCGTACGCTGCATACAGCCGACGGGGGTCGATTCATTACCTATTGCACAAGGAGTGGAACGAAGGCCTGCTATCGCCTCGACAGCTCATTCATCGAGGCGATGTCATACTTCTTTTGGCCTCCAGCGGCGAATCACCATTTCCCACGAGGAGGATAAACTTGGCAAGGTTCTCGTCAGGCAAAAAGCCCCTGACAGCCGTTGCGGCGGCCTTTATTGCAGCGTCCATCGTCGGGGTTCCCTCCCCCGCGCAGGCAGGCACATGTTCCACGCCCGGCTGCGGCGGAGAGGCCACCAACGCAAGCACTCGCGGCATCATGATTAGCAACAACTGGTGCTCCGCCGCAGGCACCATCACATACACCGGCGAGTTCCTACCGACGAGCTGCGTCCCGGTGGCGAATCGGCAGAACGGATATACCCACCCTGCTTCCTTCACCCTCCAGCCGGGGCGCCGCTCAAACGAGTACCCCAAGTATTACGACACCGACGCGATTCGCCTTCCCGCCAACTGCGTCACCAACGTGACCATCGACGGCAACGGTGTCCAATACGACAGGCGAGGAATATCCACTCACCAGTGGCGGAAATTCAGCAACAGCCAGACGTGGGTTGTCACCGGGATTTACTGTTAGATCCCGTGTTGCCCCGCTAGCTCGTTCACGGGAAGAGCCCTTGAGTCTGAACTATTGGGAGTCAAACCAAGCCCACAGTTTCAGGCTCAAGGGCATTTCCACATACTTTGCCAGGTCTCTGGCTTGACGCAGGGTTCGTTAGCTGATTTCCGAGGTTCGGAGACCGCGTCCCCGGCGACGGTGATCCGGCGTTGGTAATCGCGGTGAGCAGGAACGCGTGGGTCTGTGGCCACCAGGTCGCGACTGCGTTGGCGAGTCGGTCGAGGTCTTCTTTCACGTTCCACGCGTCGAGCAGGGCACGCCCCGTCGTCGACG
The DNA here is from genome assembly GCF_001279555.1 of Micromonospora sp. NRRL B-16802. NCBI lineage: Bacteria > Bacillati > Actinomycetota > Actinomycetes > Micromonosporales > Micromonosporaceae > Micromonospora > Micromonospora sp. NRRL B-16802. The sequence goes on along the minus strand of NZ_LGEB01000013.1, from coordinate 130,853 downwards.
TCAATCGGTCCCGCCGACGGGCATGAGCCCAGTCATCCCACGGCGACGACTGTCGCAACGCCCCCCGACAACGGCCGGGTGCAGGTCGACGCTCCCGCCAGCCTGGGCGCAGGCACGTACCTCGCGTTGATCCGACTGGGCTCCACGAGGGGTTGGAGTGTTGGGCGGAAGGATGCGTACCCCGACCGCAGTACAACCACGGCGACGCCTACTACCGCTGCCGCTTCCCGCAGGAGTACGCCCTCGCCAACCAGGTCCCCCACCCCCGCAACGTGTACCTGCGCGAGGACGCACTCACCGACCCGCTCGACACCTGGCTGGCCTCCGCCTTCGCACCCGACCACATCGCGCAGACGATCACCGCGATGGCCGACGCCCAACCCCTCAACCATTCGCCCACAACGGGCACCGCAGCCCAAGCGATCATCACCGAGTGCGACGCCAAGCTGGAGCGCTACCGCGGCGCCCTCGACGCCGGCGCCGACCCGGCCGTGGTCACCGGCTGGATCGCGCAAGCCCAGGCCGAACGCACCCGCGCAGAAGCCGAACTACGCGCCATCGCGGGTTCCACCCCGCGCCGGATGAGCCGAGCAGAGATCACCGCCCTGGTGACCGCGCTCGGCGACATCACCACCGTGCTCCGCGAGGCCGACCCCTCCGACAAGGCCGAGGTCTACCGGCAACTCGGACTCCGGCTGAACTACCAGCCAGAAACGCAAACGGTGCGCGCTGAAGTGGATCTCAGCGCGCACCGTGGGGCAATGGTTTGTGTCCGAGGGGGGACTTGAACCCCCACGCCCTATACGGGCACTAGCACCTCAAGCTAGCGCGTCTGCCATTCCGCCACCCGGACCTGCTCGTTCAGCCTACCTTGCCACCCCGGATGATCTTCCATCGGAGGTCGGCACAGCGGGCCGCACGGGGAGTTACTGTACACGGCACTCGTGGATCATGCACATCGCGTACCAGCGGCTGCCTCGTGGCCTTCCCGGCGCTGCTCGGGTCGGCTCGCCGACGGTCAACAAAGCCGTGTCGGAGGCGCGTCCGGGTAGCGTCGGCGGCTCTCTGCCGGCAGCATTGCCACGTGTCCCATCCCTCTCCTCTGGCTGCCGTCCAACGTCGGGCTCTCGCCCTGCGCACCGCGGGCGACCTCAGTTCAGCCCGGCAGCTGCTCGCGGGGGCCGTCGAGTCCGCCCGTCCGCCGTATGGCGAGGACCACCCCGAGATGCTGCACACGGCGCACCTGCTTGCCCGCTTGCACCGCGAGGCGGACGACCCGCTCGCCGCCCGCCGGGTTCTGGAGGAGGCGTTCGCGGCCGGTGAGCGGCGCTGGAATCATGGCGAGCCGACGATGCTCGCGCTCGCCCTGGAGCTGGCCGAGGTCGCCGAGGAGCTGGGTAACCGGCACGAGGCCCGGCGCAACTACACCCGCGTCGCCACCGCCGGGCCCGCCGTGCTCGGGGAGCACCACCCGGCGGTACGCGCCGCCCGCCAGTACCTCGGCGCGGCCAGCCCCAGCCCCGGCGGCCCAGCCCACCCTGTCTCGACCCCTCCCAGCCCCAACCTGGCCCAGCCGCACGACACACCGCCGACGTACACCTCGGCCCCAGCCCCGACGCCGGCCCCGAGCCCGACAAGCGGGACCGACTCCGGCGCCCGCGCGGCGTTGTCCGGCCCGACGCTGTCGCTGGCGACCCTGGCCGCGATGCGCCCGGCGGCCGACGGCTCTCCCCCGCCCACGTCGCCTTGGGCGCCCGTGCCACCGACGCCGCCACAGGACCCCCCGACGGTACGCATACCCCCCACCTCGGCAGCGCCAGCCGTCGGTGAGGGTCAGCCAGCGCCGACACACGCCTCGCCGACATTCTCTGCCCGACTCGCCCCGCCCGAGTCCCACGCTCGGCCTGCGTCGGCCTCTGCCGCACCGGTCCCACCGCCGCGTACTCCATCCCAGCCCTCGGTGCCTTCCACGCCGCCGGCGCCAACCCGGTCCCCCGCTACCTCGATTCCTGCGGCATCAGCCGCGTCGGTCCCGCCCAGCCCCACGCATCCGGTGCCGCCGCGCCAGCGCGCCGCACAGCAACCGTCCGGGTCGCAACGGCCACCGGCGGGGATCCCTGCCGACGAACAGCCGACGCCGCAAGCACAACAACGGCCCACGGCCGTACCGCCGCGCCAGCGGTCCGGAAGCCAACCGGCCCATCCTGACGCCGAAGCCCCGACGGCACGGCTGCCGGCCGCACCGCCTCCGCCCACGCCGTCGGTAACGCCGCGATGGGACAACCCGACGATCCAGGTACGGCAGATCGAACCGCTGCTGGCCGAGGAGGCTGCCCGGGTGGCCGCCTCCGGCGCTGGTGGGCCCGGCAACGCCGTCGACAGTTCGGGGCCATCGGGGACGACCCCGGCGAGCACCGGTTCTGCGATCACCAACGTGATGGGCGGGTCAGCCGCAAACCAGGCGGTCAGCGCCATGCCTCCTCGGCCCGTCTCGGCACCTCCCGGAGGTTCCCGACCGGTCTCCGGCCCGCCTGGCCGCCATTCCTCTCCGACGGAGGCTTCACCTCACCACGGCCAGCCCGTCTCCGGCCCGCCCGACCACACCCATCCGAGCCCCGGACCACCAGCGCACGTCCACCCGGTATCCGGACCACCCGGACACGCCTACCCCGTGTCCGCGCCACCCGGGCACTTCCACCCCGTATCCGCGCCACCCGGACACACCAACCCGGTGTCCGGGCCACCGGTGAGCGCGCCGTCGTGGGGGCCGGCCGCCCCGGCGTGGAGCAGCAGCGCCCCGCCGCAACCGACGCCCTCCAGCGAACCGACCGCCCCGCTCGCCGCAGACCCGGAGGCGACAATGGTTCGCGGCGAAATGACGCCGGAAGCGGGGCGTCCGGACGGGTACGAACCGGCACCGGGCAGCGCTTCCGCGCCGACCGAGGTCTTCCCGACCGTCCAGCCGACGACCGAGGCCGGGCCGTTGTCCCCGGCCCCGGTCCCGTCGCCCCGCCGTGAGGCGGCGACACCGGCCTGGGCGCCGCGCTCCGATGCGGGCCCGAGCCCCGAACAACAGGCACACCAGCGGGGGTACGCGCCCCAGCCGCACCCGCCGGCCCCGGCCCCCCACGCGGCACCGGGCCAGTACCCGACCCGCCAGCCGTACCCGGGTCAGCAGCCGTACCCGGGTCAGCAGTACCACCAGGGCCAGGAGGCGTACCCGGGCCAGGGGTACCCCCAGGGCGGGTACCCCTCGCCGTACGCCCAGGATGGCGGCACTTCGGGACGTCACCGGGGGGTACTTATCGGCGCGGTGGTGGCGGTCGGGGTGGCCGTGGCGGCCGTGGCCGGGCTGGGCGTCGTGCTGCTGAACCGCGCCGATGCGCCGCCGCCGTCCAAGGCTGCGACGACGGCGGCGGCTCCGACGGCGGCCGGGCCCGCACCGGGTGACCTGAACCTGCGGGACGACTCGGCCACGATCACGCTGACCTGGACGGATCCGTCGGGAGGTGCGGTGCCGTTCATGGTGGCCGGCGGTCGGGCGGGGCAGGCGCTGGGGGTGCTGGCGACTGTGGATCCGGGTCGGACGAGCTACACGGTGAGTGGGCTCAGTTCGCGAGTGGACTACTGCTTCACGGTGCTGGCTGTCTACTCCACTGACAGCTTTGCGACCTCCGGGCAGGTCTGCACCGAGCGGGAGCGGTCCACCCCGCCGACCTGAGCGGCACCCGCATCCACGCGATCGGGCTTGACGAGGTCGGAACAGCCGCACTCGCATCTGCCGTCGTGCTGAGCTGGGCGTCCACAACGCACACGCTCGGTATCCACAGGGGTGACGGTGCGGGTTCCCCCGCCAGCGACCGGGCCATATGATGGCACCCGGCTCTGGGGAGGGGTCGCCGCGAGGCGGACGCCACCTGCCATGACTCAGGAGAGGCAGCCGGCTGTGGCCAGCATCGACGACGCCGAGCGGACCGACGCCCCCCGTTCCCGCTCCCGTCTGCGGGGTGGGCTGGTGACTGTCGGCACGGTGACCGCGCTGCTGGCCGCCATGGGGCTGACAGTCCTCGGGTTGGGTGCGGCGGACAACGCGGTGGCCAACTATGACGCGAGTTCCTGGCTGTGGAGCGCGGCGCGCAGCGAGCTGGCCCGGGTCAACGGGGTGACGGCCCGGGTGGACACCCGCACCGAGCTTCCTGGTGCCCGTCGGCATCCGATGCAGGTCACCCAGACCGATCGGCTGTTGATCCTGCGTGATCTGCAGACCGGGCAGGTCAGCTCACTGGACCTGGCCACCCTGCAACTCACCGCGACCACCCCTACCACCCCTGGGCTGGGTGTGAGCGTTGCCCTGCACGAGGACGCGGCGTTCATCGTCGACGCGGTGCAGGGTGTCGTGCGTCAGCTCGACCCGCGGTCGTTGAGTCCGGTCGGCGAGCCGGTGCGCTATCCCCCGGGCATCACCGGCGGCACGTTCGACGGTAAGGGTCGGCTCTGGATCGCGGTGCCCAGCGAGGGCACCGTCTCGGCGGTCACCGCCGCGAAGTTGCCGTCGGCGCCGGCTTCGGCCGCGCCCGCGAACGGCGGGCTCAGCCCGGAGCGGGTCGAGACGTACGACGTGGCCGAGGCCAGTCACGAGCTTGTGGTCTCCACCTTGGACGACGGGGTGGCGGTGCTGGACCGTACGGCCGGGCGGCTGGTGCGGGTGCAGGGCGGTGAGGTCCGGCGGACGTCGTTGACGCTGTCCGGCCCGGCGGCGCTGCCGGCGCGCACCTCGGGGCCGCGCGTGCCGGTGACGGTGCCCGCCGAGCGGCGGGTGCTGGTGGTGGGTGACGCCGGTGCGGAGCAGTCGTTCACGGTGCCGGGCGGCGGCGATCGGCTCAGCCCGGCGGTGGCCTGGGCGGACCGGTTCTACTGCGCGGACGAGGCCACCGGCACGATCTACTCGTTCGACGCGGGCGGTCAACTGGTCGGCACCGTGCAGGGCAAGACGCCCGGGCCGCTGGAGCTTGAGGTGCGGGAGAACCACCTCTTCATCAACTCGCCCGACTCGGCGACCGCCCGGGTGGTGGACGACAAGCACCAGATGCGCGAGGTCGACAAGTACGCGAACGACGTGCTGGGTGGTGACCCGCCGCCGGCTCCCCCGCCGCCGCCTCCGCCGAAGAAGCCGCAGGTGGGCAAGCCGAGCGCGCCGCGCAGCGTCACCGCCGCCGCCGGCAACGCCCAGGTCCGGGTGAGCTGGCGGCCGGCCGCCGCGAACGGCGCCGAGATCATCAGGTACGTGGTGGAGGGCGCCGGTCAGCGCCTCCAGGTGGGCGCCAACCAGCGTTCGGTGGAGGTCAAGGGCCTGACCAACGGCGAGACGTACCGGTTCGCGGTGCACGCCGAGAACGCCAAGGGCAAGGGTCCGGCGCGCAACAGCAACCCGGTGACGCCGACCGCCTCGGTGCCCGATCCGCCGGCGAGCGTCACCGCGCAGGAGCGTCCGGACGGCACGGTGCTGGTCAAGTGGCCGGCCGCGAACGGGCAGGGCAACAAGATCGCCAGGTACGCGGTGACTGCCAGTTCGGCGGGAACGAACGCGCCGGCCGGTGAGTCGACAAAGACGGAGCTGGTGGTGCCCGCCGGGGAGTTGGAGTTCGGCACGCAGTACGCGTTCACCGTGGTGGCGGTAAACGACAAGGGCGCCGGCTCGGCGGCGTCGCCGGTGAGCAACACAGTGGTGCCGTACGCGGCGCCCGGTCGGCCGCTGGACCTGCGCGCTGCCACTGTCGCCGACCAGCCGGGTGCGGTAACTGTGCAGTGGTCACCGGCGGACGCGAACGGCCGCGCGGTGACGAAGTACCTGGTGGACGTCGGCGGCAAGGTCCGTGAGGTGACCGATACCCGCGCGACGGTCACCGGCCTGGGTGATGGTCAGAACGTCGCGGTGAAGGTGAAGGCCGTCAACGAGGCGGGTCCCGGCCCGGAGGCGACGGCCACGGCCCGGACTGTCGCCGTGCCCCGGGTCACGGTGACCGGCTCGTCGGCGACCGCCACGTCGGCGACTGTGACGTTCACAGTGGACGCTGGCGGTGGGAAGGCCACCTGCTCGGTGAGTACGCCCGGTGAGCCGGCCAAGGCGGGCGCGTGTTCCAGCATCACGATGTCGGGGTTGACGCCGGGTACGGCGTACACGTTCACGGTGACCGCGAGCAACGCGGCCGGTAAGAACACCGCGACGAGGGCTCAGCGGACCGACGCGCTGTACGGCATCGCGACGTGCCGCAACGGCGCCTCCGGCCCGGAGTCGACCTACTGCGACAAGGATGTCGACGGCCGCAACGGCAACGAGATCTTCTCGGTTCCCCGCCAGGACAACGACAAGCAGGTGGGCTGGGCGAAGCCGGGCAAACGACTCCAGGCGTACTGCAAGAAGTCCGGCGAAGAGGTGTACGCCTACATCTACAACAACGACAAGCGCAGCACCTGGTGGGTGCAGGTTGACTACGAGGGAAAGAACTACATTCCCTGGGCCTGGCTCAACCTTGAGGGCGGCGACAACATCAACGTCCTGCCCACCTGCTAGACCTGCCAGGCAAGGAGCACCGCGACCGTGAACACCCACGAGCCGCTCACCCAGCCGGAGGTGCAGGGTTTCGCCGCCCTGGCCGCCCGGCTGGCCGAGAACGTCAACGCGGTGGTGCTCGGCAAGCCGCAGGTGGTCCGGCTGGCGTTGACAGCGCTGTTCGCCCAGGGCCATGTGCTCCTGGAGGACGTTCCGGGGGTCGGTAAGACGACGCTGGCGCGGGCCATCGCCGCGACCGTGAAGGGTGAGTGGCGGCGGATCCAGTTCACCCCCGACCTGCTCCCCTCGGACGTGTCCGGTGTGACGATCTTCAACCAGGCGAGTAGGGACTTCGAGTTCCACCCGGGGCCGGTCTTCGCCAACATCGTCATCGCCGACGAGATCAACCGGGCGTCGCCGAAGACCCAGTCGGCGCTGCTTGAGGTGATGGAGGAACGCACCGTCACAGTGGACGGTGTGCGCCATCCGGTGCCGGCGCCGTTCCTTGTGGTGGCGACCCAGAACCCTGTGGAGATGGACGGCACCTACCGGCTGCCGGAGGCGCAACTGGACCGGTTCCTGGTGAAGCTCTCCGTCGGCTACCCGGACGAGGCGGTCGAGGTGGAGGTGCTGCGCGGCGCGACAGTACGCTCCCCCGAGGCGCTCGCCCCGGTCACCGACACCGCCACCGTCGGGGAGATGGTCCGGATGGCCCGGCGGGTGCACATCGCCGAGCCGCTGTATGCGTACGCGGTCCGGCTTGCCGCCGCCACCCGTACCCACCCGCAGGTGCGGGTCGGGGTGAGCCCTCGGGGCGTGATCGCGTTGACGCGCGCGGCGTGTGCGTACGCGCTTATCGACGGTCGAGGGTGGATCATGCCGGAGGACCTGAAGGCTCTCGCCGAGTCGGTGTTCGCGCACCGGCTGCTGCTCACCCCGGAAGCCCAGGTACGCGGGATGACCGCCCCGGAGGTGCTGCGCCAGGCCATCGCCTCGGTGCCCGTGCCGCTGCCGTCGGGGCAGCCCGCCCCGGTGCAGGGCTGACCGGCAGCAGGTCATGGGGATCACCGCCCGCGGGGTCGGTCTGCTCGTCGCCGCCGTCGTCCTGCTCGGCGTGGGCTTCCGGTTCGCGTACCCCGAGTTGACGGTGTTGGGCGCGGCGGCCGGCGCGGCCGTCGGTTACGCGGCGCTGACAGCGGCCTGGCGGCCCCGGCTGCTGGTGACCCGCCATGCCGATCCGGACCGGGTGGCGCGCGGCGAGCCGGCCAGCATGACGTTGACAGTCCGCAACGGTGGGCGTCTGCGTTCGGCGAACCTGCTGGCCGAGGACCGGTGCGGCGATCGCACGGTGCCGGTGCCGCTGCTGCGGTTGCGACCCGGGCGGGACACCGAGGTCCGCTACCACGTGCCGACCCACCGTCGTGGGGTGGTGCCGGTGGGGCCGCTGCGGGTGACCCGGCGCGATCCGCTGGGGTTGGTGGCGCTGGCCCGCCCGTACGGCGAGACGACGCCGGTCTGGGTGCACCCTCGGATCCACCCGCTGACGGCGGTGCCCACCGGCGCGGGGCGCAGCCTCGACGGCCGGGTCGACGGGGTGCCACACGGGTCGATCACGTTCAACTCGTTGCGGGAGTACGTGGTCGGTGACGAGTTGCGGCGGGTGCACTGGCGCACCAGCGCCCGGGTCGGCGAGCTGATGGTCCGCGAGAACGTGGACACCAGCCTGCCCCGCCTTGTCGTACTCCTTGACAACCGTGCCGTGGCGCACCCGGATCGGGTGGACGGGGTGGCCGAGTCTTTCGAGGCGGCGTGCGAGGCGGCGGCGTCGGTCGTCACCGCGGCGCACCACGCGGACCTGCCGGTGCTGCTGCTCATGGTCGGTCCAGAGACGGCCGGCACGGAGGCGAGCAACCCGGAGGCCATCGAGCCGCGCAGGTCGGCCGGACCGCTGGACCGGCTCGCCGCCGCCGAGTTGTCCGGCGACGGCGACGCGCTGCGGGCAACCACCACCCGGCTGCGCCAGGACCGGCTCGGCGACACACTGATCTTCCTGACCGGTCCGGCTGGTCGGGGCGAGATGGGGCATGTCGGGGCGCTGCGCGGCGCGTACCCGTCGGTGGTGGTGGGTGTTTTCGGCGCGGCCGAGCCGACGCCGGCGGGCGCGACGGGCCTGGTGGTGATCGACGCGGCGGACGGCGCGGCGTTCGCCGCCGAGTGGGACGGGGTGCGCCGGTGGTGACGGACCTCGGCCAACAGCGGCAGGGCGGTCCGGGCACCGGCGGCGCGGCCTCGCCGCCGGACGGTTCGACATCCCGGGGCATCGGCACTGTTGTGCGGGCACTGCGGGCGGCCGTCGTGCCGTTGGCGCTGATCGGATTGACCGCGCTCGCCGGAGTGGTGCTCGGCCGGGTGTACGCGGACGACCTGCTGACCTGGCTTGTCGTCGGCGCGGCGGCGGGGTCGGTGCTGGTGAGCGTGGCCGCTCGGCGGCTGCCGTCCTGGCTCGTCGCGCCGGTGTCGGTGGCCGCGATGGCCGGTTGGACGCTCTGGTCGCTGCGGCTGGCCGCTGCCCGCGCCGACCTTCCCGGCGACCTGTTGACGGTGGGCGCGGACGCGGCGCGCAACGGCATCCCGCGGCTGCTCACCGCGATGATTCCGGTGGAGCCCACGCCGGACACGGTGCTGGTGCCGGTGGTGGCGGCCTGGCTGGCCGGCCTTGCCGGTGCGGAGGTGGCGTTGCGCACCGGCCGGGTGCTGCTGGGTTACCTGCCGGCGGCGGGGCTCTACGCTGCCGCCCTCTACGTGGTCGGTCCGAACGCCGAGCCGGCGATCGGCGCGACGCTCGCGTTCGTCGCTGTCGCGGCGGTCGGCCTGGCAGCACCGTCGGGCCCGCCGCCGGCCGCCGGCGATCCGGTCGCCGGCCTTCCCCGAGGGGTACGCGCAGCGGTGCGACTCCGGTTGACGGCCACGGCGGCGCTCGGTGTGGCGCTTGTGGTCGGGCTTGTCGCGCTGCTCAGTCCCATGATCGCCGGGCAGGTCGACGGCCGTCCTGTGGATCCGCGGCGGTACGTGGAGCCTCCGCAGGTGGAGACCCTCGACGAGAACCCGCTGATCCGGATCTCCGGTTGGGCGCTGCACCCGGAGCAGAAGCTCCTCGACGTGAGCACGGTCCGCGACGGCACGCCGACCGGCGGGAGTTCACCGATCCCGGGCGGCATCGCGCCGGACGGCGACGATGCATCTGGCGGCCCGGACGCCTCCGGCAGCAGCGTGCGGATCCGGTTGGCGGTGCTCAGCGACTACGACGGGGTGACGTGGCGGGTCGGCGCGACGTACCGCAACGCGGGCCGGATCCTGCCGGCCACGGCACCGGCACGGGACAGCACTGTGGAGACCATCCGGCAGGACATCACCGTTGCCGAACTGAGCGGCGGGCTGCTGCCGGCCGTGGCGACGCCCCGGGAGGTAAGCGGCGCGCGGGTGGCGTACGACCCGGAGACCGGGACGCTGATCCGGCCGGAGGGGCTCACGCCGGGGTTGCGGTACACGGTGACGTCGGCCCGGGAGCGCCCGGACAACAACCTGCTGGCGACGGCGAACGTGCCCGCCGGCGAGGAGGTGGCCCGGGTGCTGCGGGTCGCCGACGGAGCACCCGACCAGCTGCGCCGGCTGGCCACGCAGCTCGCCGAGGACAACGGCGCACCGTACGCGCGGGCCACGGCGATCGAGCAGTTCCTTGCCGAGCACTACCGGGTGGCGGCGGACGCGCCGAGCGGTCACGCGTACCCGAATCTGGGTTTCTTTCTCTTCGGACCGCGCAACGGCGGCGGGCAGGAGGGCACGTCGGAACAGTTCGCTGCGGCGTTCGCGGTGCTCGGGCGACTCTCCGGGCTGCCGACCCGCGTGGTGGTGGGCTTCGAGTCCAGCGGGCAGGGGCCGGTGCGGGCCGGCGACGCGTACGCCTGGCCGGAGGTGCTGTTCGACGGTCTGGGGTGGGTGGCGTTCGACCCGCTGCCCCGCCCGGACAACGAGCCGAGGCCTGTGGAGGAGGACTTCCGCCCGACGCCGGATGATCCCCCGCCCTCGGAGGCGCCGGCGCCCACTGTCGAGCCGACCGCGTCGCCGGAGCCGGTGACAGCCGCCGACGGGCCGGACGGGTCCGGCGTGTCCACCCCGGTGCTCGTCGCCGGTGGCAGTGGCGGCCTGCTGCTCCTGGTCGGTGGTGTGCTGCTCGCTCTGCTGGCGATGCGCCGTTCGCTGACCCGCGCCCGACTCGGCAGGGGCGACCCCGGTGAGCGCATCGCCGGCGCCTGGCGGGAGGTCACCGACGCGCTTCGGTTGGCCGGGCGGCCGGTCGGCGATGACCTGGCGGCGACCGAGGTGGCGAGCCGGGCTCGGCAGGCGCTCGCCGACGCCCGCGTCGACCGGCCCGACGGAAGTGTTCCCGGGGTCGACGATCTGGCCGCGCTGCTCAACCAGGTGGCCTTCGCGCCCGGTGCCGCCACCGCCGCCCAGGCCGACCGTGCCGGTGCGGTGGCCACCGCCTACGTGGACGGGTTGCGTGCCGCGCGCCCCTGGTGGCGACGACTGCTCTGGTCTGTCCACCCCGGCCCGCTGCGCCGCCGCTGACCGGCCGTCGCCGCCCACGAATCCGGCACGATATTCCCCGCCAAGCCGAGCCAGGCCAGGCCAAGCCGAGCCCGGCAGGCCGGCCGGCCGGCCGAAGCAGGCCAGGCCCTGCCAGGTCAGGCGGTCAGGCGGCGGACGAGCTTGCGGAGGCCGGCCTGCCAGCCGTCCGGGTCCTCGGCGCGGCGGCGCGCGTAGTCGGCGACCTCCGGGTGCGGCAGGATCAGGAACCGCTCCTCGGCGAGCCCGGCGATGGCCGCGTCGGCGACCTGGTCGGGGGTGAGGACCGCGCCGGACGCCTCGATCACGCGGGCGCCCAGGTGGCCCTCGCGGATGCCGTCGGCGAGCATCGGGGTGTCCACGCCCTGCGGGCAGAGGGCGCTGACCCGGATGCCCCGATCCCGGTAGGTGATGGACAGCCACTCGGCGAAGCCCACCGAGGCGTGCTTCGTGGCGGTGTACGCGGCGTCGCCGACTGCGGTCAGCACTCCCGCCGCCGAGCAGGTGTGCAGCAGGTGCCCGCCGCCCCGGGAGAGCATCCCGGGCAGCACCGCGCGTGCCGAGTAGACGTGAGCGAGGACGTTTACCCGCCACGCCCGGTCCCAGCCGGCGTCGTCGACCTCCACTCCCCCGCCGGTGGTCACGCCCGCGTTGGCGCAGAACAGGTCGATGCGGCCGAAGCGTCGTTCGGTGTCGTCGACGATCGCGCGGACCTGCTCCTCGTCGGTGACGTCGAGGCCGGTGGCGTGGGCGACCGGGCCGATGCTCTCGGCGACCGCCCGGGCGGCGTCGGCGTCCAGGTCGGCGATGACGACGGCGGCGGCACCCTCGGCGGCGAACCGGCGGGACAACGCGGCGCCGATGCCGCCGGCGCCGCCGGTGACGACCACGATCCGGTCGGTGAGGTTCACGCGGACGCTCCCGAGGGCTCGGTGCCCAGCTGGGCGATGAGGGTGGTCAACGCGGCGGCGCCCCCGGCGGTCACCTCGGGCGTGGGCAGCAGGGCGATGATGGGTACGGCCACTCCGGCGTCGGCGTAGCGGCGCACCTGGGCGCGGCAGTGCTCCGGTGAGCCGTGCAGCACCAGCGCGTCGACCACCTCGTCGGGCACCGCCGCGCTGGCCCCGCGCCGGTCACCGGCGGCCCACGCGTCCCACATCGGCGCCAACACCTTGTCGCGGCCGAGCCAGCGGTGGAACTCGGCGTACGCGGGGACTGTGAGGTAGCTGGTGATCAGCCGCCGGCCGAGCGTACGGGCGTAGGTGGCGTCCTCGGTGGGGCAGACGAAGATGCGGGCGGCGATCTCGAAGCCGGGTCGGCGTTCGCCCAGTTCCGCGAGGGCGCGGGGCACGTCGTCGGCGCTGAGCCAGTTGAGGATGACTCCGTCGGCCTCGGCACCGGCCAGCCGGAGCATCCCGGGGCGCAGCGCGGCGAGCACGATGGGCGGCGGCACGGCCGGCGGCCGTTCGAGTGTGAACCGGCGCACGGTGAAGGTGTCGTAGACCTCGTCGACGGTCTCCCCGCGCAACGCGGCGCGCAGGAAACGCAGGACGTCGCGGGTACGCCGGAAGGGCTCGTCGAACCGCACCGCGTTCCAGTCCCGCACGAGCACCGGCGAGGACGCGCCGATGCCGAGCGAGAAGCGGCCCGGTGCGGCCTCGGCGAGCGCCGAGGCGCTCATCGCGAGCAGCCCGGGGCCCCGGGTGAAGACGGGGGTGATCGCGGTGCCCAGTCGCAGGCGGGGCTGCCAGGCCGCCGCGAGCGCCAGCGGGGTGAACGCGTCGGCCCCGGCGACCTCGGAAGACCAGACGTCCGTGAATCCGGCGTGGTCGAGCGTCGCGTAGACGGCCGCGTGGTCGGCCAGCGGGACTCCGTTCAACGGCACTGTCATGCCCCATCGATTCGTCACCGATCGATCGTGCCCGCTGACGGGGTGCGCGAGCAAGATCCCCGTCCTGGGCAGAATCGCCGGTTCCGCCTGCGCGGCGGTCGCGTCGAGCGCCCTGTTCGCGGCATCTGCGCGGGCCGATGTGCTGTCGGCAGGGCAGGCTAATCTCGGCTGGTGACCTTCTCCCTCGTCGCCCGCTCCGCCGACGGCCGCCTGCACGGCGTGGTCGTGGCCAGCAAGTTCCTGGCGGCCGGGGCGCTCGTACCGGCCGCGGAGGCCGAGATCGGCGCGCTTGCCACCCAGGCACACGTCAATCTCGCCTACCGGCCGCAGGGGTTGGCCCTGCTGCGCACCGGGGTTGCCGCCGCCGACGTGGTGGCCGGTCTGGTCGCCGCCGACGGCGACCGCGCGCACCGCCAGCTCGGTGTGGTGGGGGCCACCGGTCCGGGCGCGACCTGGACGGGCCCGGCCTGTCATCCGTGGGCCGGGGGCCGAGTCGGCGATGGCTGGGCCGCGCAGGGCAACATCCTCGCCGGCCCGGAGGTCGTCGACGCGCTGGCCGATGCGTGGCTCGCCGGGTCGGCGCTGCCGTTCGCCGAGCGGCTCGTGGCCGCGCTGCGCGCCGGTGACGAGGCCGGCGGCGATCGGCGCGGCCGGCAGAGCGCCGGCCTGCTCGTGGTCGAGCGCGGCGGTGGGTACGCCGGCACCAGCGACGTGCTTGTCGACCTGCGGGTGGACGACCAGCCGGACCCGGTGGCGGAGCTGGAGAGGCTGCTCGCCGTACACACACTGCTGTTCAGCCGGCCCGACCCGGCGACCCTGCTCGACCTGAGCGGCGCGGTCGCCGACGAGGTGGCGGCGCTGCTCGCCGCGCTGGGTCATCAGGTTGCCGCCGACGGCCCGGAGGAGGCGTTGTTCTCCTGGGCCGCTCTGGAAAACCTGGAGGAGCGGCTGGTGCCGGGGCGCATCGACCCGGTGGTGTTGACGCACCTGCGCAGCGTCGCGCCGCACGTGCCCGCCCCTCGACAGGCGAGCTGACCCGCGCCCGGGTTGGCGAGCTGACTCCCCCGGCCGGCTCAGCCCTTGACGCGGGGCACCAGCCGGTGCACGACGGTGAGCACCAACGCCATGACCACCGCCATCGTGCCGGCGATGCCGGCGGCGCTGCCCGCGTACGCGACGAAGAGGGGCCGACGGCTCAGCTCGGTCGGCCAGGTGTCGCGCAGGCCCACCAGCCACGCCAGGGCGAGCCCGCAGACGATCAGGGCCAGCACGCCGGCCACGCCGAGCACCGCGCTGGCGACCCGGTGCGCATCGCCGGGGGCGACCTCGGCCTGTTCCCGCTGGGTGACCAGCAGCACCAGCCCGGCCAGCGCCGCCCAGACGCCCACCACCAGGTACGCGGCGACGGCGTCGCTGGGTCGGTGCCAGCCGGCCGAGAGGGTGGCGACCCCGGCGGCAGCGGCGTAGGTCGCGCCGATGAACGCGCCTGCGGCCCGTACCTTGCGGGGCAGGACGAGCATCAGCGCGAGGGCCACCGAGGCGGCCACTGCGGTGTGCCCACTGGGGAGGCTGTTGCCGACCCCGGCGCGCTCCGGGTCGATGCCGTAGTCCGGGCGGGCCAGCCCGTACTTGAGCAGTTGGGTGGTGACGTTCGCGCCGGCGATGAGCAGGGTGGCGGTGACGGCAAGGGCGATGCGGCCCCGGATGAGCGCGATGAAGCCGATCATCGCGGTGGCGGCCAGCAGGGACACCACCGACATCGCGTTGAGGAGTCGGTCCACCGGACCGTCGATGCGATCCTGACCGATCTGGTTGCCGGTAAGGGCGACCGTGTCGACCCACTGGCCGATCCCGGTGTGTACGGCCACCCGCCAGACGGCGAGGAAGGCGGCCGCCTGAACGAGGGCCAGTACGACCAACCAGACCGCGGTCCAACCCCTTGCCGTCGCGCGCATCCGCACACCGTAGCGGCCGTCGCGGACCGGCCGGCTGGTGGCCCACCGCCTGTCGACGGTTAGGTTGAACCAGGGTGGAGGAGGTCGCTGTGGACGGCACACCGGAGCGGAAGTCCGGCCAGGTCAGGCCCGCCTCCGAGCGGCGGGAGGCGGCGGAGCCCGGTGGGCAGGTGCGCGGCGAGTCGTTGGCGGACCTGCTGGGCGGCCGGCGCGGGGCCATCGACGCCACGCTTCCTCCGGTGGCGTTCGCGGCGGGCTGGCTGATCGGCGGCGAGTCGCTGTGGGCAGGGGTCGGCGCGGCGCTTGTCGTCGGCGCGGCGGTGGCGGGCGTACGGCTGCGGCGGGGTGACCGGCCACGTTCGGTGCTGATCGGCCTGCTCGCGGTCTGCGTCGCGGCGCTCGTCGCGGTCCGGACCGGCCGGGCCGAGAACTTCTTTCTGATCCAGTTGCTGTCGAACGCGGCGAGCGCGCTGGCCTGGGCGGTGAGCATCGTGGTGCGCTGGCCGCTGCTCGGGGTGGTGGTCGGCACGGCGCTGGGTCAGCGTGGCCGGTGGCGGCGCGACCCGGCGCTGCTGCGCGGGTACGGCCGCGCCAGTTGGGTGTGGACGGCCACCTATGTGCTGCGGGTGGCGGTGTTCGTTCCGCTGTACCTGGGCGGGCAGGTGCTCGCGCTCGTGGTGGCCCGCGTCGCGTTGACCTGGCCGCTGGTGGCGGCGGCGCTGGCGGTGAGCTGGGTGGTGCTGCGTCGGTCGTTGCCGGCCGGGCACCCCGGTCTGCGGCATCCGGTCCCGCCCGACGCCGCCACCGAGGCACCCGACGCGCCGAGCGGCACCCCTGCGCACGAACCGGAGCCAGGGCAAGCGCCGGGGCCGGGCTGAAAGTCGGCGGGCGGCAGCGCTCATCGGGCAGAAAAGTGGAGAGGCCGCCACGGGGGGAGCGGCCTCTCCGATCAGGTACGTTACTCCGTCGTACTCGTCGGCGTGATCCCACGAGAGCCCGAATTTCTGGGCTTTTTCGCGACTGTCTCCACTCCGGGCGGTGGGGTGGGCCGGTCGACCCGCTGCGTTGGCCGGATGACCGGCCCACCCCGGCCTGACCGTGGGTGTCAGGCCGTTCCGCCGGCCGGGTTCCTCAGTTCCCCCGAACCCGGCCGAACCCCGAGGTGGGCGGGGGCACGCTCGCCCACCCCGGGTCGTTGTCAGCCGTTCGGGAACAGCGTCCCGTAGTCGGCGTACGCCATGGCCACGTCGGCCTGCGCCCAGAAACGGTGGTAGTTGAAGCTGGGCTCCGGACCGCCGTCCAGGTACGCCTGGACCTTGGGCCAGTCCGGGTCGTTCTTGTAGAAGGACCGGATGTCGATGAAGCTCTTGCCGGCGGCGATGGCGTCGCCGTTTGGCATCTTCCCGGTCCAGCCCGGCGGGACGTAGAGGCCCTGCCCGCTGGACGCGTCGTAGGTGTCGTCGAAGCGCCGGTAGTCGCCACGCTTCTCGGTGGTGGAGACACCCTTGGCGTCAGCGGCTGCGGAGAGGGCGTCGAGCAGCCCCTTGGCGGTGTCCTTGGCCGCCACGTTGCCGGACTTGGCCGCGTACGCGATGAGGGTCCGGGCGTAGGCGGCGGCGACGCCGACGTCCTGGCCCTTGACGGTGACCTCGACGTGCAGGTTGGTGTTGGGCTGCGGGTTGCTCGGGTTCCAAGTGGTCGGCTGGCCGGTCCACTTCATGTCCGACGGGATCGACCAGTTGGTGCCGACAGTGGTGTTGGCGATCGCCCAGGGCACCCACTTGTCCAGCAGGGCCTTGGCCTTCGCGTTGCCGGTCTGGAGGTACAGCTCGGCGATCCGCTGCATCGACCAGGCCTGCATGCCGAACCACTGGTTGGACGGCGGGTCGTTGTAGACCGGGTCGACGTCGTAGAACATGCCGTAGAAGGTGCTGGTGCCGGCCGGAGGCTGGGCGTAGCTACCGTCCCAGCTGTTGGTGGCGCCACCGGCGATGCCGCCCTCGGCGGACTGGAGCCAGGTGTAGAACTCCAGCTGCCGCTCGAAGCTCTTGGTCCAGTCGGCGACAGCCGTCGACGACTGCGGCTTGAGCTCCGGGGTGTTGGTCAGCGCCCAGGCCGCGAACGGGTTCTGGTAGCCGAAGTGGTTGTGGCTGGAGCCGATCCGCCAGGACCAGTTCTGGCTGGCGTCGTACGCGCCACCCCAGGCGTAGTACCAGGAGAGCAGGTAGTGCGCCGAGTCCTTGCCGCTGCCCGCGGGGCAGGTGCTGGCACCGACGCAGTTGCCGATCTTCTTGAAGTACTTGTCGAACATCGCGTACCGCAGGTAGTCGCCCATCTTGGCGGCCTTGGCCACGGTGGCCGCGACGTCGGCCTGCTTACCCTGCGCCTTGGACCAGGTCAGCGCCCAGTACGCGGCCTGCACTGCGCGGGCGTCGGCGTCCGGGGCGTTCGTGTACTTCCACTGCTTGGCGGGAGCGCCGCTGTCCTTGACGAACAGGTCGAGGTAGCCGTACTGGCCGCCGTGCTTGAAGGTGTCGCAGGACGGCTGCGGGATGGTCTCCCACACCGACTCCTGGGTGCCCCGCTGGAAGGTGTTGATGTAGGCCGGCTTGGTGGTGCCGTCGCCGCAGTGGCCGAAGCCGTAGGTGTTGTCGACGTCCAGCAGCCAGTGCATGCCGTAGATGTCGCCGGTGCCGTAGGTGGACTGCAGCTCCGAGCGCAGCGGGTCCTGCCCGACCGCGACGTTCGGGTCCAGCGCCGAGGGGTACTGGCTGGGCAGGTTGTATTCCGCGGCGTACTGCGGGGTGCCCGCGGAGCCCGCGGTCGGCTGGTCGGCGTGCGAGGGGATGATGTACTTCTCCATCACCGTCCAGGCGTTGTTGAACGGTGCCCAGTTCTGGGTGACCTGGCCGTAGTAGGCCTCCAGCCAGAGCCAGAAGCTGAACGCCTCCGAGGTGGTCTCGTGCCCGTGGTCGGGCGCCTCGACGATCAGCGTCTCCACCGAGTGGTACGGCACGCCCTCGGGGCTGAAGTAGCCCGAGTTTTTGATCTTGCCGTACTGCTCGAGGAACTTCTTGATGTAGGCGTTGTCGCCGCCCGGGGTGTCGTTGTCGATCTCGGTGGCGGCGACCGCCAGCGAGGCGATGCCGGTGGCGGCGGCGGTGATGGTGGCGCTACCGCCGACGGTGTCGGTGTCCTCCGCCGCGGCGACCGTGACGGTGACCCCGGTGTTCCAGTTGGTCGGCGTCAGCGTGACGGTGGCCGGCGTGACAGTGATGTCGGTGTCGCCCGTGCGGGTGAGAGTGACCGGCACGTTCGCCGTCGGCGCGGCGCTGAGCTTGAGGTTGAAGGTGCTGCTGCCGCCCTCGTTGACGCTCACCGCGGACGGGGTGGCGACAAGCGTCGGGCCGGTGGCGGCGCCGACGGTGAACGCCTTCTCGGCGACACCGATGCCGTTGGCGTTGTCGTACGCCTTGGCCTGGACGGTGTAGCTGCCGGCCGGCAGGTCCTCCTGCGTGTACGCGTACGGCGCGGTGGTGTCGGTGTTGATCAGCAGGCCGTTGCGGTAGAACTCGACCTTGCTGATCGTGCCGTCCGGGTCGCTCGCGGTGGCGGTCAGCGGCACGTCGGCCGGCGCGGTGAACGGCCCGGCCGGCAGGTCGAGGGAGACCGTCGGCGGCTGGTTGGCCGGGGTGCCGTTGCACGGGGTGCCGTTGAGGGTGAACGAGGTCGGCTTCGGGTTGCTGCCCGTGTGGGAGCCGTTGAATCCGATGGTGGTGGAGGCCCCGGTGCCGAGGTTGCCGTTGTACGACTCGTTCGTCGCGGTGACCTCGCTGCCGGACTGGCTGAACCTCGCCGACCACCCCTGGGTGACCCGCTGGCCACTGTTCGGGAAGGTCCACTTGAGCGTCCAGTTGCTGACCGGGTCGCCCAGGTTCTTGATGGTGACGTTGGCGGTGAAGCCGGTGTTCCAGTCGTTGGTCGCGTAGACCACGTCGCAGGCCGGTGCGGCCTGCGCAGCGCCGGCCGGCAGGGTCACCCCGCCGACGGCGAGCGCGGCGGCGGCGAGGATCGCCACTCGGCGGCGTCGTGCCAGTTGTCTCATGTGCGCGGTGTCTCCTCGGACCAGGCCGGGACGGACCCGGCGAGGCGCCTGCCCGCAGGTGTGGTGGTGTGCGGGGGATTCGAGGCGCCGGAATGGTGGTCGCCCCGGGCCCGGCCGGGGGTGCGGCGGTGCGGCCCGCGCGGGAGGGGGTCCCGTCGGCTGCGATCGGGTGCCGCGACCGGCGATGATGCTGCCGGCTGCCCTCGGCGGACCCACGCCACGCGATCTGGCTCTGTCGCGTTGAATCGACAGTGTGCCATGGAAGCGCTCCCACGACAAGCGCACAGGAGCCTGAATCAGACACTTGTTTCGATCTCGTTTTGGGTCTTTCACAAAGGCGTGACGGGCGTTACAGTCGCAACATCGGTCGATGGGAGCGCTTCCATCGACAAAGGTTCCAACTAGAAGATCACCGAGGTTGTCCTCGCGACGACTTCGGGGAACCAGCCCGAAGGCTGACGGCGGGCCAGCCCGGACGCCGCCGTCAGCCATCGTCCCATCACTGGGAGGGAGGTGGAACCAGAGCCACTCGCGTGGCCCGGCTCCCGCGCGACACGCACGGCAGGACCCAAATTCCGCCCGTGCGTGTGCAGTTACAGTGGGGACGGGGGTTGCCCTCCCCCGTCCCCACACACTAAACCCCCGTACACGATGGGAAAAGAGGCCGACGGACAGGCGCGACGCGCCGCCCGGTCGGCCTCGTTCGCTGTCCGGGGCCCCCACCCGCCTCGACCTGGTAGCCCGAGCCGCCAAGCGGCCGGCTGACTGGGCGGGGCGCTCCTGACCTATCCTGGGAGCGCTCCCGAATCTCGGCGGTGGCCCCGTACCCACGAGGAGAATCCATGTCGATACCCACCGGGCCCACCGGCCCGCTGCGCTTCCCCAGCGACTTCGGCTGGGGTGCCGCCACCTCCGCGTACCAGATCGAGGGCGCCACCAAGGAGGACGGCCGCGGCGAATCGGTCTGGGACACGTTCAGCCGCGTCCCCGGGCGCACCCGAAACGGCGACACCGGCGATGTGGCCGCTGACCACTACCACCGGTACGCCGAAGACCTCGACCTGATGCGCGACCTCGGGCTGCGCAGCTACCGCTTCTCCATCTCCTGGCCGCGCATCCAGCCCGACGGCACCGGCGCGCCCAACCAGCGCGGACTGGACTTCTACCGCCGGCTGATCGACGGCCTGCACGAGCGTGGCATCGAGCCGATGGCGACCCTCTTCCACTGGGACCTGCCGCAGGCGTTGCAGGACGCCGACGGCTGGGAGTCCCGCGACACCGCCCACCGCTTCGCCGACTACGCCGACTCCGTCTTCTCCGCCCTCGGCGACCGGGTGTCCGTCTGGCTCACCATCAACGAACCCAAGACCGTCGTGCAGAACGGCTACCTCATCGGCCACCACGCACCCGGCCGGCAGGACCCGGACGCCGCCTACCTCGTCGCCCACCACCTGCAACTCGCCCACGGTCTCGCGGTCCGCGCGCTACGCGCCGCCAACAGCACCAGCCGGATCGGCCCCGCGCTCAACCTGCACCCCTGCTACCCCGCCGACGACTCGCCCGAGGCGGCCGCCGCCGCCCAGCTCTACGACGGCTACGAGAACCGCCTCTACCTCGACTCCCTGCTCAAGGGCAGCTACCCGCAGGACGTGCTCGCCGACCTGGGCTCGCGCAGCCGGATGGCCCGCGGCATCCGCGACGGCGACCTGGCGGTGATCTCCTCGCCGGTCGACCTGCTCGCCGTGCAGTACTACACGCCGATCTACGTCACCGCCGACGGCCGCAGCGAGCAGCGCTGGCCGACCTCCGAGGCCGAATGGCAGCAGATCTACCCCGACGGGATGTACGACATCCTGACCCGGGTCACCCGCGACTACGGTCCGATCCCGCTCACGGTCACCGAGAACGGCCTGCCCACCCCCGACACCCTGGGTACCGACGGCACCGTCGACGACGCCGGCCGGATCACCTTCCTGCGCGACCACCTCGCCGCCGCGCACCGCGCCATCGCCGCCGGAGTGCCGCTGGAGAGCTTCCACGTCTGGTCACTGCTTGACAACTTCGAGTGGGCCGAGGGCTACGACCAGCGCTGGGGTCTGGTCTATGTGGACTACGCGACCCAGCGACGCGTGCTCAAGCGCAGCGCCCACTGGTACCGCTCCGTGATCGCCGAGGGCGGTTTCTGAACGGGGCGCCCGGACAGCCGGGCCCGGACGGCTCGGCTCCGGTGAGCCGGTGACCGTCCGGGTCACGCCCGGACCACTCAGCGAGGCAACGCCTGCTGCAACTCCGCCCGCAGCGCAGGGGTGAGCATCTCCCCCGCCTGCTTCGCGAGCCGCGCCATCTCGTAACCCACCACGCCGATGTCCGCGTCACCAGCGGCCAGCGTGGCCAGGATCGAGCCGTCACGCACCTGCATCACCAGGAAATAACCACGGCCCATCTCGACCACCGTCTGCTTGACGATGTCGCCGTCGAACATCTGCGCCGCACCGGCCGTGATGCTCATCAACCCCGAGGTCACCGCGGCGAGCTTGTCGGCGTGGTCCCGCGGCAGGTGATCGGAGATCGCGACCAGCAGCCCGTCCGAGGAGACCACCACCGCGTGCGCCACACCGGGCACCCGCTCCGCGAACGCGCTCACCAGCCAGCTCAGATCCCGTGCCTCCTGGCTCAACGTCGTCACTGTCGTCGTCCCCCTTCGTCGTGCCCCCACGAGGATGACACGGGTATCTCGGTGGTGTCCTCGGCCTCCGCACGCCGTACCCCGCTGTAGAGCCGGGAAAGCATGCCCCCCACCGCCGCCGGGTCCAGATCGACACGTGTCGGCGTCGAGCCCGGCTGCGCCGGGCGGGTGACCGCGGAAAGCTGCGCCATCGGCACCCGTACCGGCAGGCCCCGCTCGTTCGTGCCCGCGGTCACCGGCGTCGCGGGCGGCACGGCCGGACCGGTGACCGCCGGGCCGGCCGGTCCCTCACGGGACCACCAGCCGCTGCCGTCGGACGCAGCGGCCGGCGCGGCCAGCACATCCTCGGCGCGCACCGGCACCGGGCGAGCCTGCTGCGGCACGGCAGCCGCCGGCGGACGACCGGCGAACGGCAACTCCATCGGCGCGGCGGCCGGCGCGGCCACTCGGGAAGCCCTGGCCATCCGCTGCGCTCCAATGCCGCGCGCCGCGCCAGCCGCCAGCATCCGGGCCGGCATCGGCGGATCCAGCTCCACAGTGCCCGCCGGAGCCAGCAGAGAGGCGGGCAGCACCAGCCGGGCGACCAGGCCGCCGCTCTGCCCACCGTCGAGCCGCACGAGTACGCCCAGCCGGGCGGCCAGGTGGCTGACCACGAACAGGCCCATCCGCTCGACCGCCGCGACGTTCGCAGCCGGCGGGCTCGCCAGCACCGCGTTCGCCTCGGCGAGCGCGGCCTGGGTCATGCCGAGGCCGTTGTCGGCGATGTCGATCTGCACGGCCGACGCCTCGACCCGGGCGGTCACCACGACCGCCGTGTCCGGGCGGGAGAACGCCGTAGCGTTCTCCAGCAACTCGGCCAGCATGTGCACCAACTCGCCCACCGCGTGCCCGACCACGTTGACGTCGCCCGCCGGTTCCAGGCGGACCCGCTGGTACTGCTCGATCTCGGCGGCCGCGGCAAGCAGCACGCTGCCGAGACCGACCGGGCGGTTCCGCCGGCGGGTGGATTCCGAGCCCGCCAGCACCAACAGGCTCTCGTCGTTGCGGCGCATCCGGGCGGCCAGGTGGTCGAGCTTGAACAGGTTCTCCAACTGGTCCGGGTCGCTCTCCTCGCGCTCCAGATCGTCAAGCAGCTCCAGTTGGCGCTCCACAAGCACCTGGCTGCGTCGGGCCAGGTTGACGAACATGCTGTTGACGTTGCGGCGCATCCGCGCCTGCTCGACGGCGACGCTGACCGCGCTGCGGTGCACCGCGACGAACGCCTCGGCCAGCTCGCCGATCTCGTCGAGCGAGCGCACCACCGGCGGCGCGACGTCGATGTCGGTCACCCCGCTGTTCACCGTACGTAGCCGGTCCAGCGCGTCCGGCAGCTCGATCTGCGCGATCCGCAGCGCCTGACTGCGCAACAGGCGCATCGACCGGGCAACCGACCGGCCGACGAGCAGCGAGATGAGCAGGGCTGCCAGCAGCACCGTGACGATCCCACCGACGACAAGCAGGGTGTCCCGCAGCTGACTGGAGCTGACGTCGTCGGCCTGCCGCACAGCGTCGTCGAGCACCCCCGCTTCGAGCTGACGCAGCAACTCCTGACGCTGCTGGCTCGCCGACCACCACTGCTCCGAGGGCAGCACCTCCGGCGTCGCGTCACCAGTGGGCAGGCTGCGTTCCTCCAACTGGGTGGCGACCTGGAACATCGGGTTCACCGAAGCCGCGTCGTACCGGCGGATCTGGTCGATGGTGGCGGCCACCCGGAACGCCCCCAGCGCGGTGAGCTGCTGAGCGCGCAGGTCGGAGAGCAGGACCCGGTCGTCGGTGCCGTACCGGCCGGCGCGGGAGGCGGCGTAGAGCTGGGCGCGGATCCGGGAGGACAGCTCCTTGACCCGGGCCAGCTGGACGTAGCGCAGCACCGCGTCGCTCAACGCCGGTCGTTCCTGACCCGGCGTCGGCTCGTCGAGCAGATCGAGCAGCGCGTCGATGGCCCGGTGGTAGTTGCTCAGGATGGTGTCGTTGCTCAACACCGCCGGCGGGACAGCCGCCCGGATGTCGACCACCTTGTCGTACGCCTCCAACGCATCGGAGTAGGCGACCCGCCAGGATGCGTCGGCGTTGGCGAGCGGTTTCGCGGCCCGGCGCAGGTCGTCGACGGCCCGGTCGGTGGCCGACTGCAACGGCCTCAGGTCGCTGGCCGCGGCCTGCCGGTCACCACCCCGGCGCAGTTCGCCAAGCTCACCCGCCGACCGGTCGCGCTCCTGCTGGAGGTGGTGCACCACGGCGGTGATCTGCCTGCCGATGCCGACCTGCCGGGCGAAGTCGTTAAGCTCGGTCGTCCGCCCGACGAGAGCGCTGGTCTGCACGCTTGCCAGCACCAGGAACGCCACCGACGGCACCACCAGGACGGTGGCCAGCTTGGTGCTCATCCGCCAGTCGCGCAGCCGGAACGGCGAGCGGCGCCGGTGCGGAACGACCCGGACGTCGAAGCGACGCCGACGATGGTTCGACACCGAACCGCTCGCCTGATCGGGACCTGCCGCCACCCTGCATCCTCCGTCCTGCCGCGTCCACCGCGACCCGGGGAGCGCAGTCCATCCAACCAGGCCCGGAAGCCCTGTCAACGGTCCGGTCAGACCGAAAGTTCAGGAAGGATACTGCGGGTGCGGCCGACCTGTCGTCGTCGGTGGAACCAGCTCATCCGTCCGGCCGATGTCGGCGAGCTCGGTCGCGTCGCAACAGCGGCCCATCGCCACCAGCGCGGCACCTGTGGCACCGACCTCCGGGTTGCGTTGGTGCGACACCGGTCGCGGCGCGAGCGTGGAGGCGAACGCCTGACGCCACCACACCGAGGCGGCCACCGCGCCACCGCCCAGCACCACATCGACAGGACTGTCGATGGTGGACTCCAACACCGCGAGGTCGTCGGCGACGAGCCCACAGAGACCCTGCATGAGGCCGGCCAGGATGTCCACGGCCGTCGTGCCGAAGCTCAGCCCACGCAACTCGCCAGTGCCCGCCGGCGCGACCCCGGGCGCCCGATCACCGCCGAATCGGGGATCCGCCGGCTGGCCACCGCCGGGCGGCACCAGCGCCAACGCCGCGTCCAGCTCGTCGCCGGCAGGCAACCGCAACTCCCGCTGAGCCCAGGCGAACAGGTTGCCGCCACTGGAGTACGCCGCCCCGGTCACCACATGCTCGTGGTCGACCCGGTAACGCCAGAGCCGTTCGGGCAGCCGGGGCATCGGCTCGCCGGCCGGGATCCGCTGCATCAGGCGTACGGCGGCGGAGGTGCCGACAGTGATCGCGGCCCGGCTCGGGTCGACGCAGCCCGACCCCACGTTGGACGCCCCACCGTCGCCGACCGGCGGCGCCCAGCGCGCCTCGGCCAACTGGGGCCAGCGTCGCGCCCAGTCGGACCGGAGCCGACCGTGCCAGTTCAACTCCCACAGCGGCGGCAGCTCACCGGGACGTGCCCCGGCCAGCACCAGCGCCTCCTCGTCCCAGCGCAGGCTGCCCAGGTCCAGCAGGCCGGTGCCGGACGCCTGGGAGATCGACATGGGCGCCGCCTCCAGCAGCTCACCCAGGACGTACTCGGGCAGGCCGACGAACCGGGCGATCGAGGTACCGGACTGCGCACGCAGCCAGGGCAGGCGCATCGACCAGTAGGAACGGTGCCACCAGCAGCCGGTGCGCTGGTGGAAGTCGTCCGGGTCGGCCGGGCCCGCAGCGCCCTTGGCCGCCGTGGGCCGGGTGTCCAGCCAGGTCACCACCGGACCGAGCGGAGCGCCGTCGCGGCCCAGCGGGAGCACCGAGTGCCACTGCGCGGAGATCGCCACCAGGCCGATGTCCCGCAGCTGTCCCGACTCGGCCAACTCGTCCAGGCACTCGACGAGCAGCGTGCGGTAGTCGGGCCCGGACAGCGTGCCGGTGCCGTCGTCGCCGCTGGCGAGGTTGACCTTCCGTCGGGCCAGCACGCCGGGCATTGGCTGGGCGTCACCGCTCAGCACCAGCCCGCGTACCGAGGATGTGCCCAGGTCGAGCGCGAGAATGTTCATCGCCGGTCAAGTTACCCGGTGCCGGCCGGACAGCAACGGCGGTCACGCCGAGCACACCCGTACACCCGAACAGGTTCCGGACCCGAGCACGGACGCGTAGGGTGGTCGCATGCTCGCGCACCTGACCTGCTGGTGGCCCGCCAACCTGGCGGCCACCCCCCGCGCGTAGCTTCACTCACGCGGCCGCCATCGAGGCGGCCGCCGGATCTCCCGGCCCGGATGGCCGCCCCCGCTGGCGGCGCCCGGCCTACGGAGACTCCGATGACCCACCTGACCGATCTGCTCGCCGCCGTCGCCGACGGTGTCGACCCCGGCCCTTTCGCGCTGGTGCGCCGCGAGGGCGCCGACGAGCTTGAGCTGTTCACCGGCCCCGTCGACACCGTCGAACGCCTGGCGGACATCCCGCTGCCGCCGGGTACGCCCGGAGCGCGGACGCTCGCCGTGGTGCCGTACCGGCAGATCGCCGAGCGCGGCTTCGCCTGCGTCGACGACGGCGCGCCGCTGGAGTGTCTCCAGATCCGCGAGCACCGGCGGATCCCCCTGGCCGAGGCTCTGGCCGCGCTGCCCGACCAACCGGTCCGTACTGAGGGCGCCGCGTTCGACGTCACCGACGAGGAGTACGCCCGGATCGTGCAGCGGGTGCTCGCCGAGGAGATCGGCCGGGGCGAGGGTGCCAACTTCGTCATCCACCGCGTCCTGAACGCCACAGTGCAGGGAGCGCCGCTGCTTGCCGCGCTCGCCGCGCTGCGCCGGCTGCTGGTCGCCGAGCGTGGCGCGTACTGGACGTTCGTGGTGCACACCGGCACCCGGATCCTGGTCGGCGCGAGCCCGGAGCGGCACGTGAGCGTCGACGACGGCCTCGTCATGATGAACCCGATCAGCGGCACCTTCCGATCCTCCGGCGAGGCGCCGGACACCGCCGCGCTGTTGCGGTTCCTCGCCGATCCCAAGGAGGTCGAGGAGCTGTACATGGTGCTCGACGAGGAGCTGAAGATGATGGCTACCGTCGCCGAGCACGGCGGCCAGGTGATCGGCCCGTACCTCAAGGAGATGTCGCACCTGGCGCACACCGAGTACCTGCTCGCCGGGCGGGGCACCCGCGACGTGCGGGAGGTGCTGCGCGAGACGATGTTCGCGCCGACCGTCACGGGCAGCCCCATGGAGAACGCCTGCCGGGTGATCGCCCGGCACGAGGGGCGCGGCCGGGGCTACTACGCGGGGGTGCTGGCCCTGCTCGGCCACGACGAGGCGGGCCGGCAGACCCTGGACGCCCCGATCCTGATCCGGACCGCCGAGATCTCACCCACCGGCCAGCTGCGGGTGCCGGTCGGCGCGACACTGGTCCGACACTCGACGGCTGCCGGCGAGGTGGCCGAGACGCACGCCAAGGCGGCCGGTGTGCTGGCCGCGCTGGGTCTCGGCCCGGCGGCGCCCGCCGGCGCGGGCGGGCAGGCCGCGCGGCTGGCCGACGACCCGGCGGTACGCGCCGCGCTCGCCGCGCGTAACGCCCCGCTGGCCCGGTTCTGGCTGGACCAGCGGGCACCGGACGCGCTGGGCCTGCCCGGTCTGGTGGGCCGGCGGGCGTTGATCGTGGACGCCGAGGACACCTTCACCGGCATGCTGGCCCACCAACTGGGCGCGTTGGGGCTCGCGGTCACGCTGCGACCGTGGCACGCCTGCGAGCCGGTCGACGGGTACGACCTGGTGGTGGCCGGGCCGGGGCCGGGCGACCCGGGAAGCCCGGACGAGCCGAAGATGGTGGCGTTGCGAAAGCTGCTGACCGGGCTGCTGGCGGCCGGACGGCCGACTCTCGCGGTCTGCCTCGGGCACCAGGTGCTGGCCGGGCTGCTGGGGCTGCCGATGCACCGCCGTCAGGCGCCCTATCAGGGGTTGCAGCGGGAGGTGCCGCTGTTCGGCCGGACCCGCCGGGTGGGGTTCTACTCGACGTTCACCGCGCTCGCCGACGGGGACCGCCTGGAAACCACGTACGGGACTGTGGAGCTGGCCCGGGACGTCAGCGACGGCGCCGTGCACGCGCTGCGCGGGCGCGGCTTCGCCGGCGTGCAGTTCCACCCGGAGTCGGTGCTCAGCCCGGACGGACTCGCCGTGCTGTCCGAGCTCCTGGCCGACCTGTTGCCGGCCGCGCCGGCGGGCATAGCGGCCACCGTGCGGGGGTAGGGCTGGTGTGGCCGGTGGCGCGGGCGGGCCGAGAGCCCCCGCCCGCGCCACCGGTACCCAGGCGTATCGGGGGTCTGCGGCTGCGGGTCAGCCGGCCATGCCCTGCTTCAGCGCGGCACCGATCAGCACGGCCCGGCGGGCGGTGAGGGCGCAGGCGCCAAGCGCCACGGCGTCCGGGGCGATCTCACCGTTGTTGCTGACGTGTGAGGCCCCGTACGGGTTGCCGGCGATGAACTGGCTGGAGTCGGTGTAGCCGGGGGTGACCACGATCCCGCCCCAGTGGTAGAAGACGTTGAAGAGCGCGGTAAGCGTGGTCTCCTGCCCGCCGTGCAAGGTCGCCGTCGAGGTGAACGCGGAATAGACCTTGTTGGCCAGCGCGCCCTTGGCCCAGAGCGGGCCTGTGGTGTCGATGAACTGCTTCAGCTGGGCGGCGACCATGCCGTACCGGGTCGGCGCACCCATGATCACCACGTCGGCCCAGGACAGGTCGTCGACCATCGCCTCGGGGACGTCCTGGGTCTCCAGGTGATGCGCCTGCCAACCGGAGTTGGAGCGGATCGCCTCGTCCGGCGCCAACTCCCGCACCTTGCGGAGGCGTACGTCGGCGCCGGCTTCGCCCGCGGCCTCGCAGACGGCCTGCGCCATCTGGTACGTGATGCCTGTGGCGCTGTAGTAGATCACCGCCACCTTGGTCTGAGCAGCCATAAGTCGTGTCCCCTCTTGATTCGGCTCAAGCTCTCGCGACTACCCTCCCGATCGCACGACAAACGACAGCCGGGCTGCAGGGCTGTTCTGGCGCTCGTCAGAGGGCCCGTGGTCACGCCGTCAGCGGACCAGCGCCGCCATCAGCCGGTCCACCTCGGCCGCCGGGTCGGCAGTGAGCCCGGTGTGCACCGGGCCGGCCTGGATCATCGTGCTGCGCGGTGCTGCCAGCCAGTGGAACCGTTCACCGAGCCGCATCCGGGTCGCCGGTCCGTCACCGGCGCAGGTCCGGTCCCAGGAATCGAGGACCGCTGCCACGGCCGGCAGGTCGACGTCGGGGGCCAGCGCGCGGACCCGGTCGGCATCCAGGTGTGTCCGCGCGGCCAGGAAGTCGCGCTGCTGGCAGTAGAGCAGCACACCGACGTTGATCTGCTCGCCGCGCTCGATGCGGGGCACCAGCCGGATGATGGCGTACTCGAAGGGGTGTCTCACGCGGCGTCCCCCGCCGGTAGCCAGTCCACCGACCGGGCGACCCGCTGCGACAGGTGCGCCACGTACGCCTCCCGGGCCGCGTCGGCCGAGTCGAAGTCGGCAGCGGTCAGCCACTCCGGGGGCACCAGCGCCAGCACCTCGGCGAGCAGCTCCGGGGTGATCAGGGGCGCCAACTCGGCGTCGGCTTCGGCCATCCGGTCGGCGTACGGCGCCAGCACGTGATCCTCGGCCCGGTAGGGCCGGTGCACCGCGGCTTCGGCGCGGGGCCAGTTGTGGTGGAAGTACAGGGCAGCGCCATGGTCGATCAGCCACAGGTCCCGGTGCCAGACCAGCAGGTTCGGGTTGCGCCAGCTCCGGTCGACGTTCTGCACGTACGCGTCGAACCAGAGCACCCGGGACGCCAGCGTCGGGTCCACGGGGTGCGCGACCGGGTCGAAGCCCAGAGCCCCCGGCAGGAAGTCCATCCCCAGGTTGGCGCCGCCGCTGTTGCGGAGCAGCTCCTGCACCTCCTGGTCGGGCTCGGCCCGCCCGATCACCGGGTCGACGTCCAGGACCACGAGTGACGGCACCCGCAGCTCCAACCGGCGGGCCAGCTCGCCGCAGATCACCTCGGCGACGAGCGCCTTCGGCCCCTGCCCGGCGCCCCGGAACTTCGCCACGTACGTGCCGAGGTCGTCGGCCTCCACGACGCCCGGAAGCGAGCCACCCTCGCGCAGCGGGGTGACGTAACGGATCGCGGTGACCTGGCGGAGCACGCCGACCACCCTACTGTGGCGGCCGTTCAGTCATCCCGTTCGGCCGGCCACCCGGTGCGTGTGCCTCGACGTGCCGTCAGTCGAGCTTGTCGCGCAGGTCGTCGACCTGCTGCTGGAGGCGGTCCACCGCGCTGTCGTTGTTGACGAAGGTGGTGATGCCAGCGGCCAGACCCAAGCCGATCAGCACGGCCAGGATGCTCAGCACGAGGCCGCCGATGGCCACCCCACGGCCGGTCACTCCGGGCCGCCGGCTCATCTTCAGCCCGAAGATGCCGAGGATGACGCCGATGATGCCAAGGATCAGCCCGATCCAGGCGAGGATCGCGGTCAGCACGCTGAGCAGGCCAGCCACGCCGAAGACGAGGGCGAAGGTGGCGGCCGCGCTGGTCTTGGCGTTGACGGACGCCCGATGGGTCCGGGACCCGGCCGGTTCACCGGCGCCCCGTGCCGGCTCGCTTGCGGCAGTCATGGCACTCCCTTCCGTACGCGCGGTACGCGTACTTCCGGCGGCGCATTCCCACTCCGGCGACCGTTAAGCCTGCTGTCGTACGGCGGGCCTAGGCTGCGCGACGACGACCGGGAAGGGTGCCATGAATGCTGACCTCGGCGCGGCCGACGCGCTGGCGCTACGGATGACAAGCCTGCTGCTGCGCCCGCATCCGAGCACCCGCCCCGGGAGCGTCGCCGCTGTGGTCGAGTGGTTCGGCGCGATGCAGGCACAGGATCTGGCCAGCGGGCTCTGGTCGCTGGGGGCGCGGCTGCCCGGCCGGAGCATGGCCGACGTGCAGGCGGCGCTGGAACGGCGCGAGGCCCTGCGCACCTGGCCGATGCGCGGCACCGTGCACCTCGTCCCGCCCGCCGACGCCCGCTGGATGCTGGAGCTCACCGGCGTCCGCTCGCTGGCTGGCCTGGCGACCCGTCGAGCCCGCCTGGGGCTCACCGACGACGACGCGGAGCGGGCCGTGGACGTCCTGGGCGCCGCGCTGGCCGGCGGCGGCCGACTCACCCGGGCACAGTGCCTGGCGACCCTCCGCGCGGCAGGGGTGGCGACCGACGGCCAGCGGGGTTACCACCTGCTCTGGTATTCGAGCGTGCGCGGGGTGACCTGCGTGGCACCGAACGTCGGCACCGAGCAGACGTTCGCGCTGCTCGACGAGTGGGCACCGGCGCCACGACGGCCCGAGCGGGACGAGGCGCTGGCGATGCTCGCCCACCGCTACGTGCGCGGGCACGGCCCGGTCACGGCCCGCGAGTTCGCCGGCTGGAGCGGCCTCACACTCACCGACGCGCGGCGCGGCCTGGCCGCCGCCGAAGGTCTGGGCACGGTACGCGTCGACGGCGAGCCGATGCACGTGGACGCGGCGCTCGTCGACGCCGCGCTGGCCGGCCCGGTGGCAGCCGACGAGGCAGGCTCGTCGCTTGACGACGTGCTCGTGTTGCCGGGCTTCGACGAGTACCTGCTCGGCTACCGGGACCGCACGCTGATGCTCGACCCCGCGCACCAACCGGCAGTGGTGCCGGGCAACAACGGCATCTTCCAGGCCACAGTGGTCCGCGCCGGCCGGGTGGTCGGCGTGTGGAAACGCAAGATCGGCCGGACCGCGGTGACCGTGACGATCCAGCCGCTGGCGACGCTCGACGCCGCCGCCCGGGCAGGCGTGGAGCGGGCTCTCGGGCGGTACGCGGACTTCCTCGGTCTGCCTCCCCGCTTCGACTGGCGTACGTGACCGCTCGCCGCGAGCGCCCGGCCAGCGTCACCACCGACCGGGCACCCGGATGAGGCGTCAGTCGTCGGCGGGACGCGCCGACCCGGTGGCCGGCTGCACGGCGGCCGACCGCGCGGAACCCGAGCGCGGGCGGGCAGCGGTGAGCAGATCGGCGACCCGGGCAACCCGGGGATCCTCGCGGATCTGCGCCACGGTGGCCGGCAGCGGCAGCCGCCAGTTCGGATACTCGTCCACAGTGCCCGGCATGTTGGGTTGGCGCACCTCGCCCAGCACGTCGTAGAGCGAGACGCCGAGCAGGCGGGCCGGGCTGGCCGCGAGCGCGGCGTGCATCGCGACCACCACGTCGCCGTCGTCGGGTCGGGCCGGCCCATCGGTCGACGCCGGGTCGGCCGACTCGACCGGCGACGGCAGCAGCGCTTCGTCGCGCAGCATCGCCACCAGCCGATCCCGGTCGGTGGCGGCCCGGGCCCGTTCCACAGCCACGTCGGTGCCGAGCAGCTTCAACTCGTCGCGTACCCGGACGTGCTCGCCGGTCAGGAAGCCTGGCGCGGTCGGCAGGTCGTGGGTGGAGATCGTGGCCAGCGCGTTGCGTGGCCAGCGCGACGGCCTGACGAAGTCGCCGTCGTCGTCGCGGGCGAACCACAGCACCGTCGAGCCGAGCATGTTGCGCCCCCGCAGCCCCCGTGTCACGGCGGGTTGGACGGTGCCGAGATCCTCACCGACCACCACCGCGCCGGCCCGGTGCGCCTCCAGCGCGAGGATGCCGAGCATCGCCTCCGCGTCGTAGCGCACGTAGGTGCCCTCGGCGGCACCGGCGCCCGGTGGGACCCACCACAGTCGCCACAGCCCGGCGACGTGGTCGACACGCAGGCCGTCGGCGTGCCGCAGGGTCCGCCGCAGCATGTCGCGGTACGCCGCGTACCCGGTCTCGGCAAGCCGGTCCGGCCGCCACGCGGCGAGCCCCCAGTCCTGGCCGAGCTGGTTGAAGTCGTCCGGTGGGGCGCCGACCCGCACGCCCTGCGCCAGCACGTCGGCGAGTTGCCAGCCGTCCGCGCCGCCCGGGTCGATGCCGACGGCCAGGTCGTGCACGACGCCGACTGGCATCCCCGCCGCGCGGGCCGCCGCCGTGACGGCGTCGAGTTGCTCGTCGCAGAGGTGTTGCAGCCAGGCGTGCAGGGCCACCCGGTCGGCGAGCTGCCGGCGCTGCTCGGCGACCGCGGGCGCGTCGGGGTGGTGCAGCTCCGCGGGCCACGCCCGCCAGTCGTTGCCGTGCCGCTCGGCGAGCGCGCACCAGGTGGCGAAGGTGGTAAGCGCCGGGTCCGCGGCGAGGTCCGCCCGCTGGGCGTACGGGTACAGCAGCTCCAGGGCGTGCCGCTTGGCGGCCCACACCTCGTCGTAGTCGATCAGATCGCCACGGTCGGGGCGCAGCGCGTCGACAACGGCACGGGTCGCCGGGTCAGCCGCCCGGTACGCGGCGATGTCGCTGACCCGCAGGTAGAGCGGGTTGACGAAGCGCCGGCTGGCCGGTGAGTACGGTGAGGTGGCCACCGGATGCGCCGGGCCGACCGCGTGCAGAGGGTTGAGCAGCACCAGCCCCGCGCCGTTGTCGCCGGCCCAGCCGGTGAACTCGGCGAGGTCACCGAAGTCGCCCATGCCCCACGACCGCTGCGAACTGAGCGCGTAGAGCTGGAGCATCCAGCCCCAGGTGCGCGGCGGCACGGGCAGCCGGCGGGGCACCACGACGAGCGTCACCTCCCGGCCAGCGCAGGCCAGCCGGTGCCAGCCCAGCGGCAGGTCGCCCGGCAGCTCACCGTCGACCGCGCGGCGACCACCGTCCTCCAGGCTCACCACACCCGGGCCGGGAAGTGGCCGGGAGGTGCCGTGGGCCAGCACCACGGTCGCCGGCAGGGCGGCACCGTCGACAGCGCGGGCGGCGGCGAGCGCGTCGGCCACCGCTGCCGGGCTGGTGGCGTCCACCCCGAGAAGGCCGAGCACGCCCACCACTGTCTCCGGCGCGACCTCGACGCGGCGGTGCCGCCAGTCCTCGTACCAGGTGGACACCCCGTGCGCGTTGGCCAGCGCGGCCAGTCGTCGATTCATCCGTCCCCCGCCTCACGACGCGACCTGCGACCACCTTGCCACGGTCGGACGCTCCACGCAGGACACGAGAGGGCCGGCGGGTCTCCCCGCCGGCCCCGTCACGATGGACGCTGTCAGTCGGCGAGCGCGCCGGCCGCCCGGCCCTCGTGCAACGTGAGGTTGCGACCGTTGGACGGATCGAACAGGTGAATCTTCTCCAGGTTGAACCAGACCCGGCGCGACTCCCCCTCGGTGACCGGTGACTCCGCGGACAGCCGGGTCACCAGGTTGCCGCCAGCGCCGGCGAAGTCGGACGCGCCGGCGTCGGCGGCCAACTCCTCCAGCTCGGCGGCGCTCGCCTTCTCGCCCTCGACAGTGAAGTAGACGTACTTGTCCGAGCCCATCGACTCGACGATGTCCACCGGCGCCTCGAACTCGATGCCCCGGCGACGGGTGTCGTCGTCGACAAGTTCGGCGTCCTCGAAGTGCTCGGGACGGATACCGAGGATCAGCTCGCGGGGCGCGTCGGCGGCCTCCAGTTCGCGGCGTACCCGGTCGCCGAGTGGGACGTCGCCCAGCGCGGTGTGCAGCCCGCCGTCCTGCACGGCGGCGTGCAGGAAGTTCATCGACGGTGAGCCGATGAAGCCGGCCACGAACAGGTTGCGCGGGTGGTCGTACAGCTCCTGCGGCGGGCCGACCTGCTGGATCGCCCCACCCCTCATGATCACCACGCGGTCGCCTAGGGTCATCGCCTCGGTCTGGTCGTGGGTGACGTAGACGGTGGTGGTGCCGAGTTGCTTCTGCAGACGGGACACCACAGTCCGCATCTGCACCCGCAGTTTGGCGTCGAGGTTGGACAGCGGCTCGTCCATCAGGAACGCCTTGGGCTTGCGTACGATCGCCCGGCCCATCGCCACCCGCTGCCGCTGGCCACCGGAGAGGTTGGCCGGCTTGCGGTCCAGCAGCGAGGTCAGCTCCAGCACCTTCGCCGCCTCGTCGACCTTCGAGTTGATGGTCTCCTTGTCGAGCTTGGCCAACCGCAGCGGGAAGGCCATGTTCTCCCGCACCGTCATGTTCGGATACAGCGCGTACGACTGGAACACCATGGCGATGTCCCGGTCCCGGGGAGCCTTGTCGTTGACCCGTTGGCCGCCGATGCGCAGCTCACCGGAGCTGATGTCCTCCAACCCGGCGATCATGTTGAGGGTGGTGGACTTGCCGCAGCCAGACGGGCCGACCAGGATCACGAACTCGCCGTCGGCGATCTCCAGGTCGACGTCCTGCACGGCGACGGTCCCGTCCGGGAAACTCTTGCTCACCTTGTCGAGCACGATGTCAGCCATGACTTTCCACCTATCCCTTGACTGCGCCGGAGGTCAGACCGGACACGATGCGGCGCTGGAAGAAGAGAACGAACAGGATGATCGGAACGGTGATCACCACGGCGGCGGCGCAGATCGCCCCGGTGGGGTCCTCGAACTGCGACTCGCCGGTGAAGAACGACAGGGCGACCGGCACCGTACGGGCGCGTTCGGTGGAGGTCAGCGTGATGGCGAACAGGAAGTCGTTCCAGCAGAAGATGAAGACCAGGATCGCCGTGGTGAACAGGCCGGGCGCGGCCAGCGGGGCGATCACGCGCCGGAACGCCTGCGCCTGCGTGGCGCCGTCCATCTTCGCCGCCTTCTCCAGGTCCCACGGGATCTGCTTGAAGAACGCCGACAGCGTGTAGATCGCCAGCGGCAGCGCGAAGGTGATGTACGGCAGGATCAGCCCGGGCCAGGTGTCGAAGAGGCCGAGCTGACGCTCGATCTCGAACAGCGGCGACACCAGTGACACCTGCGGGAACATCGCGATCAGCAGGGACACCCCGACCAGCAGGCGCTTGCCGGGAAAATCCAGCCGACTGATCGCGTACGCGGCCATCGCGCCGAGCACCACGGCGATCAGCGTGGCGATCAGGGCGATACCGATGGAGTTGATCAGCGCCCGGACGAACTGGTCGGTGTTGAAGATCGACTTGTAGTTGTCGAGCGTCCACTCGCGGGGGATGAACTTCCCGTCGGTGAGAGTGGCAGGCGTCTTGAACGACAGCGACGCGATCCACAGCACCGGGACCAGCGCGAAGACGATCACCAGGATGTCGAGCAGGCCCCAACGCACCTTCGCCCGGGTGGTGGTTTCGACGGCCATGTCAGCGCCTCTCCCCGTCGTCGCTGCCCGGGGCAGCGGTGCCGAACAGCTTCACGAAGACGAACGCGATGATCGCCACGGTGATGAAGATCAGCACCGACATCGTCGAGCCGATGCCGAGGTTCAGACCCCGGATCAGGTTGTTGTAGGCGAGCATCGACACCGACGACGTCTCGTTGCCGCCGGCCGTCAGCACGAAGATGTTGTCGAAGACCCGGAACG
Source organism: Micromonospora sp. NRRL B-16802 (assembly GCF_001279555.1). Lineage (NCBI taxonomy): Bacteria > Bacillati > Actinomycetota > Actinomycetes > Micromonosporales > Micromonosporaceae > Micromonospora > Micromonospora sp. NRRL B-16802. The sequence goes on along the minus strand of NZ_LGEB01000013.1, from coordinate 94,649 downwards.
CGTCCAGGGTGCGGAACAGCAGCGCGACAAGGATCGCCGGCTTCATCACCGGCAGCATCACCTTGGTGAACCGCTGCCACGCGGTGGCGCCGTCGGTGGAGGCGGCCTTGAGCAGGTCCTCCGGCACCAGCGCCAGCCCGGCCATCAGCAGCAACGCCATGAACGGGGTGGTCTTCCAGATCTCGGCGAGCATGATGATCGCCAGGGAGCTGGCCCGCTCGGTAAGCGGCGCGCCGTCGCTGAACAGGTTGGCCAGGTAGCCGGTGCCGGGCGTCCACGCGTACCGCCAGGAGAACGCGGCGACGACAGTGACGATCCCGTACGGGATCAGTGCCGAGGTCCGCACCAGGCCGCGACCGACAAGGGTGCGGTGCATGATGATCGCCAAGCCCATGCCGAGCACCAGCTCGACGGCCACGGTGACCACCGTGATCAGCATTGTCACCCCGAACGCTGTCCACCAGAACTCGTTGGTGAGCACCGTGATGTAGTTCTCCAGCCCGATGAACTCGCGCTGGTCGGGGAAGCGCAGGTCGTAGCGCTGCAACGACAGCCATACCGAATAGATGATCGGGTACGCGGTAACCGCGACCATTACCAGCGCGGCGGGCGCGCAGAGCAGCCAGCCGAGCTTGCGTTCGGCCTTCTTGTTCTCGCTCAACGGCGGCTTGCGGCGACCGCCCCGCTGGGCGGGGACTGTGGCTGGCTTGGTCTCCTCGGCGACGGTGTCAGTGCCGGCAGGTGTGGCGTTGACGCTCACGGCGTCACCTTCCTTCGCGACTGCGGGGCTCGCAAACCCGGCTCACTCCTCGCGCTCACGGCGTCACCTTCCTTCGCGACTGCGGGGCTCGCAAACCCGGCTCACTCCTCGCGCTCACGGCAGCACCCCCTTCGATTCGAGGGCGTCGGCGATGGCGCCGCGCAGCTCGTCGGCGGTCTGCTGCGGGCGGATCGCCGACGGCGGCGACAGGATCGCCGACGTCACTGTGGAGATGCTCTGGTAGGCCGGGGTCAGCGGGCGGGTCGCCGGGTCCTTCAGCTGCTCCAGGATGGTGTCCTTCATCGGGTACGCCTCGGCCATCTCCGGGTCGTTGAAGACCGCCTCGATGGTCGGCGGCACGCCGTCGTTGATGGCGGAGAACTTCTGGTGCTCGGCGCTGCGCAGACACCGCGCCGCCTCGAAGGACAGCTCCGGGTGCTTGGAGTACGAGCTGACGGCCAGGTTCACCCCGCCGATCGTGACCTTGCTGGGCGTGCCCTCGTCGACGCCGGGCACGCGCGCCCAGCCGACCTGCTTGGCAAGCTCCGGGTTCGCCTCCTGAAGCGCCGGGTAGACGAACGGCCAGTTCACCTGGAACGCGCCCGAACCGCCCTGGAACTCCAGCCGCACCGGGTCCTCGGTGGCGTTGCTCAGCGACGGCGAGGTCACGCCGGACGTGGCGAAGCGCTGCAACTGCTCCAGCGCCCGGACCGCGCCCTCGTCCATCACCGCCTGCTTGCCGTCATCGGAAAGGATCTTGCCGCCGGCGCTCGCGGCGAGGGTGTTGTAGAGCACCACGAGACCCTCGTACTGGGCGCCCATCGTGAGCACCTGGTGGGGCTTGCCCTGGTCCTTGAGCTCCCGGGCCATCGTGATCATCTGGTCCCAGGTGGTCGGCGGCTGCGGCACGAGGTCCTTGCGATACCAGAGCAGCTGCACATTCGTGTTCTTCGGCGCGGCGTACAGCTTGCCCTCGTAACGGGCGGTGTCCAGCGGCCCGGACAGGGTGCCCTGCTCGGCCTCGGCCTTGTCCTGGCCGGTCCACTCACGGATCCACTTGGCGCTTGCGAACTCCTGCGTCCAGGTGACGTCCAGACCGAGCACGTCCATGCCGCTGTCCTCGGCGGCGAGCCGGCGCACCATCTGCACCCGCTGGTCGTCGGCCTGCCGCGGCAGCACCCGGTAGGCGATCTTGTAGCGCCCCTGGGCCTGCGCGTTGCAGTCGTCGACGACCTTCTGGAGGTTCTGCTCGGGCGGGTAGTACAGGTTGATCGTCGGCGTACCGCCGTCACCGCCGCCGCTGCCGCACGCGGCAAGCGGCGCGGCCAGTGCGAGCGCAGCAGCCGCCGCCCCCAGCCGGACGGCCGGCCGACGCCGGTGTCGAGCCGTTTCGGGGTCCGTCATCGCCCTCCCCCTCTCTTCGGCGAAAGACCGGGGAGGCATCCGCGCCCCGGTGCGCGGCGAGCCGCTTCCAAGCCGACAAGCTGCGGAAAAGGCCGACTCGGGATGCTCTGTGCGGCTACACTGCCCCACCCGCGAAGCCACGAAACCTGCCCGCCGGTCGACGCGGCGGAGGCTCACAACGCCTGGACGATCGCCGGTCCATCGGTGACGGTTGGGAATCTTGGACACTTTCCGTTCGATACGAACGGAAAGTGTCCAAGATCTACCGCCGTCGGCGCGGCGACCCGTCGGCACCGGGCAGTACTGACGGGGTACGTCCGGAGCAGGCATGCTGGGGCCGTGATCGCGAGATTCAAGGACCTGTGTCTGGACGCCGCCGACCCGCACCGCCTGGGCGCCTTCTGGGCGGCGACACTCGACGCCGAGGTCGTGGATCTCGGCGACGGCGACACGCGCGTCGACCCCCGCTCGGCGGGCTCGGACGCCGAGTCGATCTGGGTGAACCGGGTGCCCGAGCCACGGGCCGGCAGGACGCGCGTACACCTGGATCTGCGGCTGGCCGGCGCGGACCCGGCGGCGCTGCTCGCGGCCGGCGCCCGATTGGTGGGCGAACCGGCCGGCGACGCCGGCTGGTGGGTGCTGAACGACCCGGAGGGTAATTCGTTCTGCGCGTTCCCGGTCGGCGCGGGCACCCAGCCGGGCCCGTCCGCGCTGGTCGTGGCCTCGGCCGACCCTGCCGCCCAGGCGGCCTGGTGGGCCCGCGTGGTCGGCGGCGCTGTCGAGCACGGGCCGGGCAACGCCTCGGTGGTCGGCGCGGCCGGGTTCCCCTGGGACCGCTGGAGATTCGACGGTGTGCCCGAGCCCAAGACGGTGAAGAACCGGCTGCACTGGGATGTCGACCTGGTTGCCCCGGAGCCGATGGCACTGATAGCGGCCGGCGCGACGCTGCTGCGCGAACCGCTCGACGAGGCGCACTGGTGGTGGGTGCTGGCCGACCCGGAAGGCAACGAGTTCTGCGCCTTCGCACCCCGCCCTACCGGGTGAACGACCGACTACCGGGAGCGGGCCGCATCGACTAGCGTTTTTCCCAGCGCCGCAGCCAGCGCGTTCGCCGCCGCCGTCGACACGCCTCCGGCCGACCCCGCCTGCCCGATCGGTTGGTAATCGCGGGAACGTCGCACCGCCGCTTCCCCGGTTCGGCAGGATCCTTCCAACGAGGAGGTGCCGTCGTGCAGGACACCCGCGCTCTCGCCCTGACATTCGAGGTGAGCGGCCTGCCACCGGTCAAGACCGAAGCGCTGTCCATCTTCGCCGCCGGGCACCGGCAGGCGACGAGGGTCCGCGCCCTACTTCAGGCCGCCCTGCAGGCGGCTCAGCGCACCGGCTGGACGCCGCTGCCCGGGCCGATCGCTGTCGACCTGGTCCTGCGCTGCCCACCCGGGCACCGTACGTCCGACGCCAGCACCCTGCTCGGCGGCGTCTGCGCCGTGTTGCAGGACAAGAAGCGGGTGTCCAACATCGGCCTGGCGCACCTGGGCGTCCTGGTGGACGTCGCCCTCTACGACGACGACAGGCAGATCCGCCGTTTGTCGTACCAGGAGGAGCCCGCGGAGGAATTCTCGTACCAGGTGCGGGTTGCCGCCGTACCCACTGGCGTTTGACCGACGGCCGCGGTGGGGTATCGCGGACGCCGACGAAGGGAGCACCGATGTCGGAACCACATGTCACGCTCGACCCGCGCGGGCTCGACGCTGTGCAGCAGAAGTTGCGCGGTCCTCTGGAGGACCAGCTGACCTCGGCGCTCCAGGCGGCCACCGACCGGGTCCGTGCCAACTACGGCGGCGAGCCGGTGGAGCAGGTCTGTCAGCGTTTGCTGGATGAGACCCGCTCCGGGTTGCACCCCGACATCGCGGCCGGCTTCAACCCGGACATGGACGAGTTCTGCCGCGTGGCGGTGGCCATCGTCCGCGGCGGCGAGGCGTCCTGAGCGCGAAAACGGTGTCGATGCCGGCCGCCAGCGCGGCCGGCATCGTCCGGTCGGCCGTGTCCGCATCGAGGGGAGCGTGGTCAGGGCCGGGTCCGCAACTACCCGGCCCTGACCCCCGGCGGACCGGCAGGGAGCGGACAGCTCCGGCACCCCGTCATGCCCGGACGTGGCACGACGCCGCGCAGCTCGACGGAGAGAGCCGGCCGCTTCAGCACTCAGCTCCACGGTGCCCACCCGCCGGACGCCGGTACGCCCCCGGCACACCCCGAAGGACCGTGAGCGCCGGCCCAGGCTAGGCCGGCCGCGACGGACCGACAAGCCGCGACGGACCGTCGGCGGGCGTGACTGATCTCAAAGGGGAAAAGCGGCACGTCGGCGTAACGCACCCATCGCCGCCAGCGCTGTTCAGATTCCTCAGGCGCTCAGAAGTGCCGCAGCAGATCGCGGAACTCGGCAAGCCGCAGGATGCCCGCGTCGGTCGGATCCAGTTCGTCGTGCTCCAGCACCCAGGTGTTCTCGTTTGGAATGAACACGGCGTTCAGTCCGGCCGCCCGGGCCGGCAGGATGTCCGACTTCGGGGAGTTGCCGATCATCCACGCGCCAGCCGGGTCGAAGCCGTGCTCCCCGACCAGCCACCGGTACGTGTCGACCTTCTTCTCGGCGACGATGTGCGCGGCCCGGAAGTGGTGCAGCAGCCCGCAGGCGTCCAGCTTGCGCTGCTGTTCCTCCCGCTCGCCCTTGGTGAGCAGCAACAGCTCGTGCCGACCGGCCAGCTCGTCGAGCGCCTCGGCGACGCCGGGCATCAGCTCCACCCGGTGCTCCACGAGCGCCAGGGCCAGCCGGTCGATCTCCTGCCGTTCGACGTCGGTGGCCGGTCGTTCGCGCAGCCGTTCCAGGCAGTCCGCCAGGCTGCGCAGGAAGACCTTGCTGCCGTACCCGTGCGCGACGGCGTTGGCCCGCTCGATGTCGTCCAGGATCGCCCGGATCTCCGTCCGGTCCAGAGTCGGATGGTCGAGCCACCCGAGGAAGTCGTCGATCACCCGCTCGAAGACGACGTTGTTCTCCCAGAGCGTGTCGTCCGCGTCGAAGATCAATACCTGCGCACCCCGCCGAGCCGCCGCGTCCACCGTCATACCGCCACCTCTCGCGCTGACTCCGTCGATGATCCGAGACTCTAGGGCGTGCCCGGTACCGGACCCAGCGAGTTTCCGCCTGCCGTCACGGCCACCGCAGCAGCCTCTCCGCGATCATCGCTTCCCGCTCCTCCTGCCCCTCTGGCCGTAGCCGGCCACCCCTGGTGAGCATGACGACGCCGTGCAGCAGGCTCCAGCCCACTTCGGCGAGGGTGTCCGGGTCCCGGCCCCCGGCAAGCGGGGCGAGGGCAGCCCGCAGCTCGGCGAAGACCGCCCGCGGCGCGGCCGGAACACCATCAACACCGAGGGCGAGGTCCGGGGTCATCGCGAGCATCGCGTCGTAGACCTCCGGATTGGCGTACGCGAAATCGAGGTACGCGCTCGCGACGGCCGGCCAGGCGCCCTCGGCGCTGCCGGCGGCCTCCGCGTGCGCCTCCGCCAGATCGGCGGCCAGGTCGACGAGGGCACACGCGGCGACGGCGGCGAGCAGCGCCTCCAGATCCGCGAAGTGTCGGTAGAGGTCACCGAGGTCGACGGCGGCCCGCTCGGCGAGACGCCTGGTGCTCACCTCCGGCCAGCCCTCCGCCTCGGCGAACTCTCGTGCGAACGCGACGATGCGGTCGCGCCGCTCCTCTTCGGTGGCCTTTTCGGTGGGTCCGGGCACGCACCCGAGCGTACGGCCGAACACCTTAGGTAGTCGCTTGGTGACGGATTGGTGACTGGCGTCAGGGCGTGCCACCAGGGGCCGGGACGGCATGCTCAGCGGCCCTGCTCACCTGCTCCCAGCCGGCCCAGGTGTCCATGCGGCGGCGCGAGATGTCGAACGCCAGGTCGTAGACCATGCTGCCGAGCAGGAGCCGCAGCGGCGGTTCGTCGCTGTCGACGAGTGTCAGCAGCGCCTCGGCGGCCAGCCGGGGCTCACTGTCGATCGAGCCTTCGGCCCACTGCCGCTCCAGTTCGGCGCGCAGTGGCCCGTACTCCTCCATCGGGCCTGCGGAGGTCGCGCTTGTGTACAGGTCGGTCCAGTAGCCGCCGGGCTGCACGATGCTGACCTTGACCCCGAAGGTCGCGGCCTCCATGGCCAGCGCCTCACTCATGCCCTCCAGCGCGAACTTGCTCGCGCTGTACATTCCGGTGCTCGGGAAGCCGCCCAGTGCGGCGATGCTGGAGATCTGCACGATGTGGCCGGCCCGTCGGGCCCGCAGGTGCGGCAGCGCGGCCTGGCTGACCCAGAGCGCGCCGAACACGTTGACCTCGAACTGTGCCCGCGCCTGCGCCTCGGTGAACTCTTCGAGCATGCCCAGCGACATGGTGCCGGCGTTGTTGACGACAATGTCGAGCCCTCCGAAGTGCTCGGCCGCGGTGGCGACGGCGGCGAAGACCGCCGCCCGGTCGGTCACGTCGAGCGGCAGGGCGAGCAGACGGTCGCCGTGACGCTCGTCGAAGTCGTCCCGGGCTATGGTCCGGGCAGCGCCGACCACCCGATCGCCGCGTTCGAGAGCGGCGATGGCGAACGCGCGACCCAGGCCGCGGCTGGCGCCGGTGATGAACCAGGTACGCGGTGCGGTGCCGGTCGGGGTGCGCACAGTCGATCTCCATTCGATTACCGAGACGAGACGGACCGTCTCGTCTGTGTCCGACGGTAGGCCTCGCCTATCCCGCCCGTCAAGACGAGACGGTCCGTCTCGCACCTGGTATCTTTCGGCCCATGGCGACGCAACACCGGGCCGCGCCCAACGCCGCCCGCCGGAAGGAGACCTCGCGCCAGGCCATCCTCGCGGCGGCGTTCGACCTGCTCCGGGAGGTCGGTTACGCCAAACTCAGCATCGAGGGCATCGCCGCGCGCGCCGGCGTGGGCAAACAGACCATCTACCGCTGGTGGCCGTCCAAGGGCGCTGTCATCTTCGATGCCTTCCTCCTGCTCAGCGCCAGCGAGGGCGAGCCCCCGGTGCTGCCCGACACCGGCGACCTGGAAACCGACCTGCGCGTGGTGCTCCGCGCCACTGTCGAGGAGTTGAACGATCCCCGCTACGACCAGCCGATGCGGGCGTTGGCCACCGAGATCGCGCATGATCCGGACCTGGCTGCCGTCTACGCCGAACGGCTGGACGGGCCGCTGAAGGAAGCCAAGCGCCAACGTCTGCGCAGCGCCCAGCAGGCGGGGCAACTCGCCGAGGACCTCGACCTCGACGTGGCCGTGGAGATGATCTGGGGTCCCCTGCTCAACAGGTGGCTGCACCACAGTGGCCCCCTCACCGCCGAGTACGCCGATCGTGTCCTCACCACGGCCCTCAACGGCCTGCGCCCACGCCAGCCCGACAACTGACTAGCGCGTCCCGGGCGTCAGCCGCGCTGCCCGCGATCAGCGCGACGGTGTCCGACCTCCCTACCCAGGATCGAGCACGATCATGGGCGCGGAGGTGCGGGCACAGGCCCGCAAGATCCGCGCACTTTCGGTGATACTGCTGTCTCACGCTGGCCGGAGGCAGCAGCATCCCTGATGTTGCTCGGATCTTGCGGGCGGGGCGGGGCGGCACGGTCGGGGCGAGGGCGGGGTGGGTCAGCGGCGCAGGGTGAGGATCAGGTCGGCGACAAGCGCCGTCCAGCCGGTCTGGTGCCAGGCGCCCAGGCCGGCGCCGTTGTCACCGTGGAAGTACTCCGGGAACGCGATCAGGTCCCGCCAGTCCGGGTGGGTCTGGAACAGGCGCGCCGCGCCGTAGATCGGGCGGCGGCCCCAGTCGTCCTGGGTGAACAGCGAGATCAGCCGGGCCGAGAGGTCGTCGGCGATCTCGTCCAGGGTGCGCTTCACGCCGGAGCGGGTCGGATACTCCACCTGGAGGTCGTCGCCGAAGAACGCCGCGTAGTCGCGCAACGCGCTGATCAGCAGGAAGTTCGTCGGCATCCAGATCGGGCCGCGCCAGTTCGAGTTGCCGCCGAACAGCCCGCTTGTCGACTCGGCCGGCTCGTAGCCGACGGAGAACTCCTGCCCGCCGAGGGTGACCGAGAACGGCTTGTCCAGGTGCGCGCGGGACAGCGTACGAAGGCCGAAGTCGGAGAGGAACTCGTCGGAGTCGAGCATCCGGGCGAGCAGCCGGATCACCTGCTCCGGGCCGACCATGGACAGCAGCCGCTGCTGGCGTCCGTCCGGGCCGAGGCGGCGGGTGCCGATCACCTGCGCGTACTCCGGGCGGTTGGTGAGGAACCAGCGCAGCCGGGCGCCCAACTCCGGCAGCCGGTGCAGGGTCTTGGCGGTCAGCCTGGTGGTGGCGGCCAGCGGCAGCAGCCCGACCACCGAGCGGACCTTCAACGGCACCTTCGTGCCGTCGGCGAGGCGCAGCACGTCGTAGAAGAAGGCGTCCTCGTCGTCCCAGAGCCCCTGCTCGTACGCGGCGGCGGCGATGTAGGCGAAGTGTTCGAAGAACTTGGTGGCGGTGTCCACCCACGTGCGGTCGTGTTCGGCGAGCACTATCGCGATGTCCAGCAGGTTGAGGGCGTACATGGCCATCCAGCCGGTGCCGTCGGACTGCTCCAGCACACCCGCCACTGGCAGCGCCGCCGAACGGTCGAACGGCCCGACGTTGTCCAGCCCGAGGAAGCCGCCCTCGAAGACGTTGTTGCCGCCGGTGTCCTTGCGGTTGACCCACCAGGTGAAGTTCAGCAGCAGCTTGTGCATCACCCGGGCCAGGAACTCGAAGTCCCGACCGCCGTCGATCTCGAACACCTTCAGCGCCGCCCACGCGTGCACCGGCGGGTTCACGTCACCGAACGCCCACTCGTACGCGGGGATCTGCCCGTTGGGGTGCAGGTACCACTCGCGCAGCAGGAGCAGCAGTTGGTCCTTGGCGAAGCCGGGGTCGACGCGAGCGATGCTCACACAGTGGAAGGCCAGGTCCCAGGCCGCGTACCAGGGATACTCCCACGGGTCGGGCATGGAGATCACGTCGAAGCTGGTCATGTGCCACCAGGCGCTGTTGCGTCCGTGGCGGCGCCCGGCCGGCGGCGTCGAGCCCGGGTCGCCTTCGAGCCAGCGCTTGACGTCGAAGTGGTAGAACTGCTTGCCCCACATGAGCCCGGCGATGGCCTGCCGGGCGACCAGTGCCTCGTCCGCTGTGGCGGCCTCGGGGATCACGCTTGCGAAGAACCGGTTCGCCTCGGCCCGCCGCGCCCACACCACCGCCTCGAAGCCGTCGCGAAGGTCGGCCGGGGGCGGCGGGGCCGACGCCGGAGGCGACGCGGTACGGGTCAGCCGCAACCGGATCTGGCGCTGCCCGCCGGCCGGCACGTCGAGGACGTAGTGCAGCGCGCCCTTGGTGCCCTCCCGGGCGGGGTTGACGGTGGGCGCGCCGTTGACCACGTGGTCGTTGATGCCGTCCTTCGGGTACTTCGAGCGGCCCGGCAGGCCCCAGAGCCGCTCGGCGTTCGTGTCGTTGTCGCAGAGCAGCGGCACCGGGCCGCCGTCGCCCTCGAGCAGCAGTTGGCCGAGGACCCGGTGCTCACCGACCAGCCGGGTGCCGTCGCCGGTCAGCCGGGGAATCCGGTCGCCCCCGGGCAGACCCCACGCCCACGTGTTGCGGAACCACAGGGTGGGCAGCACGTGCAGGGTCGCCGCCCGGTCACCCCGGTTGGCGACCGTCACCACCATGCACATGTCGGTCGGGGACGCCTTGGCGTAGTCGACTGTCACCGCCCAGTACCGGTCCTCGTCGAAGATGCCGGTGTCCACCAGCTCGTACTCGGTGTCGTCCCGGCCGCGCAGCGCGTTCACGGCGACGAGTTCGTCGTACGGGAAGGCAGCCTGCGGGTAGTGGTAGCGCCAGCGCATCCAGGAGTGGGTGGGCGTGGAGTCCTCGTACCACCAGTACTCCTTGACGTCCTCGCCGTGGTTGCCGCTGTCGCCGCCCAGGCCGAACATCCGCTCCTTGAGGATCGGGTCCTTGCCGTTCCACAGCGCGAGAGCGAAGGCGAAGGTCTGCCGGTCGTCGCAGACGCCTGCCATCCCGTCTTCATTCCACCGGTAGGCTCTGGACCGCGCGTGGTCATGCGGGAAGTAGTCCCAGGCCGTACCGTGCTCGCTGTAGTCCTCCCGTACCGTCCCCCACGCCCGTTCGGACAGATAGGGACCCCATGCGCGCCAGTCCTGCTCCCCCGAGTCGGCCTGGGCGAGCCGGAGCCGCTCAGCGTCGGGTGGCGAGGCGTCGGAGGACGATCGGTCAGTGATCACGTACACATCCTTGACGCCGTCTCCGTACTTGACCACAGCAGCCATTGTCGTCGTGGCGTGTTACACCTTGCCGTCGGTGGAGGAAAGTTGATCGACATTCACTTCGGCCCGCAGGTCTGTGGCGATCTGGCGAGCGCGTCCAGCCGGGAGTGGCTGGTGCCTGACGGTGTCGGCGGGTACGCGATGGGCACGGTCTCCGGACTGCGCACCCGCCGGTACCACGGTCTGCTGGTGGTCCCGGGCGAAACTCCGGCGTCCCGTCAGGTGGGACTGGCAAGTCTCGATCCGGCGGTCACCCTGCCCTCGGGCGCGCGGGTCCGGCTCGGCGCGCACGAGTGGGCCTCCGGTGACGTCGACCCGCGCGGCTTCGAACTGCTCGAACGCTTCGACCTGGTCGACGGGCTGCCCCGGTGGCGGTGGCGGATCGGCGGCGTCGTGATCGAGCGGGAGCTGGCCATGCTGCCTGGCCGGTCCTGCGTGGCGGTGGTGCACCGGCTGATCGCCGGCGGCCCGGTCCGGCTGGAGCTGTCGGCCGCCTGCACCTGGCGCGACGCGCACGGCGAGCGGCGGGCCGACGGCCCCACGCCGCAGGTCGAGACGGTCGGCGACGGCGCTGTGGTCGAGGGCGCGTACCGGCTCGCCGGCCCGGGCTGGACCCCCGAGGGGCAGTGGTGGCTGGGCGTGCACCACCGGGAGGAGGCAGTCCGAGGGCTACACCCGGACGAGGACGTCTGGTACGCGGGACGCTTCGTCGGTGAGCTGGAGCGCCCCGGCGACACGGTGTCGGTGCGGGCGTGGGCGGGCCGGCTGGACGAGGAACCGCCGCCGGCCGCGCAGATCGTGGAGACCGCCCGGCGACGCAACCGTCAGGTGGTGGCGGCCGCGAACCCGACGGATGACGTGGAGGCGACGCTCACGCTTGCCGCCGACGCGTTCGTGGTGCGCCCGGGCGGCGGGGCTGTCGACGTGGTCGCCGGGTACCCGTGGTTCGGCGCGTGGTCGCGGGACACGATGATCTCGTACGAGGGTCTCTTCCTCTGCACCAACCGCGCCGCCGAGGGCCGGGAGCTGCTGCGGGCGTACGCGGCGACGCTGTCCGAGGGGATGCTCGCCAACACGGCCGACACCGGGCGGGTGGAGTACAACACCGTCGACGGCACGCTGTGGTTCCTGCACGCGGTGAGCCGACACGTCACCGTCACGGGTGACACCGACCTCGGCGACGAGCTGCTGCCCGCGCTGCGGACAGTCGTCGACGCCCACGTGGCGGGCACCCGCTACGGCATCGGCGTCGACCCGGCCGACGGGCTGCTCGCCCAGGGCGCCCCGGGCACGGCCCTGACCTGGATGGACGCCCGCGTGTACGGGGTGCCTGTCACTCCGCGTACCGGCAAGCCCGTCGAGGTCAACGCGCTGTGGATCAACGGGCTGGCCGGGCTCGCCGAGCTGACCGAGCTGGCCGGTCAGGACGCGGACGAGCTGTGGCGGCGGCACGGGCAGGCGACCACCTCGTTCCGGGACCGCTATCCGGCCCCGGCCGGCTGGCTGTACGACGTGCTCGACGCGCCCGCGCCCGCGTACCCGCTTGGTGGCGCGGCCCTGCACGACGACGACGCGCTGCGGCCCAACCAGCTGCTGGCCTGGTCGTTGCCGTTCGCGCCGTTGGAGCCGGACGAGCCGACGTTGCGGCGGGTCGCGGCCGGGCTGCTCACCCCGCTCGGGCCGCGCAGTCTCGCCCCGGATTCGCCGGAGTTCGTGGGCCGGCACCGGGGTGGTCCGGCGGAGCGGGACGGCGGCTACCACCAGGGCACTGTGTGGCCGTGGCTTGTCGGCCCGTACGTCGACGCGTGCCGCAGGGGCAAGATGTCGGTCGATGACGTATTGGTCGGCATTGAGGCACATCTGACCGAATATGGGTTAGGCTCGGTGAGCGAGACAGCCGACGGCCTCGCGCCGCACGCCGCGACCGGATGCCCTTTCCAGGCATGGTCGGTCGCCGAGCTGCTGCGGGTGCGCCGAAAGGGCCAGTAGCGCTTTACATGACCGCAACGGCGGTGTCTCCGCTGGTTATCTCGGCCCCGGCAGGATGGGGCCCGATCCAGGCGCGACGGCGGCACCGATTCGGTGCCGGTCGGCGCGCGCCCGGGGACAACTCAAAGGGGGCCGCAATGTCACCCGACGCCCACGTGATCGACATCCACTCCGCCCGGCACCTGCGGGTGCTGATGCTGTCCTGGGAATATCCGCCGGTGCTCGTCGGCGGCCTCGGCCGACACGTCCACGCCCTCTCCGTCGCACTGGCCGCCGCCGGCCACGAAGTCACAGTCGTCACCCGCCACGCCGACGGCGCACCCCTTGAGGAGTACGCCGACGGCGTCCGCATCCTGCGCGCCCCCGAAGACCCCGTCACCTTCCCCCTCGCCACCGGCAGCCTGCTGGCCTGGACCATGGCGTTCAACCACACCCTCACCCGCACCGCCCTGCGCGCCACCGAAGCCGGCACCTACGACGTCATCCACGCCCACGACTGGCTCGTCGCCCACACCGCCATGACCCTCTCCGACCACCTGGACCTGCCGCTCGTCACGACCATGCACGCCACCGAGGCGGGCCGGCACCAGGGCTGGCTGCCCGAGGAGATGAACCGCACCATCCACGGCGTCGAACACTGGCTCACCGGGGCCTCCACCCGCGTGATCACCTGTTCGGGTTACATGCGCGACCAGGTGGGCGCGCTCTTCGACGTACCCGCCGAGCAGGTCGACGTGGTGCCCAACGGCGTCGACGACCGGGCCTGGCGGGCCCGGCCCCGCGCGGTCGCGTCGGCCCGTGCCCGGTTCGCCGCCGACGGCCCCCTCGTCGGGTACGCCGGACGGCTCGTCTACGAGAAGGGCGTGCAGCATCTCGTGCACGCCGTACCCCGGCTGCGCGAGCAGCACCCCGGGCTGCGCGTCGTGATCGCAGGCGACGGCCCGTACCGCGCCGAGTTGGAGGCCGAGGCCCGCCGCCTGGCGCTCGGCTCGACAGTCAGCTTCACGGGCTTCCTCGACGCCACCCAACTCCCGGCGGTGCTTGGCGCCACCGACGCGACAGTGGTCCCCAGCCTCTACGAGCCGTTCGGCATGGTGGCGCTGGAGGCGGCAGCTGCCGGTGCGCCCCTGGCCGTGGCCCGCACCGGTGGCCTCGCCGAGATCGTCGAACCCGGCGTGACAGGCGTGACGTTTCCGCACAGTGACCCGGCCGCCCTGGCCGGCGCTGTCGGTCAACTCCTCGGCGACGAGATCTTCGCCAGGCGGGTCGCCCGACGTGCCCGCGCCATGGTCGGCGAGCGGTACGGCTGGGCCACCATCGCGGCCCGCACCGCCGCCAGTTACGCCAGCGCACGCCGTGAGCACGGCCCTCTCCAGGCCCGACGCGCCGCTGCCCAACTGGCCGGCGGCCGTACCCGGATCGCCGTCCCGGAGGGCAACCTGCTCGCTGCCGCCGACCACGCCGCCTGCTGAGGTAGGTCGGACGACCGATAGGTGACTTCCGATCCGCTGGATAGGGTGTACCCCGGACAGCGGCTGAGGAGGAGCGTGCGCAGGTGCTGATTGCCGGTCGATACCGGCTGCTCGACCTGGTGGGTCGCGGGGGCATGGGTCGGGTGTGGCGAGCCCACGACGAGATGCTGCACCGCGAAGTCGCCGTCAAGGAGGTCGTACCGCCGAACTGGCTGACCGACCACGACCGGGCCGAGTTGCGCTCGCGCACCCTGCGGGAGGCCCGCGCCGCGGCCCGACTCAACCACCCCGCCGTGGTCCGGCTCTACGACGTCGTCCCGGTCGAGGGCAGCCCGTGGATCGTGATGGAGTACGTCCCCTCACGCACCCTTCAGGACGTCCTCGACGACGAGGGGCCGTTGGCGCCGATCCGGGCCGCCCGGATCGGCCTTGCCCTGCTCGACGCGCTGCGGGCCGCGCACGCGGTGGGGGTGCTGCACCGCGACGTCAAACCGCAGAACGTGCTCATGGCCAACGACGGGCGGGTGATGCTCACCGACTTCGGGCTGGCCACCTTCGACGGCGGCGACGGCGCGATGACCCGTCCCGGGATGGTCCTCGGCTCCCCGCAGTACGTCGCCCCGGAGCGCGCCGCCGAGGGTGTGTCCTCAGTGGCCGCCGACCTGTGGTCGCTCGGCGCCACCCTGCACACCGCTGTGGAGGGCCGCTCCCCGTACGCCCGCAGCACCGCGATGGCCACCCTCAGCGCGTTGGCCGCCGGCCCGCCGGACCCGGCCCCGCACGCCGGGCCGCTCGCGCCGGTGCTCGCCGGACTGCTGTGCCGCGATCCACGGCGGCGCCTCGGCCACGACGAGGCCCACCGGTTGCTCGACGCCGCCGCGACCAGCGACGCCGCAGCGCCGGCCGACAGCTCGGGTGCCGGGAGCCCGGGCGTCGCCGGTCCGGCTGACGCAGGCTCCGGTGCCACCGGCCGGGGTGATGGCGGCCGGGGTGATGGCGATCGGGGCGACACCGGCCCGGTCTCGCCCAGCGCCGGTGACGGCGGGCCCGACCGTCGGCCGCCGGCGGAGGTGGCGGTCGGCGCGGCGGCGACAGCCGCCCGATCGGGACGGCGACCGACGGGACGCCAGGCGGCGCTTGTCGGCACGGCGCTGCTGGTGGCGGTCGCCGCCGGCATCGGCACCGCGCTGGCGTTCGCCGGCGACGGCCCGAGCGACACCGCCGCCCGCCCCACAGCGTCGACGGATCAACTGCCCGGCGGCGACCCGGACGGGCAGTACGGCGATGACGGCCCGAACGACGGTGGAGGGCCGGACAGGCCGCCCGGCGACCGCCGTGGCCGACCCGTCCCGCCCCTGGGCGGACAGAACATCGCCCCTCCCCCGTTTCCCTGCGTACGCCCGGACATCGTCGGCACGCCGGTGCCGGCCTGGTCGCCGCCGCCGGGCGAGCGGCTGCGACTTCCACCCGGCTGGGTGTGGCACGCGGACACCGCAGGTTTCCGGATCTCGGTGCCGGCTACCTGGCGCTACTCCCGCGACGGGGCAGTGACCTGCTTCCAGGACCCGGCGACCGGCCGGGCCCTCAGCGTCACCGAGGGCGGCGCGCCCGACCCGCTGACCCGGCTGCGCGCGCTCCGGGACGCGGCCGCCGCGGCCGGCGCTCTCGTGGGGTACGACGAGGTGCGCCTCGCCGACACCGGCGCGGGCGCGGAGTGGGAGTCCCGATGGCGGACACCGCACGGCGGAGTGCTGCACGCGCGGCAGGACGTCGTCGGGGGCGGGCGCTGGACGCTTGGCTGGATCACCCACGACGAGGACTGGACGGCCGCCGATGCCGACTGGCCGGTGATCCGAAGTAGTTTCCGACCACCCCCCTGACCTGCGCCGTACGGCCGTGGTTGACCCCTCTGTCCGTCGTGGATCGAGGCCGCTCAGCGGATGAGAAAACCCGCATCGGTGGTTATCGTGTAACTCGGGGTGACCGAGGGGGAGCGACCGTGCAGCAGTTGCTGATCGCGGGTCGGTACCGGCTGCTCGACCTGGTCGGCACCGGCGGGATGGGCCGGGTCTGGTTGGCTCGCGACGAGATGTTGCACCGCGACGTCGCGGTGAAGGAGGTCGTGCCGCCGTCCTGGCTGGCCGAGCCCGACCGCGCCGAACTCCGGTTCCGGACGCTGCGCGAGGCGCGTACGGCCGCCCGGCTCAACCACCCCAACGTGGTGCGTATCTACGACGTCGTGCACGACCGGGACAGCCCGTGGATCGTGATGGAGTACGTGCCGTCCCGATCGGTGCAACAGATCCTCAGCGCCGAGGGTCCACTGAGCCCCCAACGTACGGCCCGGATCGGGTTGGCGGTGCTCGCCGCGTTGCGGGCCGCGCACACCGCCGGCGTACTGCACCGTGACGTGAAGCCGCACAACGTGCTCGTCGCCGACGATGGGCGGGTGGTGCTCACCGACTTCGGGTTGGCGACGTTCGACGGCGGCGACGGGACGATGACCGGCCCGGGCACTGTGCTCGGCTCACCGCAGTTCGTCGCCCCGGAGCGGGCCCGCGAAGGTGTCTCCGATCCGCGTACCGACCTGTGGTCGCTGGGCGCGACGCTCTACGCGACGGTCGAGGGGCAGTCCCCGTACGCCCGGTCCAGCGCGATGGCAACGCTCAGCGCGCTGGCCGTCGAACCGCCGGACCCGATGCGCCGCGCCGGGCCGCTGCGTCCGGTGCTCACCGGGCTGTTGCAGCGCGACCCGTGGCGGCGGTTGACAGCCGCCGAGGCCGAGCCACTGCTGCGCGCCGCTGCTGTTGCGGCCCACGACCAGCCCGCCGGACCGGCCCGCTCGGCGGCGGTGGCGGCGCTGCGTCACGCCGGCCGGTCGACGTCGCCTCCCGCTGAGCTGCCCGTCGACCTGTCCCCGGCGCAGCCGGCCGACCTGTCCCCGGCGCAGCCGGTCGAGCCGCCCGTGCCGCCCGCCCGGCCGGCGGGCCGCCGGGCCGTACGGCGCGGGCGGTTGATCGCTGCGGCTGGGGCGGTCACCGCTGTGGCGCTGCTGGTCGCCGGAGGCGTCACGGCGGTGCTGATGAGCCGCCACGACCAGCGGGCGACACCGTCCGGCGTCGGCGGCGGCGCGACCGCCACCCGACCGGCGGCGTTCGCCTGCGCGACGCCCCCGCCACCCGTGGCCACGCCGGTGCCGTCGATGTCCCCGCCGGCCGACTCACGCTACCGGCTGCGGACCGGCTGGACCTGGCACGACGACCCCGCCGGCTTCCGGATCGCGGCGCCGGTGGGCTGGGCGCACTGGACCGAGGAGGCGGTGACCTGCTTCCGGGAGCCCAGCGGGGCCCGGGTTCTCAGCGTCGAGGTCGGGCCGCGACGGGCCGACCCGGTGGCGCACTGGAAGGCCGAGGAGACCCGGCTCGTCGCTGGCGCGGCACTTCCTGGCTACCGGAAGGTGGACATCTCGGGGCTTGATTTCTTCGACGGCGCCGCGCTCTGGGAGTGCAGTTGGGAGAACGCCGCCGGGGAGCGGGTGCACAGCATCCGGCTGCTCGCCAACACCTCTGCCGGGCAGGCGTTCACCGTCTCGTGGTTGACAAAAGAGTTCGACTGGCAGGTCAACGCGGCATACTTCGTGATGATCCGGCAGAGCTTCACACCCACCCTCTGACACCGTCCGTTGTAGACGGTTTGGCTGATGCCCCTGGGGCGCGGCCGCTGACTACAGTGGCGTAGTTTTGGCGCTCAAGATCCCTGGGGAGGGTGAGCCGAGATGATGGGACCGTCGCACGCGCTGTCCGGCGCGGCGGTATGGCTGGCCGGGTCCTGGGCGCTGGACCAGTTCGCCGACTACCAGCAGTCACCACTCGCGTTGGCAGTGGGCACCGCGGTGTGCGCGGGCGGGGCGCTCTTTCCCGACCTCGACCTGTCCGGCAAGGTGACCCGCAACCAGGGCGGCGCCACAGTGGCCCGCACCTTCGGGGTCTTCTCCCTCTTCGTCGCCGAGGTCATGGAGAAGATCTCCCTCGGGGTCTACTACGCGACGAAACTCAGCAAGGATCCACGCCGCAACAACGGGCACCGGACGCTGACCCACACCATCCCGTTCACGCTGCTCGTCGGCTGGGGCACCACCGCGCTCTGCGCCGCGTACGGCAAGTGGGCGGTGATCACGATCCTGTTCTTCATGTTCGGCCTCGCCCTGCGAGGGCTCTTCGACAGGTGGGCCGAGCGGGCAGGCTGGGTGATCGTGACCCTCGCGTCGGCCGGCGCGGCCTGGTTCACCTTCGCCAACCTGCCCGGCGGGCGGGGCTATCCGCTGATCGGCACGGCCGTGGGGGTGGGCTGCTTCGTGCACATCCTCGGCGACATGATCACCAGAGCCGGGGTGCCGATCCTGTGGCCGATCCCGATCAAACGTCGGATGTGGACGATGATCGGCCTGCCGAACAGCATCGCGCTGCGCACCGGCAGCAAGACCGAGGTGGTCGTGCTGCGCACCGTACTCACGGTGGTGTCGGCGCTCGCCACCGCCGGCCTGATCGCCCCGTCGGTGCTGCAACGGTTCAACATCGAGATATAAGCGGCCCGGCCGCGGCCATCACCGCGACCATCGTCATCACCGCCGCCGCCCCCGGGCGGTCGGCCGGGCCAGACCGCCGCCGTCAGCAGGGCGGGTCGCCGCGCCAGTGAAGGCGCGGATCGGCGCCGGCGAAGGGCGCGGGCCCGGACCGCCGGAGTACTCCGACTTCATTTCGACATCGGCTATTGACGACGCCGTAACAGGTGCCCTAGCGTCTGTCGAAACGCTTAGTCGAAACGCTTCGACGCTCACCTCGGGGTGACTCCCCCACCGGGCCGAAGGAGGTACGCGGTGGCCACCATGCACGACGTCGCCCGCCTCGCGCAGGTGTCGGTAAGCACCGTGTCGTACGTGCTCACCGGCACCCGGCCGATCTCGCAGGCGACCCGGAACAAGGTCCTCGCGGCGATGGCCGAGCTCGACTACCAGCCCAACGCGATGGCCCGTGGCCTGGCCAGTCGACGCAGCCGGATCCTCGGCCTGCTGATGCCCATGGACGAGCGCGGCCTGGGTGCGACCGAGACCGCGTTCGTCACCGGGGCTGCCGCCGCGGCAAGCGTCGCCGGCTACCACCTGGTGCTCTCCCCGATCGGCGGCGGCGGTGACCTCGACGACCTACGGCGGCTGGCCACCCAACGGATGCTCGACGGCGTCGTGCTGATGGAGGTGCAACTCGCCGACGAGCGGGTCACAGTTCTCCAGGAGGCCGGCGTGCCGCTGGTGCTGATCGGCCGCACCGGCGACGCCGACGCGCTCTCCTACGTCGACATCGACTTCGAGCAGACCGTGCGGGAGGCCGTCGAGCACCTGGTCGGCCTGGGGCACCGGCACATCGTGTACGTCAACCACTCGGCCGCCACCCTGGCCAGCGGTTACGGCCCCGCGCTGCGTACCCGGGACGCGTTCGTGGCGGCGATGACCGGCTACGGCCTGGACCCGGTGATGATCCCCGCCGAGGACAGCGCCGCCGGCGGCCGGGCAGCCCTTGCCGCCGCGTTCGCGCGGACGCCGGAGCTGTCCGCGGTGCTGGCCATGAACGAGACCGCGATCTTCGGCATCCTCGGGGAGTTGACGGGTCGCGGTCTGTCGGTGCCCGACGACGTCTCTGTCATCTCGATGGTCACCTCGCCGCAGGTCGCCGAGCTGGCCACCCCGGCGCTGACCGCCATGACGTCGCCCGGATCGGCCCTGGGCCGGATCGCGATCGAGGCGTTGGTGCGGCACCTGGACGGGCCGGGCAACGAACGCCACCAGCAACTGCTGCCGTGCGCGCTGGAGATCCGCGGATCGACGGCCCAGCCACGGCGGCCTGCGATTTCCGAACCACCCCGACGAGGGGACTGACCAGCTAAAACGGCCCGCCGCCGCGCTGCAACGCGGCGACGGGCCCAGTGAGATACCGGGCTCGATACTCAACGAGGAGGATAGCAATGCAGCGAATCCGTCGGATCGTCGCCGCGATCGCCCTGGCGGCGACCGCGACGACCACCGTGGCCGCCTGCGGCGGTGGTGACAGCGGGGACGACAGCGGGGCCAAGACCCTGAAGCTGTGGCACTACGAGAGCGCCAACAGCGCCATGGGGGTCGCCTGGGACCGGGCGATCGAGATCTTCAAGACGGAGCATCCGGGCGTCGAGGTGCGCTTCGAGCGCAAGGCGTTCGAGCAGATCCAGCAGAACGCCGGGATGATCGTCAACTCGTCCGAGGGCCCGGACATCATGGAGTACAACAAGGGCAACGCCACGGCCGGGCTGCTCTCCTCGCAAGGTCTGCTCACCGACCTGACCGCCGAGGCCGAGAAGCGCGGCTGGGCCGACAAGCTCAGCACCAGCCTGCAGACCACCGCCCGCTACAGCGACAAGGGCGTGATGGGCTCGGGCAACTGGTTCGGTGTGCCGAACTACGGCGAGTACGTCACTGTCTACTACAACAAGGACCTGTTCCAGCAGAACGGCGTGCAGGTGCCCACCACCCTCGCCGAGATGACCGCCGCGATGGACACCTTCGTCGCCAAGGGCGTCACCCCGCTGGGCATGGCCGGTGCCGAATACCCGGCCGGGCAGCTCTTCTACCAGCTGGCGCTGGCCAAGGCCGACAGGCAGTTCGTCGACAACTACCAGCTCTACAAGAACCCCGTCGACTTCAAGGCCGACCCGCTGAAGTACGGCGCGGACACCTTCGCCGACTGGGTGAAGAAGGGCTACGTCGCCAAGAACTCCGCGAGCCTCAAGGCCGAGGACATGGGCACCGCGTTCATCGGCGGCAAGACCCCGATGATCGTCTCGGGCAGCTGGTGGTACGGCCGGTTCAAGGCCGAGATGAAGGCCAACTGGGACACGTTCCTCTTCCCGGGCAACACCCTGCAGGCCGGCTCGTCCGGCAACCTCTGGGTCGTCCCGACGTCGAGCAAGGCCAAGAGCCTGGCGTACGACTTCATCGACATCACACTGCGCCCGGAGATCCAGGACCTCATCGGCAACAACGGTGGCGTACCGGTGGCCGGTGACCCCGCGAAGATCACCGACGCGAAGGACCGCAAGCTCATCGAGGACTTCAACACCGTCAGCAAGCAGGACGGCCTGGCGTTCTACCCGGACTGGCCGGTGCCCGGCTACTACGACGTGCTCGTCGGCGGCTTCCAGGGCCTGATCAACGGGTCGAAGTCTCCCGACCAGGTGCTCGACACGATCGCCAAGCCGTACGCCGATGGCGTCAAGGAGATCACCGGCAAGTGACGCGGCGGGCGGCGGGCGCGACCGGCGCAACCGGCGCGTCCGCCCGCCCCACCGGGAAGGATCTTCCATGGCAGTCTCCGAGACCGTCGCCGCCCCGGCCGCGACACCGACCCCTCCCGCACCCCGCCGCGCACCCCGCGGCCGAAATGCGGCGTACTGGCTCTACCTGCTCCCCGGAGCGGTCCTGTTCGTCCTGGTCATCGGCGCGCCGCTGGTCGGCACCGGTTACCTGTCACTGACCAAGTGGTCAGGGGTCGGTGACCCCACCTTCATCGGGCTGGACAACTACCGGCAACTGCTGCACGACGAGGTGTTCTGGGCGTCGTTCCGCAACACGGTGGCGATGCTCGTGGCCATGGTGGTGGCGCCGACAGTGCTCGGGTTGCTGCTCGCCTCGGTGCTCTTCGACATCATCGGCCGCCGGTTCAAGCCCCGCACCGCCGCCGCCCTCCGGGCCGCGTTCTACCTGCCGCAGGTGCTGCCCGTCGTGGTGGCCGGCATCGTCTGGGGCTGGATCCTTCGTCCCGACGGCGCGTTCAACAGCCTGCTCGACGCGGTCGGGCTCGGCGCGCTGCGCCACGACTGGCTCGGTGACCCGGGCACCGCCCTGCCCAGCGTGATGGCGGTGATGATCTGGGTGCAGATCGGCTACCCGGTGGTCGTCTTCATGGCGGCGCTGCAGCGGGTCGACCCCGAGTTGTACGAGGCGGCCGAGGTCGACGGCGCGAACTGGCTGCACCGGTTCCGGGCGATCACCCTGCCGCAGATCCGGCCGGAGACGTTCGTGGTGGCGCTGACCTGCACCATCGCCGCGTTGAAGGTGTTCGGGCCGATCTTCGCCCTGACCCGGGGCGGCCCCGAGAACGCCACGAACGTGCCGTCCTACTTCGCCTACTACACGTTCTTCAAGAAGCTCCAGGTCGGCTACGGCTCCGCGATCTCGACAGTGCTCACATTGATCATCGTGGTGGTGGCTGTGGTCTTCATCTGGATGCAGGCTCGCAGCGAGCGCCGGGACCGGGGGTTCTGACATGTCCGTCACGCTCACTCCGACACCCGCGCCGGTAGCGCCGCGCCGCCCGGTACGCGACAGGCACCATCGCGGCGCCGGCCGGTGGATCGTGCTCGTGCTTGTCACGCTCGCCGCGCTCGTCATGCTCGTGCCGTTCGCGTTCATGCTGCTCAACGCGTTCAAGTCGCCAGGCGACTACTCGTCGAGCGGGCCGCTGAGCTGGCCGAGCGAGTTCTACACGAAGGGCCTGCGGACGTACTGGACCGAGGTCAACTTTCCGCTGAAGCTGTGGAACTCGGCGCTCATCGCCGGGTCCGTGGCGGTGCTCGGCGTCGCCGTCTCGCTGCTCAACGCGTACGCCCTGGGCATCGGCCGGGTTCGGGGCCGGCTCTGGATCGTGGGGCTCTTCCTGCTGGCGAACATGCTTCCGCAGGAGGCGCTGATCTACCCGCTGTACTACGTGGCGAAAGAGGTCGGGCTCTACAACACGCGGCTCGCGGTGATCATCATCTTCACCGTCATCCAGAGCGCGTTCGGCACGTACCTGCTCGCCTCGGTGATGAGCACGTTCCCGCGTTCCCTGCTGGAGGCCGCAGCGCTCGACGGCGCCGGCAAGTGGACGGTGCTCTGGCGGGTGGTCTTCCCCAACCTGCGGCCCACCCTCGCGGTGCTGCTCATCTTCTTCTTCATCTGGACCTGGAACGAGTTCCTCATCCCGCTGGTCATGCTCATCGACAACCAGACGCAGACCATCCCGGTCGCGATCGCGTCGTTGCAGGGCGACCGGCTGATGGACGCCCCGACGACGAACGCGGGCGCGTTGATCAGCCTGGTGCCGGCCATCCTCTTCTTCCTCATCTTCCAGCGCACTCTGGCGCGCGGCATCACGGCAGGAGCCGAGAAGTGAAGTTCACCGACGGGTACTGGCAACTGCGCCCGGGGGTCAGTGTCCTGCGCCCCGGCACAGTCGAATCGGTGGAGCCGGACGAGCGCGGTTTCACCGTCTTCGCGCCGTCCGGTCAGATCACCGGTCGGGGCGACACCCTCAACCGGCCGGTGGTCACGGTCCGGTTCTTCTCCCCCGCTCCCGGCATCGTCGGGGTGACCATCGGCCACCACAGCGGCGGGCTGCCCCGCGAGCCGCACTTCGGGCTGAACACCGACGACGGGTTCCCGGTCGCCGTCGACATCACCGGGATCACCGCCTCGCTCACGACCGGCGAGTTGACCGCCCGGGTCGCGCTCGTCGACGGCTGGCGGGTCGAGTTCCTGCACGGCGACCGGCTGATCACCGCGTCCACCGCGCGCAGCGTCGGCATCGTGACCGACGGCGAGGGCCGCCGGTACGTGCACGACCGTCTCGCGCTGGGCGTCGGCGAGACGGTGTACGGGCTGGGCGAGCGGTTCGGCCCGTTCGTGAAGAACGGTCAGACCGTCGACATCTGGAACGCCGACGGTGGCACGGCCAGCGAGCAGGCGTACAAGAACGTGCCGTTCTATCTCAGCAGCGCCGGCTACGGGGTCTTCGTGGACCACCCGGAGCACGTGTCGTTCGAGGTCGGCTCGGAGGTCGTCGCGCAGACACAGTTCAGCGTCGAGGGCCAGTCCCTCACCTACTACGTCATCGACGGGCCCACCCCGAAGGACGTGCTGCGCCGCTACACGGCGCTGACCGGCCGACCGGCCAAGGTTCCCGCCTGGTCGTACGGGCTGTGGCTGTCGACGTCGTTCACCACCTCGTACGAGGAGAAGACCGTCACCGAGTTCGTCGACGGGATGGCCGAGCGTGACCTGCCGCTGTCGGTGTTCCACTTCGACTGCTTCTGGATGCGCCAGTTCCACTGGGTCGACTTCGTCTGGGACCCGGCGATGTTTCCCGACCCGGAGGGGATGCTGCGCCGGCTGCACGAGCGTGACCTGAAGGTGTGCGTCTGGATCAACCCGTACATCGCGCAGCGGTCGTACCTCTTCGAGGAGGGACGGCAGGCCGGCTACCTGGTCCGCAACCCTGACGGGTCGGTGTGGCAGTGGGACAAGTGGCAGGCCGGCATGGCCCTTGTCGACTTCACCAACCCGGACGCGGTCCGCTGGTTCACCGGGAAACTCAAGGTCCTGCTGGACATGGGCGTCGACTGTTTCAAGACCGACTTCGGTGAGCGCATCCCGACCGACGTGGTGTGGCACGACGGTTCGGACCCGCAGCGGATGCACAACTACTACTCCTACCTCTACAACAAGGCGGTCTTCGAGCTACTGGAGACCGAGCGTGGCAAGGGCGAGGCCGTGCTGTTCGCCCGCTCGGCGACCACCGGCGGGCAGAAGTTCCCCGTGCACTGGGGTGGCGACTGCGAGTCGACGTTCGTGGCGATGGCGGAGTCGCTTCGCGGCGGACTGTCCCTGGCCGCGTCGGGCTTCGGCTACTGGAGCCACGACATCGGCGGGTTCGAGGGCACCCCCGACCCGGCGGTGTTCAAGAGGTGGATCGCCTTCGGGCTGCTCTCCTCGCACTCCCGGCTGCACGGCTCCGGCTCGTACCGGGTGCCGTGGGCGTACGACGAGGAGGCCGTCGAGGTGCTGCGGCACTTCACCCGGCTCAAGCTCAGCCTGATGCCGTACCTCGCCGCCGCCGCGCAGGAAGCGCACCGCGACGGGATCCCGATGATGCGTCCGATGGTCGTGGAGTTCCCGGACGACCCGGCCACGGCACAGCTGGACCGCCAGTACATGCTCGGCTCCGACGTGCTCGTCGCACCGGTGCTCAGCGCCGACGGTCAGGTCACCTACTATGTGCCCGCCGGCACCTGGACGCACCTTGTCACCGGCGCGCAGGTCACCGGCCCGGCGTGGGTCACCGAGAAGCACGAGTTCGACAGCGTGCCGGTGCTCGCACGGCCGGGCGCGGTCATCCCGTTCGGGGCACGCTCCGACCGGCCGGACTACGAATGGGCGGACGGCGTGCAGTTGCGGCTCTACGCACCGGCGCCGGGGCAACGCCAGCGGGTGCGGATCCCGGCGCCCGGGGACGGGCCCGGCGCGGAGTTCGACGTGAGTTTCCGTGACGGGGTGGCCACCGCCGAGTTGGTGGCGGGCACCTCGTCGGGATACGACTGTGTGGTGGCTGGCGCGGAGGTGGTGGGGCGATGACAGAACGTAGCTTCCCGGAGAGTTTCCTCTGGGGTTCTGCGACGGCGGCGTACCAGATCGAGGGCGCCGCGACGGAGGACGGCCGTGGCCCGTCCATCTGGGACACCTACAGCCACACCCCGGGGCGGACGCTCAACGGTGACACCGGTGACGTGGCAGCCGACCACTACCACCGCTGGCCGCAGGACCTCGACCACATCGCCGAGCTGGGTCTGGGCGCGTACCGTTTCTCGATCTCCTGGCCGCGGGTGCAGCCGGGCGGTTCCGGGCGGTTCAACCAGGCCGGCCTGGACTTCTACTCCCGCCTGGTCGACGGGCTGCTGGAGCGTGGCGTCCGCCCGGTCGCCACCATGTACCACTGGGACCTGCCGCAGGAGTTGGAGGACGCCGGCGGCTGGCCGGTGCGGGACACCGCGCTTCGCTTCGAGGAGTACGCGTCGGGGATCGTCGCCGCGCTCGGCGACCGGGTGCACACCTGGACGACGCTCAACGAGCCGTGGTGCTCGGCGTACCTGGGCTACGCGTCCGGCGTGCACGCGCCGGGGCGTACCGAACCGGCGGCAGCGCTGGCGGCGGTGCACCACCTGAACCTCGCCCACGGCCTCGCCGGCCGCGTGGTCCGGGCGTTGGCCCCGAGCGCCGAACTGTCGGTGACGCTCAACCTGCACGTGGTCCGGCCGGAGTCGGACTCGGCGGCGGACGCGGACGCGGCGCGGCGCATCGACGCGCTTGCCAACGGGGCGTTCCTCGGCCCGATGCTCACCGGCGCGTACCCGGTGGATCTGCTGACCGACACCGCGAGTGTCACCGACTGGTCGTTCGTGCGGGAGGGCGACGAGAAGGTGATCGCCGTGCCACTGGACGTCCTGGGTGTCAACTACTACTCCAGCACGCTGGTCCGCGCTTGGGACGGGCACTCGGCCCGCTCGGACGCCGACGGTCACGGCGCCTCGGCGCACTCACCGTGGGTCGGCGCCGACAACGTCGACTTCCTGCCGCAGCCCGGCCCGTACACGGCGATGGGGTGGAACATCGACCCGGCGGCGCTGACCGGGCTGCTGCTGCGGCTGCACCGGGAGTACCCGAGCCAGCCTCTGATGATCACCGAGAACGGCGCGGCGTTCGAGGACGTCGTCTCGGCCGACGGCCGAATCCACGACGAGCGGCGCGTCGACTACCTGCGCCGCCACATCGGCGCGGTGGCCGACGCCCGCGCGCAGGGCGCGGACGTCCGGGGCTACTTCGTCTGGTCGCTGCTGGACAACTTCGAGTGGGGTTACGGCTACGACCGTCGCTTCGGGATCATCCGGGTCGACTACGACACCCAGGAGCGCATCTGGAAGGACAGCGCCCACTGGTACCAGCGACTCGCCGCCACCGGCGAGCTGGACCAGGCTTCGGAGTAACCGCACCACGACGCGCCGCCGACTGCCCGGGAGGGCGGCCGGCGGCGCGCCTGTGGCCGGCTGCCGGGCCGCCGGGCCAGCTGACTAGACGCCCACCCGCTGCGGCGGGACGGTGAGGCCGTAGAGCGCCATCAGCTCCGGGGTGTCGACGCGGCTGCCGTCGGCGACCGAGTCGCAGGCGATGTCGACGATCTGGTCCTTGTGCGCCAGCAGGTACGGCCGGGCGCCCACGTCGGCGCTGGCCAGGGTGGCGATGCCGGGCCAGTGCCGGCGGCCGAACAGCATCGGATAGCCGCGCAGTCCGTCGTAGGTGGCGCACACCAGCACGTCCGGGTACGGCAGCGCGGCCACCCGGCGGACCGCTGCGGCTGTCAGGCCCGGCATGTCGACCGGGACCACCACCACCGCCTCGATCCCCTCGTCGTCCATGGCTGCCAGGCCGGCCCGGATGGACGAGCCGACCCCGGTGCCCCACGCCTTGTTGATCACTACGGTGGCTTTGTCGAGGTCGGCGGTCTGTCGGACCTGCTCGGCGGCGGCACCCAGTACGACCACGATCTGCTCGCAGCCCGCCTCGGTCATCGTGTCGATCATCTGGTTGACCAGGGGCTTCTCCCCCTGGTGCAGCAGCGCCTCGGGACCGCCGATACGGCGGCCACCACCGGCGGCGATGATCATTCCTGCGATCCGGTTCAGCTGCGCCCCCTCAAGCACGGGACCGACCGTGACCGGCCGGCCCCTCCTACGGACACTGCAACGAGGACGGCGGGGCGAGGGTGGCGGGGCGAAAAGGAGAAATAGCGCAACCGTTACACGTCCGGCATCACCTGAAGCGGGCCGGGCGACCGGTCAGGCCGCGTCGGCGTAGCAGTCGACGATGGACAGATCCAGCGGAAACCGCACCGGAGTCTCGCCGAACAACAGCGCGGTGGCCCGCTCGCCACTGCGCTCCACCGCGGCCGCGACCGCCTCGGCCTGCTCCGCCGGAGCATGCACGATCACCTCGTCGTGCTGGAAGAAGACCAGCTCGGCGTCGGTGCCGACCAGCGCGGTGCGCAACGTGGCAAGCAGTGTGGACGCCCACTCCGCAGCGGTGGCCTGGATGACGAAGTTGCGGGTGAACCGCCCCCGCGACCGCGCGGCGCGCGCCCGCGGGCTCTGGCGGTCGGCCGCGCCGTCCGGGTCGACCGGACCGTCGTCCGGGTCACCCAACCCGAACGAGCCGGGCGGACACGTCCGCCCCAGCCAGGAGCGCACCAACCCACCGGCCTCACCGGTGCGCGCCGCCGCCTCCACGTAGGCGAACGCCGTCGGGTAGCTGCGTTTCAGCACCGCCAACGCGGGCAACGCCGCCCCGCCGGTCTGCCCGTACATCGCGCCCAGCATCGCCAGCTTGGCCCGATCCCGGTCACCGGCGAACGAGTCCCGGGCCAGCGCGGCGTAAAGGTCGCCGGCACCGCCCGCCGACGCGAGCCGCGCGTCGCCGGAGACCGCCGCCAGCACCCGGGGCTCCAACTGGCCGGCGTCGGCGACCACCAGACGCCAACCCGGATCGGCCACCACCGACCGGCGGATCACCTTGGGAAGTTGCAACGCGCCACCGCCTCGGGTGGCCCAGCGGCCGGAGACCACCCCGCCCGGCACGTACTCCGGCTGGAACCGCCCGTCGCGCACCCACTGCTCACGCCAGGACCAGCCGTGCGCCGTCCAGATCCGGTAGAGCTCCTTGTATTCCAGCACCAGTGGCACCGCCGGGTGGTCCACCCCGCGCAGCACCCACGCCCGCGTGTTCGGCAGCTCCACCCCTGCCCGGGCGAACGCCTTCAGCAGTTCGGCCGGCGAATCGGCGTGCAACTGCCGGACGCCGAGCGCGTCCGCGATCTGGGTGGCCAACTCGGCGAGCCGGCGCGGCGGACCTCCCACCGGGGACGGCTCGCCCAGCAACTCGCCGAGGACCGCGTCATGCACCTCAGCCCGCCAGGGCAGCCCTGCGACACCCATCTCCACAGCGATGAGCGCTCCGGCCGACTCGGCGGCCACCAACAGCCGGAACCGGCCCGGATGTTCGGTGTCGGCGACACGGGCGAGCTGGTCGGCGTACACCTGGATCAGGGCGTCGATGCCCGGCCCCGGCGGGCCGGGCAGAGTGTCGAAGAGCGCCACCTGGCCGTGCCCGGGCGGCGCGACCGGGCGCGGCGGCGGATCCGGCGGGACCTGCACGCCGGTGAGCCGCGCCCAGGCGGCGGCGAGGGAACGTGGCTCACCCCAGCGGCCGGCGTGGCCGAGCAGCAGCGCTTCGGTCAGCTCCACGTCGTGACAGCGGTCGACGCGCACCCCGGCCCGCAGCAGAGCCGGATAGATGGTGCTGGCGGTCGGCCAGACCCAGCGCGGGCGGTCGGCGGCCTCCCGCGCGGCCACTGCGGCGGCCAGGTCGGCGACGGTCTCGGTCGGACCGGTGGGCCGGCCAGCAGCGTCAAGAGGGCGCAGCTCGCCCCCACCGCGCTCATCGGACACCACCGCCACCAGCACGGATGTGATTCTGCCTCGCCCGTCCGACATCGACCGAGCCCACCCTACGGAAGCGGGCCGACGCAGGCGAAAACGGGTCGGTGAATGGCGGGAAGGCTCGGTAGCGTGACCAGGTGCCTCCACAGATCCCCCATCCCGAGCCCGGCATTCCGGATACGAGGGGGCCGATGCGCTACCTGTGGTGGCTGGTCCGGCGCCAGCCCGGGCGCGTGCTTCGCGGGAGCCTCCTGGGTACGGCCTGGATGGTCGCGCTGTCGCTGCGGCCGTACCTGATCGCCCGTGCTGTCGACGACGGGCTGCGCGCACGCGACATCCGCGCCCTGGCCCTCTGGGTCGTGGCGATCGTCGTCGCGGGGGTCGGGCTGTCGTACCTGGGCATCATGCGGCACCGCACCATGACGTTCATCCGGGAGGACGCCAAGGCCCGCTCGGCGGCTGTCGTGTCGCGCCAGGTGTCGCGCATCGGCGCGGCGCTACCGCGCCGGGTGGCCGCCGGCGAGGTGGCCACCATCGGCGGCTCCGACATCGACTGGTCGGCGCAGGTGCTGACGCTGACCGGGCCGGGCGTCGGCGCGGTCGTCGGGTACGCCGTCATCGCCGTGCTGCTCTGGTCGATCTCCCCGCTGCTCGCGCTCTGCGTGCTGGTGGGCGTGCCGGTGGTCGGGCTGGTCGTCGGGCCGCTGCTGCGCCGCCTGGAGCGGGCCGAGTCGGTCTACCGCAAGCAGCAGGGCGCCCTCACCGCCCGATCCGGCGACATCGTGGCCGGGCTGCGCGTGCTCGCCGGGGTGGGCGGCCGGGACCTGTTCGCGCGGCGGTACGCGGCAAGGTCGCAGAACCTGCGCGCCGAGGGATACCGGGTCGGCGCGGTAAACAGTTGGATCGACGCGGCCACCGTCGCCATCCCCGGGTTGTTCCTGGCGGCGGTGGTGTGGCTGACAGCCCGGATGACGGTGAACGGTGACGTCACGGTCGGTGAGCTGGTCGCCGTCTACGGCTACGTGGCGACCCTGATCGTGCCGGTCTGGTTCCTGATGGAGGGCAGTTACCAGCTGATCCGGGGCCGGGTCGCCGCCCGGCGGATCGTCGCCCTGCTCAGGCTGACCCCCGACGATGTCGGCGGCCCCGGCCGCCGCCAGCCGGGCACCGTGCCCGACGCACGCCGACCCGACACCGTGCCCGACGCACGCCGGCCCGGCGTGCTGGCCGCGCCGGCCGGGCCCGCCGACCTGTACGACCCGGTGACCGGGCTGACAGTGCGCGCGGGCCGGCTGACCGGTGTGGCGGCGGACGATCCTGCAGCGGCCGTCGCGCTGGCCGACCGGCTCGGCCGCTACGTCGTCAGCGAGACCACCTGGGGCGGCGTGCCGCTGACCGGGATCGCCCTGGACGAGGTCCGGGCCCGGATACTGGTGGCCGACCACGAGTCCTACCTCTTCGCCGGAACCCTGCGGGACATCCTGCACACCGCCGACGCCGACGACGACCGGACGAACGCGGCGCTGTGGGTCGCCTCAGCCGAGGACGTCGTCGACGCCCTGCCCGCCGGGCTGGACACCCCGATCGACGCCCGGGGCCGGACGCTCTCCGGGGGCCAGCGCCAGCGGGTACGCCTTGCCCGGGCGCTGCTCGTCGAGCCGGAGGTGCTGATCCTCGTCGACCCGACGTCGGCGGTGGACGCGCACACCGAGGCGCGGATCGCCGAGCGGCTTCGTGCCGCGCGGGCAGGACGGACCACAGTGCTGATCGCCACGTCGCCACTGCTGCTCGGTCGCGCCGATCTTGTCGCGCACCTGAGCGGCGGCCGGATCACCGCCACCGGCAGCCACGCCGACCTGCTCGACCGGAACATCGACTATCGGCACCTGGTGGCCCGGGGCAGCGACGACCCCGACCTCGACAAGCCCGCCGACACCGAGGAGGCGTACCGGTGAGCCGGCTGCCGGTGGCCGACCGCGGCACCGTACGCAGTGCCCTGCGGGACATGATCAGCCGTCATCGCCGCGCCGTCGGGATCGTGCTGGCGCTGCACAGTGCCGCCGCAGTCGCCGGACTCGCCCCGCCCTGGCTGCTGGGCACCATCGTCGACCGGGTCACCGCGGGGGCGGGCGTGGCCACCGTGGACCGGCTGGCGCTGGCCATCACCGGCTGCGTCCTGGTGAGCGCGCTGCTCTCCCGCTACGCCCAGTACGCCGGTCACCGGTTCGGCGAGCGGGCCGTCGCCGAACTGCGCGAGGAGTTCGTCAACAGAACGCTCGGGCTGCCCGTCTCGGTGGTCGAGCGCGCCGGCTCCGGGGATCTGGCGACCCGCAGCTCGGTCGACGTGGCGACGGTCGGCACCACAGTGCGCGACGTGGTGCCCACAATCGTCATCGCGACGGTCCAACTGGCGTTGCT
This sequence comes from Micromonospora sp. NRRL B-16802, assembly GCF_001279555.1. Classification (NCBI taxonomy): domain Bacteria; kingdom Bacillati; phylum Actinomycetota; class Actinomycetes; order Micromonosporales; family Micromonosporaceae; genus Micromonospora; species Micromonospora sp. NRRL B-16802. The sequence goes on along the minus strand of NZ_LGEB01000013.1, from coordinate 62,836 downwards.
GTACGGGGCGGTGTTCCTGCTGCACCCGCTGCTCGGGCTGGCCGCGCTGGCCGGGTTGCCGTCGATCGTGGCGGTGACCCGCTGGTACCTGCGCCGGGCCGCCCCCGCGTACCTCGCCGAGGGCGCGGCGTCGGCCGAGCTGACCGAGACCCTGACCACCACCGCCGAGGGCGCGCGCACTGTCGAGGCGCTCCGGCTGTCCGACGAGCGGATCAGTCACGGCAGCACACGCATCGCCCGGTTGTGGTCGGCCCGACGGGCCACACTCGCGCTGCGTACGGTGTTCTTCTCAGTGGTGGAGGCGAGCTATCCGCTGCCGGTCGCCCTGGTGCTGCTCGTCGGGGGCTTCCTGTTCTTCCGGGACGCTGTCACGCTCGGCGCGGTGGTCGCCGCCGCCCTCTACCTGCAACAGGCGATCGAGCCGTTGGACCGGCTGTTGCAGTGGACGGAGCAGGCGCAGCGCGGCTTCGCGTCGTACGCCAGGGTGCTCGGTGTCGGCATGGTCCCGCCGGAGCCGCCCGGCAGGACCGCCGCGTCGCGGGGTGAGCGGCTCGTCGTGCGGGGCGCCCGGTTCTCCTACACCGACGGGCAGGACGTGCTGCACGGCATCGACCTTCAGGTGCAGCCCGGTGAGCGGCTGGCCGTTGTCGGTCCGTCAGGGGCCGGCAAGTCAACACTTGCCCGGCTGCTGGCCGGAATCGACGCACCCCGGCAGGGTGTGGTCAGCATCGGCGGTTGCCCCGTCATCGAGCTTGACCCGGCCGAGCGGCGTCGCCGGATCGCCCTGGTCACCCAGGAGCACCACGTGTTCATCGGCTCGGTGCGCGACAACCTCGCCTTCGCCGCACCCGACGCGTCCGACGAGCAGATGCGCGCCGCGCTGGTCACCGTCGGCGCCGACTGGTACGCCGACCTGCCGGAAGGGCTGGACACGGCGCTCGGCGACGGTGCCCGGCAACTCGGCGCGGCAGAGGCGCAGCAGTTGGCGCTGGCCCGGTTGGTGCTCGCCGATCCGCACACGCTGATCCTGGACGAGGCGACCGCCGCACTGGACCCGACCACCGCCCGGCGTACCGAACGGGCGTTGGCAGCCGTGCTCGTCGGGCGGACCGTCATCGCGATCGCGCACCGGCTCAACACCGCGCACGACGCCGACCGGGTCGCCGTGCTCGCCGACGGTCGGATCACCGAGATCGGCAGTCACGACGACCTGGTCGCGGCCGGCGGGGCGTACGCGGCGCTCTGGCACTCCTGGCACACCCGGGCCGAGGAGCGCCAGCCACCGAGGTGAAAGGAAGGGCCCCTTGTTAACACCCTCCACAGACGAGGTGTTAACAAGGGGCCCTTCCTATGCACCAGGCGTTAATAAGGTGCCCTTCCTTACTCGCGGCGCCTTTACTACTTCACCGCACCGGAGGTGAGGCCGGCCTGGATCTGGCGCTGGAACACCGCGTACACGATGATCATCGGGAGGATGGCGATTGTCAGCGCGGCGAACAGCCCGGACCAGTCCGCCTCGTAGCCGGCGTTGACCGAGATGTCGGCGATGCCCTGGGTGAGCACCCACTTGTCCTTGGCGTTGGACAGCAGCACCAGAGGAAGTTGGTACTGCGCCCACTGACCGATGATGTTGAAGATCGCCACGCTGATCAGGCCGGGCTTCGCCATCGGCATCATCACCTGGAAGAACAGCCTGGTGTGCCCGCAGCCGTCGATCATGCCGGCCTCGGCGACCGACGACGGTAGCGTCTTGAAGAACGCGGCCAGGAAGAACACGGTGAACGGCAGCGAGTAGGCGATGTAGACGAGCACCACGCCGGTGTGGGTGTCCAGCAGACCCAGGTTGCGCACCACGAAGAAGAGCGGCACCAGGGCCAGGAAGACCGGGAACGCCAACCCGGACACGAACAGGTAGTAGATGGCCCGGTTGCCCCAGAACTTGTACCGGGCCAGCACGTACGCCGCCATCGAGCCGAGCAGCATGGTGCCGAACGTGCTGAAGCCGACGACGATGACGCTGTTGAGGAAGTAGCGGCCGACGTTGGCCTTGGTCCAGGCCCGACCGAAGTTCCCCCAGCGCAGCTCCGCGGGGAGCGTCCACGGGCTGCTGAAGATCTCGCTGGTGTTCTTGAACGCGGCGAGGAACGTCCAGAGGATCGGCACGATCACGATGACCGCCCAGACGGCGAGCGCGATGTGCCCCATACCGGCCAGGAGCCGTACCTCCGAGCGTGGGCCCTTGCCCCGCCGGCCGGTCGCGTCCGGGTCGCCGGTCTTCGGCGGTAGCGCCGCAGGTGTGGGCGGCAGCGTCGACTGCGGGTTCATCAGTACTCCACGCTTTCCCGCTTGGTGAGCCGCAGCGTCAGCGCCGCGAACGTGATGGTGAGGAAGAACAGCGCCACGCCCATGGCGGAGGCGTAGCCGTACTTCGAGTAGACGAACGCGTTGCGGTAGATCTCCATGGCCAGGACGGTGGTGGCGCCGTCCGGGCCGCCGCTGTCCACCGAGAGCACGGCGACGATGGCGAACGCGTCGAACGCCGCGATGCCCAGGTAGACCCAGGCCACCTGGAGGGTGTCCCAGAGCAGCGGCAGGGTGACCCGGAAGAACAGCGTCACCTTTGTCGCGCCGTCCATCTCGGCGGCCTCGTAGATCTCGCCCGGGATGGAGGCCATCCCGGCCGAGAAGAGCACCACGTAGAAGCCGACTGCCTGCCACACCAGCACCGCGATGATCGACCAGAGGGCCAGGTTCGGCTGGACCAGGAACAGGATCGGTTCCATGCCGAACTTCATGAGTACGCCGTTGATCAGGCCGGACTCGTTGGGCCGGTACACCATCTGGAACAGCACCGCGATGATGGCCACCGCCAGGACCTGGGGGAAGAAGAACACCACCCGGTAGAACTTCGACCCCCAGACCCCCTGGCGTTGGCCGCCACTGCTCCTGCCACCCACGTTGAGCAGGAAGGAGAAGAACAGCGCGATGGCGATGGTGATCAGCGGCAGGGCAAGCAGCAGTACGCCGTGGTGTTGGACCGCCTTCAGGAAGCTGCCGTCGTCGAGCAGCCTCCGATAGTTGTCGAAGCCCACCCACTGCGGAGCCGACAGGCCCCGCCAGTTGGTCATCGAGATCTGGAACGCCTGCGCGTACGGCGCGATGACGAAGACCACGTACAGCGTGACCGGGGCGAACAGGAACCCGATCACGAATGGATACTTGCCGTGCCGCATGACCCTAGCTCCGATCGATCAGCGCTTGAACTTGGCGACGGAGCTGTCCTTCTTGATCGCGTCGGCCTTCTTCTGGATGCGCTCCACGAAGGCGTCGGCGTTGATCCGGCCGAACATCAGCTCGTTGGTGGCGGTCCGCGCCTCCGTGTCGAGCTCCTTGTACCAGCCGTCGAAGTACAGGTTGAACACGTCCTGACCGGCCGCCTTGAGCGCGGCCTGCGAGCTGGCCACACCGGGCGGGAAGGCGAAGCCCTCCGAGCCGGCGGTGACAACCGTCGGAGCCTTTACCACCTCGGTGAAGCCCTTCGCGCCCGCAGTGGACAGCATCTGGCGCATGTACTCCAGGCCGCCCTTGGGGTTCTTGCTCTTCGCCGAGACGAAGTAGCCCTCGCCTGCGGTGGCCCGCAGGGCGGTGGCCGGCATCTTGTCCGACGCGGTCAGGCTCGGCACCGGCATGAGCTGGTAGTCGAAGCCGGGCGGGGTGTCCTGCTTCTGCTCGCCCTCCAGCCAGTCACCGCTGGGGTACAGGGCAACCTTGTACTGGTTCTGCCGCAGCTGCACGTCGGTGTGCTTGAGCCCCTCGAAGCTCTTGTCGCTGAACTTCGCGCCGACCTCGGCCCACGCGGCGGCGGCCTGCTTGACGGCGTCCTGCTTCCAGGCGCCGTCCTCCAGGTTGTCGATGTTCTTGAGTACGTCCGTGCCGCCGATCTTGGCGGCCTGGGTGAGGATCACGTTCCACTGGTAGTAGGCCGCGTTCGACCCGGCGTACCCGTAGGGCGTGATGCCCTTGGACTTGATGGCGGTGAGCAGGGCGATGAAGTCGTCCCAGGTCTTGGCCGGCGTCCAGCCGTTGTCCTTGAAGAGCTTGCCGGAGTACCAGATGCCGAAGACGGTGGAGACGTAGTACAGGACGTACGGCTTGCCGTTGAACGAGCCCGCCTCGACGGTGCCGGGCACCACCGTGTCGCGGACCTTCTTGGCCGGGTCGTCGACCGACGGGGCGTCCCACAGCTCGGTGAGGTCCTGGAGCTGGCCGTCGGCGACAAGCGCGCCGAAGTCCATCAGCTTCTCGCCCGAGTTGTTCACGAACTCCGGCGGGTTGCCGGACGCGAAGCGCGGCTGGAGCACAGTGGAGACGGCCTGCGTGGCCTGGTGCTTGACCTCCGCCTTGGGGAACGCCTTCTTGTACAGCGGCTCGTGCACGTCGGTGGCGTACTTCTCGCCGTAACCACCGTTGAAGATGATCACCTCGATCGGGGCGTCCTCCTTGACGCCCAGCGGGTTGGTGGCGCTCTTGGTGCCCTCGGCGGCCTGCTCGTTCTTCTCGTCGCCGCCGCTTGTGGCGCAGGCGCTGAGCAGGCCGATGGCCGGAGTGGCGAGCATGCCCACGGCGGCGGCGCGACGCAGCACAGTGCGACGGTCGAGTGCTGCCGGGTGCTCGGGGGTAATCGACATCGTCGTCTCTCCTTGTGGAATTTCGGGTCAGGCGGTGCGCCGGAGACGCCCGGCGTACCGCGACTCGAGGGCGAGGTTGTGCTCGTCCCCACCGGGGACGTTGGCGGAGAGGTAGATAGGGGGTACCTCCCCGGCCTGGTGGAACCGTCGTACGACCTCCGCGGTCAGCAGCTGCGCCAGCAGCGCCGTGGTGACCGAGGAGACCGCACAGACCGCGCCGCCGCCCTCGAGCGGCAGCAGTGCATCGCCGTACGGCGCGCCGTTGTCCAGTACGACGTCGGCGAGGTCGGCGAGTCGGTGACCGGACGGGTGCCGTGGGGCGACCCGTGCGGTGTGCTCGACGGAGGTGACTGCGATCAACGGGTGACCGCGCTCGGTGACCAGCGCGGCCAGCTCGACGACCGAGCCGTTGATGCCGGACTGGGACGCCACCACGAACACGTCACGCGGCTGAGGTGCCGCGAGGTCGTAGATCTGGTGGGCGATGCAGGGGTCGCGCTCCAGCTTGGGGTCGGCGAGCACGTCGCGCGGGGCGTCGCCGTGCACCACCAGGTCCCGTACCGAGAGTCGGTTGGTGGGGACCAGCCCGCCGGCCCGGGCGACCAGTTCGGCGGCGAACCCCTCGGAGTGCCCGGCACCGAACGCCTGGAGCACACCACCGGCGCGCAGGCTGTCGGCGATCAGGTCGGCGGCCCGGGTGATCCCGTCCGCCTCGGAGTCGAGCAGCCTGTCGAGCACCGGGCGGACCGCGTCCGCGTACCCCTGGGCACTGATCATGAAGTGGCTCCCTTCGCGGCCTTGTGCCCGTCGACGGCCTGCGCGGTACGCCGGAAGGCCGCGTGGGCGCGGTCGTGGGTGCGCTGGGCAACGGCGATGTAGAGCAGGTCGAGCACCACCAGCTGGGGGTGGCGGGCGGAGAGCGCGTCCGGCCGGAAGGTGGTGGCCTGGCTGGCGGTGAGCAGCACGATGTCGGCCAGTTCGGCAAGTGGTGAGCGGGGGAAGCCGGTGAGGGCGAGGGTGGTGGCGCCCCGGCTGCCGGCCTCGGCCAGCATCTCGATGGTCTCCCGCGTCTGCCCGGTGTGGGAGATGCCCAGCGCCACGTCGCCGGTACGCAGCAGCGCCGCGCTTGCCAGGCCCTCGTGCACGTCGTTCCAGGCCCACGCGGCCACGCCGATGCGGTGCAGGCTGAACTGCATCTCCTCGCCGACCAGCGCGCTGCCGCTGGCGCCGAAGATGTTCACCCGGTTGGCGCCGGCGATCGCCACCGCCGCCCGTTCCACCTCGACGAGGTCGAGCAGCGCGGCGGTGTCGTGCATGGCCCGGGTGTCTGCGGCCATGATCTGGTCGAGGACCCGCGCGAGGGGGTCGCCCGGCTGGATCTCCCGGCCGATGTCGACGGTCCAACCGGCGGAGCGGGCCCGGCCGGTTTCGGAGGCGATGCCGAGTCGCAGGTCCGCGTAGCCCTCGAAGCCCATCGCCCGGCAGAAGCGGGTGATGGTGGCCGGCGAGGTGCCGCTGCGCTCGGCGAGCTCCACGATCGTGGATCGGGCGGCAGCCTCCGGGTCGCTCAGCACGTGCTCGGCGACACGGCGCAGCGCGCCGGTCAGCTCGCCGAGGCCGTTGCGGACCCGGGCCAGCACCCCGTCCGAGGCGGACCCGAGCGTGCCGCGCCTGTCGAACACGTCGGCATCGACCACCGCGGTCCCCGCGGTGGTGTCCACCTCGTGTTCACTCATCGACGCCTCACCTTTTCGAAAAGACTGTTAACTGTTAGTGGTAAAAGTTCTTACTGAAGGGCCCTCTGTGTCAAGACCGTGGGCGAAGTTTTCAAACTGTTACCTGGCGCACTCGCCGGGTCTTGCCTCGGGCGACGGCGCCGACCAGCATGAACAGGCCCCGACGCCGCGCAACGCAAGGAGGCCGTGCCGATGTCCGACACCGTCGTGATCGGGCTCGACATCGGCGGTACGTCCACCCGGGCGACCGCCCTGACCCTCACCGGTGAACGCCTGGGCACCGGCCGCGCCGGCGGTGGAAACCCCACAAGCCACGGTGCCGAACAGGCCGCCACCGAACTGCTGACCGCGCTGCGCGGGGCGCTCGCCGGCACCGACCCGGCCCGGGTCGCCGCCGGCACCATCGGGCTCGCCGGAGCCGCCCGCCTGCACGCCGACCCCGCCGGCCGGGCCGCCTTCGACAGGGCCTGGCACGACGCAGGCCTCCGCTGCCCGTACGCCGTGCACGGCGACGCCCTCGTCGCGTACGCCTCCGGCACCGCCGACCCCGACGGAACGGTGCTCATCGCCGGCACCGGGGCCATCACCGCCCAGGTCCGCGACCTGCGGCTGGACCGCGTCGCCGACGGCCACGGCTGGCTGCTCGGCGACGCAGGATCGGGCTTCTGGCTCGGCCGCGAAGCCGTCCGCCGGCTCCTCGCCGACCTGGACACCGGCCGTACCCCCGGTGAGCTGACCACAGCGGTGCTCATCGAACTGATGGGCAGCGCCGACATCGCCGCCCGCCCACGGGACACAGTGGACGCCACCATCCAGGCCGTCACCCGACGACCCCCCGTCGAGCTGGCCCGACTCGCCCCGCTTGTCGTCACCGCCGCCACCGCTGGCGAGCCCGTGGCAAACGCGCTGATCGCCGAGGCCGCCGCGCACCTGGCGGCCAGCGTCGGACGGATCCGCCCGGCCGGGGCCACGACACCCGTCGTGCTCGGCGGCGGTCTGCTCACCGGGGACACCCCGCTCGGCACGGCCGTCCGCGCCGAGGTCGCTCGACGTTGGCCGGACGCGCCGCTACGCACCGCCGGCGACGGCGCCGCCGCGGCGGCGTGGCTGGCCGCCCGCGACCTGGCCGAAGTGACCGACCCGGCCGCCCTGCACGCCCGCCTCTTCCCGATCCCCTGACCGCCCGCCGCCACCCCGCGCCTCCGCCCTGCGCCTCCCCCGCCCGCCGACGCCCTGCGCCTCCCCCGCCCGCCGACGCCCTGCGCCGCCCCCTGCCCCTGCGTGTCCCCAAGATCCGCGCAACTTCGGCGAAGTTGCTGCCTCACCGCGTCGCGAGGCAGCAACTTCACCGAAAGCGCGCGGATCTTGGGAAGAGAAGGCAGGCCCGCCGACTGCCGTGCGCACCGCGATCGGGCGGTGATTGGGATCGGTCGGCAGTGGACAGGCAGCAGGCACCGAGCGCCGGACAGCGAACAGCGAACAGCGAGCAGCGAGCAGCCGGGCAGCGGTGACGGGCAGCGAGCAGCCGGGCGGGTCGGGCTACTTGAGTTGGCCTGCGGTGAGGCCGGCTTGAACCTGGCGCTGGAAGGCCACGTAGACGGCGAGCACCGGCAGCACCGCGATGCTCAACCCGGCGAAGAGCCGTGCGTAGTCGCCGGCGTAGCCCTGGCTGACCGACAGGGCGAACAGCCCCTGCGCGAGCACCCACTTCGACTCGTCGCCCTGCATCAGCACCTGCGGCAACAGGAACTGGTTCCAGTGGCTGAGGAAGTTGAAGATCGCCACACTGATCAATCCCGGACGCGCCATCGGCAGCATCACCCGGAAGAAGAGCCGGAAGTGGCCGCAGCCGTCGACCATGGCGGCCTCCGCCACCGAGGTGGGCAGGGTCCGGAAGAACGCCGTAAGGAAGAACACGGTGAACGGCAGTGAGTACGCCGAGTACACGAGGATCAGGCCCGTCCAGGTGCCGAACAGCCCGGCATTGCGGACCACGAAGAACAGCGGCACCAAGGCGAGGAACACCGGGAACATCAGCCCGCCCACGAACAGGTAGTAGACGAACTGCCGGCCGCGGAACTCGTACCGGGCGAAGACGTACGCGGCGGTGGCGCCGGTCAGCATGGTCAGGCTGACCGAGCCGGCGACCACGACGAGGCTGTTGAGGAAGTACCTGCCGATGTGCGCGCCCGTCCAGGCCCGCGCCCAGTTGTCCCAGTGCAGCGCCCCGGGCAGCCCCCACGGGTCGGCGAGGATCTCGCCGTTGCTCTTGAACGAGCTGAGGAACATCCACAGCAGCGGCAGGACTGTGAGCAGACCCCAGAGCAACAGGAAGCCGTGCGAGAGGGTGTTGGCGATGCCGAGTTCCCGCCGCACCGGGCGGTCCCGCCCGGTGGTCGGCGTCGGCGTGGAGACGGTGGGCTGATCCAGAGTGGTCACGAGTACTCGATCCGATCGCGCCGGCCGACCCGCAGCGACAGCACCGCCACCGAGAGGGTCAGGAAGAACATCACCACGCCGATCGCCGAGGCGTAGCCGAACTTGGTCTCGCTGCCGAACGCGGTGTCGTACATCCGCACGCCGATCACGTCGGTGGAGAAGTTCGGCCCGCCGTTCGTCATCAGCTGTACGAGGATGAACCCGTCCAGGGCGAAGATCGCCAGGTAGACCCAGGCGACCTGCACGGTGTCCCAGAGCAGGGGCAGGGTGACCCGGCGCAGCGTCGTGAACCGGGACGCGCCGTCGAGCAGCACCGCCTCGTAGATCTCCTTGGGCACCGCCGACATCGCGGCGCCGAACAGCACGACGTAGAAGCCGACGTTGCTCCACACCATCACCGCCAGCACGCACCAGAAGGCGGTGGCCGGGTCACCGAGCCAGGTGGGAGCGGGCAGGCCGAGCCCGTGCAGGGAAGCCGTGAGCAGGCCCTTGTTGGGGTGGTAGACCTCCTTCCACAGCAGCGCGATGATGACCACGGAGAGCACCTGCGGGAAGAAGTACACAGTGCGGTACAGCGCGCCGCCTCGTACACCCGTCACGCCGGCGCGGCCCTTGCGGCCACCAAGGGCGAGCATCGTGGCGAAGAAGAGCCCGAGCACGATTGTCAGCACGGGCACCAGGGCCAGCAGGATCGCGTTGTTCTTCAGCGCGTTCCAGACGTAGTCGTCGTGCCACAGGGCCTTGAAGTTCGCCAGACCGACCGGGTTGGCGTCGGCCGAGTAGCCGAGCCAGTCGGTGGTGGAGATCTGGAAAGCCTGAAGGTACGGCGAGACGACGAAGACGACGTAGAGCAGCACCGGCGGCACCAGGAAGGTGACGATCAGCGGCCACTTGCCATGTTTCACTGTGGACCTCTCCCGGGGTGCGGCCGGCGAGGGCTGGCGCGCCCCCGCCGGCCGGGCTGTTCAGGCCGCTCGCTTGTACTTCTTGATCGAGCTGTCCTGGGCGATGGAGTCGGCACCCTTCTGGCACTGTTCGAGGAACTCCGCCGGGCCGATCCGGCCGCTGAAGAACTCGCCGCACGCGGCGTCGACGAGGTTGCGCTCCAACTTGCGGTAGTAGTTGTTGTAGACCCAGTTGAAGCCGTTGGCGCCGGACGCGTCGAGCGCCTTGACCACGCTCGTCAGCCCGTACGGCAGCTCCACGCCCTCGGTGGCGCCGGCAACGACGGTGAGGCTGGCGACCTTCTTGGTGAAGTCCTGTGCGCCCTTGCGGGACAGCATGGTCCGGAAGTACTCCAGGCCACCGGCGACGTTGCGGGCCTTGGCGGGCACCATGAACGGCTCGCCGGCGGTGCCGCGGATCGCCTCGTACGGCAGCTTGTCGCCGCTGCCCAGGCTCGGGGTCGGCGCGATGGTCATGTTGAACCCGGCCGGGGTGACGTCCTTCTGCTCGCTCTCCAGCCAGGAGCCGCAGGAGATGAACGCGGCCTTGCCCTGGCACCAGGCGGTCTGGGACTGCTTGTGGTCGAGGCCGGGCGAGCCCTCCAGGATGAACTTGTCCTTGACGATCTGGTGCCACGCGTCGGCGGCGGTCCTCATCGGCTCGGACTTCCAGGCGTTGGGTTCCAGGTTGTCGATGGCTGTCGCCACCGACGGGCCGCCGAGCTTGATGGCGGTGGCGATCACCGGCCAGCTCATGTAGCGCGGGTGCAGGCCGGCGTACGTCCAGGGGGCGATGCCTGCGGCTTTGATCTGCTTGCACAGGGCGATGTGGTCGTCCCAGGTCTTGGCGTACTCCCACTTGCGTTCGGTGAACAGCTTGTCGGAGTACCAGATGCCGTACGCGGTGTAGGTGTAGTTGAGCACGAGGAACTTGCCGTCGTACGACCCGACCTCGACGGCGCCGGGCAGCAGGGTGTCCTTGACGGTCTTGCCGGGCACGTCGAGGCTCGGCGCGGCGAGCAGCTCGCCCAGGTCGGCGATGGCGTTCTGGCTGACCAGGCCGTTGAAGTCGATCTGGCCGGCGCCGGAGTTGTTGACCACGTCCGGTGGGGTGCCGTCGACGAAGCGCGGCTGGAGGGTCTTGCTGATCTCCTGGGTGGCGGAGTGCTTGATCTTCGCTTTCGGGTACTTCTCGGTGTACATGGCCTCGTGGGCCTTGGCGTACTCCTCGCCGAACCCGCCGCCGAAGATCACGACCTCGAGTGGCGCGTCCTCCTTGACGCCGAGCGGGTTGTCGGCGCTCTTGGTGCCCTTGTAGGTCTCGGTATCGTCCTTGTCGCCGCCGCCGGTGGCGCAGCCGGCCAGCAGGCCGGCTGCGGGGGTGGCCAGCAGGCCAGCCGCGGCGCTGCGCCGCAGAATGTCACGCCTGTTCATGAGGTCTCCTCGGGTCGGGTCGGGCGGACCACCGGTACTGGGGGAAGGGCGTCCGCCGCGCGAGGCACGTCGATTCTCTTCAGCTCACTGGTTGTTGCTGAAGAATTTCTACGACAGCCGGCCCCGGACTTCAAGTCCTGACTGTCGAACCGTTATCGCCGACTGCGGCAATTCGCCCCACGCTCAGCCGACGTCATGGTCGTTATCGGTCACCGAGGAGTGCCCGCAAACAGCGACACGCCCGCCCCGGCACCGCTTGGCGGTCTGACCGGGACGGGCGTGCGAGGGCTGTTCAGGTCGACGCATCCGGCCAGGACCGGGACGCGCGGGCGATGGTCAGGCCGGCACCTCCGCCGACGAGCGGATCGCGTCGACGAGGATGGCAAGGCCCTCACGGGCCTCCTCCTCGGTAAGCGTCAACGGCGGGCCCATCCGCAGCACGTTGCCGTACAGGCCGCCCTTGCCGGCGAGCAGGCCACCGGTACGGCACGCCTCGAAGACCCGGTTGGTCAGCGCCGGGTCCGGCTCACTCGTGCCCGGCACGACGAACTCGACGCCGAGCATCAGCCCCTTTCCGCGTACCTCGGCGACGCAGTCGAGGCCGCCCACGGCGGACCGCAGGCCGTCGGCGAGGATCGCGCCGACGCGGGCCGCGTTCGCCTGGAGGTCGTGCGCGACCAGGTAGTCGAGCACCGCGTTGCCGGCCGCCGTCGAGATCGGGTTGCCGCCGAACGTGGAGAAGCTGATCCCCGGCACCGACTCCAGCACCTCGGCCCGACCGACCACCCCCGCGAGGGCGAACCCGTTGCCGACGCCCTTGGCGAAGGTGAGCAGGTCAGGCGTGATGCCGTGGGCCTGGTAGCCCCAGAAGTGCTCACCGGTACGTCCCCAGCCGGTCTGCACCTCGTCGGCGATGAACAGGATGCCGTGCTCGTCGAGGACCTTCTTCCAGCCCGCGAAGAGCCCGTCCGGCGGGTGCACGAAACCACCGACGCCCTGGATCGGCTCGGCGATCAACGCGGCCACGTCGCCAGTGGTCTGGGTGGCAAGCACCTCGCGCAGATCCTCCACCGCCGCGTCGACCTGCTCCCCCGCGCTCAGCCGGGCCAGCAGACCACGCACCCGGTCACCCGAGTGCAGCCAGGCCACCTGCAACGGGTTGAGGCCACTCGCCGACCAGGTGCGGTTGCCGGTGACGCCCATCGCCGCGTACGACCGGCCGTGGTAGCTGTTGCGCACCGCAAGGATCTGGTGCGAGCGGCGGTAGTTGGTGGCCACCAACAGCGCCGCCTCGTTCGCCTCGGTGCCCGAGTTGGTGAAGAAGACCCGGGCGTCCGGGATGCCCGAGCGCTGCGCGATCTTCTCGGCCAACTCGACCTGCTGGCGGATCAGGTAGAGCGTCGAGGTGTGCACGATGCCTGTCGCGAGCTGGCGCTCGACCGCCTCCCGGATCTCCGGGATGTCGTAACCGACCATGTTGGTCAGCACCCCGCCGAAGAAGTCCAGATAGGTACGCCCCTGCGCGTCGGTGACCCGGCGGCCCGAACCGGAGACCAGCTCGATCGGCTCGGCGTAGTAGAGCGGCATCCAGGACGGCAGGACAGCCCTGTGCCGTGCCAGCAGGTCATCGGTCATCGGGGGCACCTTTCGAAGGCGTACGCGGATACCGCACGGTCCCACCGCCGGCCAGTATGGACAACTGCCACTGTGTAGCGCAGCGGACGCGCGCTCCTGACAGTGCGTCAGGCATCCGGTCCGCGCCGGGCAGCGCCGACGTACGCCGCGGCACCGGTACGATCCGTCGGTGCCCGAGTTGCCCGTACCGCTGCCCGGCGGGGCGCCGGGCGAGCCCACCGCCGGCATCGCCGCGTGGGTGTGCGCGGACCCGCTCCGCCGGTTGGTCGCCCACTTCGGCGGCACCTGGCCCGACGGCGACCTCACCGAGGTACTCCGCTTCCTTGACGAGTTCTCCGCCCGGCACTGGGACTTCCGCGCCGGCCGGGAGCGGCCCGACGCCCGGGAACCCGACCTCGACCCGGCCGCCGCCGCGCTTGTGCTCGCCTCGGCCGCCGCCCTAGGGCTGATCCACCCGGTGCGGCCCGTCCGCAGCGCGTACGCCCACCTGGTGGTGCTCGGCGGCCTGGCGCATGCCTGCGTGCGCCGCGTCGCCTACGCCGCGCACCTGCTGCGCGCCGGGCTGACAGTGGACGGCGAGGTGGCGGTGCTGGGCAGCTTCCGACCGCTGTCCGACTGGGAACGCGCGACACTTACCGACGCCGACCTGCCGGTCGACGACACCGAGGTGGACGTGCTGGACTCGACGGTGCGGCGGGTGTTCGGTGTGGCCGAGCCTGCGGAGCACGACGGAATCGACGCCGGGCACCCGCACCACTCCTGGTCGTCGCGGACCTACCGGCCGGCCGGTCTGCCACCGGTGCGGGTGCTCGCCGCGCCGTCGAGCGAACCGCACCGGCGGCGGGCGCACACCGCCGACACGCAGCGGTTCTGGGCCGGGCACGCGCAGCTCGCACCGGGCGACGAGGTGCTGATGGTCACCGCGCCGCTCTACGTGCCGTTCCAGCACTGCGACGCGCTGCGCACCCTGGCGATCCCGTACGGCTGCCACATCGACACCGTAGGGGTGGACCCGGCGCTGACCGACCCGGCGGCGCTACCCGAGCAGACCCTCACACCCGGGCGCTACCTCCAGGAGATCCGCTCGGCGATCCGCTCGATGCGCGCCCTGCACTCCACGCTTCACGCGCGCTGACTGCCTGCGGTGTCGGCGACAGCCTGAGCGAAGACCTCCGAGCGGTGCTCGAAGTTACGGAACCGGCCGTAGCTCGGCGCGGCTGGCGACAGCAGCACCACCCCACCGGCCGGAGTCAGCTCCCGGGACAACCGGACCGCGTCGACCAGGTCGTCGACCAGCTCGGCACGCACCTTGGGCAGGCCGGCGAGCGCCTCGACGATGCGGGCGCCGCTGTCCGGGATGCCGATCACCGTCAACTCCCGCTCGGCGAGGTGCTCGGCCAGCGGCGTGTAGTCCAGACCCCGGTCGGTGCCGCCGACGATCACCGTCAACGGCCGCCCCTCGTACGCGTCGATGGCGTGCATTGCCGCGTACGGGCTGGTGGCCAGTGTGTCGTCGACGAACGTCAACCCGGACGGGTCGGCGATCTCGGTGAGCCGGTGGGCGAGCCCCTGGAACTCGGCGACGGCGATGGCGAGGCTGTCCTTCTCGGCCACCACGTCGATGCCGAGCGCGTCGAGCACGGCGAGGGCCACGCACAGGTTGCCCTCGTTGTGCCGGCCGACGAGCGGCAGCACGGCGCGCGGGAAGAGCGGCTGGTCGCCGAAGTGGAACCAGGGGGTGCCGTCCAGGCCGGCGGCGACGTGGGTGGTGTCCGGGCGACCCGCCCGTACCGCCGGCAGCTCTCCCAGCTCGGCGGCGAGCCGGGGGTCCGCGCCGTTCACCACTATCGTCTGCGGGTCGTGGGCGAGCAGGTTGAGCTTGTCCCGGTAGTACTCCCGCTCCCCGCCGTGCGCGTCCAGGTGCTCGGGGAACAACGCCGTGACCACCGCCACCCGGGGCGAGTCGGTGAGGTCGCTGCACTGGTAGCTGGACAGCTCCAGCACGTACAGCTCCGACTCGGGCAGGTCGAGGGTCGGTACGCCGATGTTGCCGCCGAAGACGTTCGGCCGGCCCATCGCGGTGAGCAGGTGGCTGATCAGGCTGGAGGTGGTGCTCTTGCCCTTGCTGCCGGTGACCCCGACGGTGCGAGCGGCGTGGTCTGCCATCCAGAGCGCGGTGCCCTGGGTGACCGGAACGCCCCGTCGGCGCAGCTCGACAAGCCAGGGATGCGTCTGCGGCACACCCGGCGAGCGGACCACCACATCGGCGGCGGCCAGCCGGACGAAGCCCGCCTCGCCGGTGACCAGCGGCGCCGCCTCGGCCAGCGGGCCGTCCCACGGCAGCGACAGGAAGTTGGCGCTGTCGTCGACGGCGACCAGCTCGGCGGGGCCGTGCGCGGCGATCGCTGTCACAGCGGCCCTGCCCTCCCGACCGGCCCCCCAGACGGCGACGGTACGTCCGCGCAGGTCAGACAGGCGCAAGGGATTCTCCTCAGGGATCGCGGCGGCGACTGGACGGGCCCGGTCCGGACACGGCCGGACGAACCAGGGCCTAGTATGGCGTGTGCCCAACGAGCAACTCCGGCGGATGGACGCCTTCACCTTCCCGTCCTACTCGATCGACTTCGTCACCGGCGAGGTGTTGTTCGACTACGCGTTGACCGGCCCAGCCGGCGAGCAACGATTCACCGAGGTGATCACCCTCCCGCTGCCGACGGAACCACCGTCGGACGAGACGGCGGCCACCCTCAGCCGGGTGTTGGAGCTGCTGCACCTGGTCGCCGGGGTCAGCTACTACAAGACCGCCGCGCCGCCCCGCCTGGTGCTGCCGGCGCCGCTGGGCGCGGCCACCGTCGACTACGTCACTGCCGTCTACACCAAGGGCCTCGCCGAGTACGCGTACCGCAACCAGCTGCCGCACGTGCTCGAACTGCGCCCGGAGGTGCCGGCGGGTTCGCCGGAGCCGCCACGGGTGTACGACAACTCCGACCGTCGCCCGCTCTCCGCAGTCGGTGGTGGCAAGGACTCCATCGTCAGCCTGGAGGCGCTGCGCCGGGCCGAGCTGGAGCCGGTGCCGTTCTCGGTCAACCCGAACCACGTGATCGTCTCGGTGAACGAGGCGTCCGGGCTGACCCCGCTCGCGGCCCGGCGGCGCATCGACCCGGTGCTGTTCGACCTGAACGCGGCCGGCGCGCTGAACGGCCACATCCCGGTCACCGCCATCAACTCGCTCATCGCGGTCGCCACTGCCGTCCTGCACGGGCTGGGTCCGGTGGTGATGTCGAACGAGCGCTCGGCGTCCGACCCGAACCTCGTCTGGGACGGCCACGAGATCAACCACCAGTGGTCCAAGGGCGTCGAGGCCGAAGGGCTGCTGCGCTCGGCGCTTGCCGAGCACGCCGGCCTGACCGAGCCGTACTTCTCGCTGCTGCGTTCGTTGTCCGAGCTGCACATCGCCAGGTTGTTCGCCGAGTTCACCCGCTACGACGACGTGGTGACCAGCTGCAACGCCGCGTTCAAGCTGCGCGACGCGAGCGAGCGCTGGTGCCGCAACTGCCCGAAGTGCCGGTTCGTGTTCCTGGCCATGGCGCCGTTCATGCCACGCGAGCGGGTCACCCACATCTTCGGCGGTGACCTGCTGGCCGACGAGTCGCAGATCCCCGGCTACCGGGAGCTGCTGGGTGTGGACGGGCACAAGCCGTTCGAGTGCGTGGGCGAGGTCGAGGAGTCGGTGGTGGCCCTCGGCCTGCTCGCCGAGCAGGACCAGTGGCGCGACGCCCCGGTGATCCGGGCCCTGGTGGAGGCCGTCCCCGCGACAGCCTGGTCCGCGGTGGCCAACTCCGACGTCTTCACCCCCGGAGGCCCCAACCACATCCCTCCGGCCTACGCGAAGACCCTGCCCTGACGCCCTGACGCCCTGCCCTCAACCGATCGCGGTCGGGGATCAGGGGGTTCGGACTGCCTCCAGGGCCAGGAGGGCCACGTGGAGGGAGAGGCAGGCTTCCACGGAGTCGAGGTCGACGTCGAGGATGCGGGCGATGCGGGCCAGGCGCTCGTAGAAGGCCGGCCTCGACAGGTGGGCGGCGGCGGCACCGGCGGTCTTGTTGCGCCCCTGCTCCAGGTACGCGCGCAGGGTGTCGAGCAGCTGCTCCCGGGGGTGCCGGGCGTCGTACTCCAGCAACGCGCCGAGTTCCCGCTCCACGAACGTCTGCAACCGGGGCTCGTCGCGCAGCAGGTGCAGCAGCCCGGCCAGGCCGACGTGCGGCAGCCGGAAGACCGGCAGGTCACGCCGGTCCCGGCGGGCCGCCTCGGCGATCTGCCGCGCCTCGACGAGCGACCGGCGTGCCTCCCGCAGGCTGCTCACCCCGGACCCGGCCGCGACGATCAACCCGTTCGGGGCGCCGCCGGCAGTCCGGGCCGGATCGACGGCGTTCGCCACCCGGGCGCCCTCGCCGCCGAACGCTACCCGGGGCGGCACCTCGAAGCTGGCCGCCGCCCGAGGCAGCTCCGACCCGGACACCGTCCGGGACACCTGACCGCCCGCCCGCGCGGAATCGGCGCTGGACGTCACCCGTGTCGGCTCGACGCCAGCGGTCGCGCGGACCGCGCCGGTGTCGAGGCGTACCCGACGAAGGGCACTTGCGAACGCGGACAGCGCGCGGTCCTCGGCGGCCGGGTCCGGCAGTGCCAGCAGGGCGCCCACCGAGTTGTCGTCGACGGCGCTTGTCAGCCCGGTCAGCTTCGCCTCCCGTAGCGCCTGGCCCACGGCCTCGGACAGGTCCCGCAGTCGGGCCTGCCCGTCCTCGGGGCGGCCCTCCGCGGCGGGGTCGTCGGCGCGGTGCCGGACCAGCACGCCGACGAGGTGCCGACGGTCGAGCACCACGCCGAGCGCCTTGGCGCGCAAGGCGACCTCGTCCACCGGTCGGGAGTGGTCGAGCAGGGCGGTGAGCAGGGTGCGGTGGATCTGCCGTTCCAGCCCTTCGGCGTCGCGGCGGATCAGCCGGCCCAGCGCGAGGGTGGACGCGGCCCGCTCGATCAGGATGGTGAGCCGGGTCGGAGGTCCGGCGTTCGGTGGGGTCGACTCACCGGCCGGTCGGGTGGGCAGTTCACCGCTGGCCGGCCAGCGCATCAGCAGCCGCCCCCAGTCCTGTCCCCGGGCGCCGACGACCGTCACGAGCCAGCCGCTGTCCGGGTCGTACGCGGTCCGCCCGGCAGGCCGGATCCGGCGGGAGTGCTGCTCCCAGCCGTCCAGCAGCAGCTCGGCGCTCTCCCCCGCCGGGTCGTATCCGAGGACCTGCCGGGACAGGTTCTCCAGCACCACCGGGCACCCGGACAGGTCGGCGGCCTGCCGGATCACCTCGGCGGCGTCGGCGCCCTCGACCGAGAGGTCGGTGAACCGCTGGTGGATCTCCTCGGTGGCCCGCAGTTCGGTGAGCTGCGCGTCGACGATGAGCGCGTGCACCGCCTCGGTGATCCGCACGAACGGGGTGGCCCGGCGTAGCTCGACAAGAGGCAGCCCGCGCCGCTCGGCGGCGGCGATCATCACCCGGGGCACCCCGCTGCCGTAGCGGCGGCCCAGCTCGACGACGAGCCCGGACACACCGACGTCGGCGAGGTCGCCGATGAACGCGCGCAACCCCGCGTCGTCGGCGGGCAGCCCGATCCCGGTGGTGAGCACCAGCTCACCGCCGCCGAGCAGGCTCGCGATGTCGGGCACCTCGGCGACGTGCACCCAGCGGACCCGACCGTCCAGCCCGGCCTCCCCGGCGACCACGCGCGGCGTACCGTGGCGGACCGGGTCCAGGGAGAGAACCTCACGGACGGTAGGGAACACGGCCGACACGCTACCCTCCGTGACCCCAGATCACGACACCTGACGGACGGTCGTCACCAAGGGTCGTCGCGGCTCAACTCCCAGCAGGCGACGGCGGTGGCGGCGGCGACGTTGAGCGAGTCGACGCCACGGCGCATGGGGATGACCACGCGGGCGTCGGCGGCGTCCATCGCGGCCCGGGTCAACCCGGCGCCCTCGGCGCCGAGCAGCAACGCCGAGCGGGCACGCTGGGCGGCGTCGAGGCGTTGGATCGGCACGGCGTCCGGCGCCGGCGTCATCGCCAGCACGGCGAAACCGGCCGCCCGGACCTCGGCGAGCGCGTCCGGCCAGGGGTCCAGCTTCGCGTACGGCACGGCGAACACCTCACCCATGCTGACCCGCACGCTGCGCCGGTAGAGCGGGTCGGCGCAGCTCGGTGAGAGCAGCACGGCGTCCACGCCGAGCGCCGCGACAGCCCTGAAGATGGCGCCGAGATTCGTGTGGTTGTTGACGTCCTCCAGGATCACCACCCGGCGCGCGGCGGCGAGCACCTCGGCCGCCGTCGGCAGCGGCCGGCGGTGGAACGACGCCAGCACCCCCCGGTGTACGTGGAAGCCGGTGGCCTTCTCCAGCACGTCCTGCGTTGCCGCGTAGACGGGCGCGTCGCCGGTGTCCAGGTCGGCGAGCTGGTCTATGCGTTTGGCGTCCACCAGGTACGACCGGGCCGGGTAGCCGGCGCGCAGCGCGCGGCGCAACACCAACTCGCCCTCGGCGATGAACAGGCCGTGCGGCGGTTCCCAGCGGGTGCGCAGTTCGACGTCGGTGAGCGCGCGGTAGTCGGCGATCCGGTCGTCGTCGGGGTCGGTGATCTGGTGGACGGGCACCCGACGATTCTGCCGGACGGCCACCCGTGCGTTCCGCCACCCACCTTTCGGGGCGTTTTGTCCGGCAGAGAACGGGAATGGCCGGCGGAGCATCGGGCCCGACGGGAAGGACCAGTCAGGTGAGCGCTGATCACCCGCCGCCGGGCGAAGCGGGCACTCTGCCACGCCGCCCGACCGTCGCGGACCACATCGTCTCCCGCCTGTTCAGCTGGGGCGTGCACCGCTACTTCGGCTACCCCGGCGACGGCATCAACGGCCTCACCTCCGCGCTGCAACGCACCAGCGGACGTGCCCAGTTCATCCAGGTGCGGCACGAGGAGACCGCCGGGTTCGCGGCGTCCGCGCACGTCAAGTACGGCGGTGGGCCGTTGGGCTGCGCGCTTGTGACAAGCGGGCCCGGGGCCATCCATCTGCTCAACGGCCTGTACGACGCCAAACTCGACCACCAGCCGGTGGTCGCCCTGGTCGGGCACACGGCTGTCACCGCGGAGGGCGGCGGCTACTACCAGGAGGTCGACCTGCTGGCCCTCTACAAGGACGTGGCCTCGGGCTTCCTGGCGCAGCTCGACCACCCGGCGCAGGTCCGGCACCTTGTCGACAGGGCGTGCCGTACGGCGCTGGCCCGTCGTACCGTCACGGCGCTGGTGCTGCCCTCGGACCTCCAGGACGAGCCCGCCATCCCGGACCCACCGCACGCCCACGGCTACTACCACACGAGCAACGTGCCGAGCAGCACTCCGACGGTGCCGCCCGAGGCGGACCTGCGCCGGGCCGCCGAGGTGCTTCGCGGCGGGCACAAGGTCGCGATGCTGGTCGGCCAGGGCGCGCTCGGGGCGCAGGAAGAGGTCCGGGAGATCGCCCAGCGACTCGGCGCTGGGGTCGCCACGGCGCTGCTCGGCTTCACCGCAGTGGACCACCGGGAACCGTGGGTGACCGGCGCCATCGGACTGCTCGGCACCCGGCCGAGCTGGAAGTTGATGAACGACTGCGACCGGCTGCTGATCGTGGGCAGCAACATGCCGTACTCGGAGTTCTATCCACCGCCCGGGCAGGCCCGTGCCGTGCAGATCGACCTGGACGGCTCCCAACTCGGGCTGCGGTACCCGACCGAGGTGAACCTGACCGGCGACGCCCGGCCCACCCTGCGGGCGTTGCTGCGGGAGCTGGGCCCCGGCCCCGGGCCGACCGCCTGGCGGGCGGAGATCGCCACTGCCACCTCGGCGTGGCGGCGGGCGCAGCGGGACCTGGCCGAGCAGAGAGCCGACCCGGTCAACCCCCAGTTGCTGTTCAGCGCCCTCAACGACCGGCTGCCCGACGACGTGATGCTCGCCGTGGACTGCGGCACCGCTACCGCCTGGTACGCCCGGCACGTGCAGGTCCGGCCCGGCATGTTGGCAAGCCTCTCCGGCACGTTGCTGTCAATGGGCGGCGCCATGCCGTACGCGCTGAGCGCGAAGTTCGCCCACCCGGACCGGCCCCTTGTGGCGCTGATCGGCGACGGCGCGATGCAGATGAACGGAGTAAACGAACTCATCACGGTTGCCAAGTACTGGCGCGGCTGGGCCGACCCGCGTTTCGTGGTGCTGGTGCTCAACAACCGGGATCTGGCGTTCGTCAGTTGGGAGCAGCGCTCAAGCGAGGGAACGCCGATGTTCCCGGACAGCCAGCAGTTGCCGGACATCGGCTACCACCAGTGGGCGCAGGTGCTCGGGCTGCACGGCGAGTTCGTCGACGACCCCGCTCAGGTGCCGGACGTCTGGGACCGGGCGCTCGCCGCCGACCGACCGGTGGTGATCAACGCGCTTGTCGACCCGGCCGAACTGATGCTCCCGCCGCACTTCACGCTTGAGCAGGCGCGCAACACGGCGTCGGCGGTGTTGCGGGGCGACACCGACTGGGCCGGGATCATCCGGCGCGGCCTGCCATCGACGATCAGCACCTACCGTCCTCGCCGTCGGGAGCGCTGACCGGGGTCGACAGGGCTTCGCTGTCAGCCCCGACGGTCGAGCCAGCGTTGCAGGGCCGAGCGGGGGTCCTGGCTGGGCTCACGCTCGCGGTCGGGAGTGGCCGGGGCGCGCGGCACCGGGCGGCGAGGCTCGCCGGCCAACTCACGGCTGGGAGCAGTGAACGCCTTCTCCGGCTGACCCTTGACGGCAGTGCCGATGACCCGGGCAACCGCGTCGATCACCCTGGCCTGCACGGCGGACCCCACCGAGTCGGTCGGGTCGTCCGGGTTGGCGGCGATACCGGCGACCGCCACCTGCGGAGTGAAGCCGACGAACGTCTCGGTGGCGTTCTCCTCCGAGCTACCCGTCTTGCCGGCCACCGGCCGACCGTCGAGGATGCGGTTCACGACAGTGGCGGTGCCGCCGTTGCACTGCCCGTACGGCGACTGCTGGCCCACCGGGCAGCGGGCTGCGTCGGTGGCGGCGCGGGCCACGTCGGCGTCCAGTACCCGCTTGCAGGACGGCTCCCCGACCGGCACCTTCGCGCCTGTCGCGTCGGTCACCGAGACCACCGGCACCGGCGTGCAGTAGGTGCCTTCGGCGGCAACGGTGGCGTAGGCGTTCGCCAGGTCCAGCGGGGTGGTGGCGGCAACGCCCAACGTGAACGAACCCCAGTTCGCGGCGTTGTTCTTGGCGAATGCGGCGTCCGACTCGGCACGGAACGTGATGCCGAGGCGCTGCGCCATTTCCACAACCTTGTCCTGGCCGACCTGCTCGGCGAGCCAGACGAAGTAGGTGTTCACCGAACGACCGAAGCCGTCCCACATCATCCGGTAGCCGTCCATCCAGTCCGGGTTGGCGTTGACCGGGCACCAGCGGCCGTCGCAACTGCCCGGCCCCTCGGCCGCGTACCGGGTGGGCAGCCTGGCGGGCGCGTCGAAGCCTGTGGACAGGGTCCGGCCCGACTCCAGCGCCGCGAGCATGGTGAACAGTTTGAACGTCGAACCTGCCTGGTACCCGTCAACGCTGGCCCCACCGGAGATCAACGGGTTGACCGTGTTCGGGTAGTTGGCCTGCCCGTCCGGGTTGTCGGCCAGGCTGTAGTGCCTGTTGACAGCCATCGCCAGTACCTGCCCGGTGCCCGGCTGCACGGCCGCGATCGGCAGGGCGCGCTTGTTGTCGTACCCGTAGACCTTCGTGGCCTGCTGCTGCGCGGTGGCCTGGACCTCCGGGTCCAGGGAGGTGACAACTCTGTAGCCACCCGAGCGCAGGGCCTGCTCGCGTTCCGCGGCCGTGGCGCCGAACGCCGGCTGGGTGAGCCACCACCGGCGCAGGTAGTCACAGAAGAAGCCCCAGTCGTCGTGCCCCTGCGCCACGGCGGTGCAGCCGTTGGGCTGCGCGGTGGGCTTCAAAGTCAGCGGCTCCGCCTTCGCCTGCGTGGCCTGCGCGGCGGTGATCGCCCCGGTGGCGGCCATCGAGTCCAGCACGTATCCCCGGCGGGCCAGCGCCGCGTCCTTGTCACCGTCGATCGGGCTGTACGCGTCCGGGGACTGCACAAGGCCGGCGAGCAGCGACGCCTCGGCGAGCGTCAACCGGGCCGGAGGCTTGCCGAAGTAACGCTGGCTGGCCGCCGCGATCCCGTACGCGCCGGAGCCGAAGTAGGCGATGTTCAGGTACCGGTTCAGGATCTCGTCCTTGCTGAGGCTCTGCTCCAGCGCGCTCGCGTACCGGATCTCCTGGACCTTGCGGCCGATCGTGGGGTCGGTGGCGGCGGCCCGCTCCTCGGCGCTGCGCGTGGGGTCGGTCTTGAGCACGTTACGGACGTACTGCATGGTCAGCGTCGAGCCGCCCTGCTCATTGCCACCGCCCTTGACGTTTGCCACCAACGCCCGGAGCAGACCCCGCACGTCCGCGCCGCCGTGGTCGTAGAACCGCCGGTCCTCCGATGCCACGATCGCCTGGCGCATCACAGGTGCGATGTCCGCAAGCGCGACGTCCGTGCGGTTCACGTCGTAGAACGTCGTGATCAGCGTCTTGCCGTCGTTCGCGTAGAGATACGAACGCTGCGGCGTGGCCGGGGTACGCAGAGCCTCGGGCAGCGCGGCGTACGTGCCGATCGCGGACTGGGCGGCGAACCCGAGCAGCAGGTTGCCCGGCAGGGCGGCCACGGCCAGGACGAGCCCGGCCAGCAAGCCTGCGAGCAGCACTGTGAACAGCCGCGACAGCGGCGAGCGAGAGGCGGCCATGGTCCCCAGGATTGCCACGAAAGCCGCCAACCGACCACCCTCACAACCTAACTGTCAGCAAGTTCACCGCCCCTGACCAGCGCTCGGCCAGTTGATCATGAGGTTGGCGGTGCGCCACGCCGGAACCGAGCACGCCAACCTCATGAGCACCGGGCGGGCGGCAGGCCGCCGGCGGGCGTGGGCGTCAGGGATTGGGGGTGGTTAGGCTGGCGCTTGCGGCGTCGCGGACGGTTTCGCGGGGCATCAGGCGGCCGGAGCGGTAGCCGATGCCAATGCCGGCGACCAGCACGAAGATCGCGCCGAACGTCTGCAGCGAGCCGATCAGAGCGCCGCCCAGGCCCAGCAGCGGTGCCGCGATGATCAGCATGACCCCGTCGCCGAGGCTGAACGAGCCGGAACGGGCCACCGCCCACCCGGTGAGGAACCAGCCCACGCTGTAGAAGGTGGCACCGACCAGTACCAGCGAACGCGCGGTGGTGCCGAAGACCGGCGTCTGCTCGGCCAGCCCGGCGAAGGGCAGCATGAGCACGGTGCCCGCGATGCTGACCATCAGCCCGGCCACCGCCACCCGGCGGCTGCGCGTCGCGGCCAGCAACCCGGTGAGCGCCAGCAGCGCGAGCAGGCCCAGCCAGACCGCCGCGACCCAACCGATGAGGTACGCCGCCTGGCCGTCGGCCGGATACGGATCGTTGCCCACCCCGCCGTCGCTGGCCATCGCGACCACGCCGTAGAGGATGGCGTACGCGGGCAGCAGCCACACCGCGGCCCGCGCGAACCTGCGCAGCGACCAGGCCCAACTGGCGTTTGTCGCCGGCCCGGGCGGGGTCGGTTCGCCGACGAAGGGCAGTACGCCGAAGCCGCCGCCGCTGCGCCGGGAGCCCAGTGGGGCGATCGGGTCGTGCGCGCCGGGTATCGGGGCCGAGGACCACGTTCGGTTCACGGGATCCTTCATGCGTCACCTCGCTCGTCCACGAGCGGTGCGAGACGCGCCGGGGCGCCCCGATCACCTGGTCACCACCCGTCCTAGGACCGATCGTGGCAGGCTACGGAGCGCCCCATGAGTCTTTTTCGTATTTACCCGGCCGGCTGGCCGGTGTACGGATCAGCCGCGCTCGCGCTGGTCCGCCGGGTCCTCCACGAGACTGGTCGGGGACACCGGCTCCGGGGCCGGCAACCCCTTCGGCTTGTTGCCACCGGTGGCCTGAGCCTCGGCGACGCGTACCTCGTCGTGGATCTGCTGGGCGGCGTCTGACGCGGCCTGCGCCGCCTCCGCGGCCTCCCGCTCGACCTGGCTCGCGTGTTCGGCTGCCTCGGGTGCGGGCAGGTCCCCCACCATCTGGCTCAGCCCGCCGAGCGCGCCGCCCATGCCCTCCAGGGCCTTGGTCAGCTCTGCCGGCACGATCCAGACCTTGTTGGCGCTGCCCTGGGCGATCTGTGGGAGTGCCTGCAGGTACTGGTAGGCGAGCACCTTCTGGCTCGGGTTCGCCTGGTGGATGGCGTCGAAGACGGTGCGGATAGCCTTCGCCTGACCCTCGGCCTGCAGGATCCGGGCCTGCCGGTCACCGTCGGCGCGCAGCACCGCCGACTGCTTGTCACCCTCGGCAGTGAGGATCACCGACTGCTTGTGACCCTCGGCGGTGAGGATCGCCGCCCGGCGGTCACGCTCGGCGCGCATCTGCTTCTCCATCGAGTCGCGGATGCTTGCCGGCGGCTCGATCGCCTTGATCTCGACCCGGGTCACCTTGATGCCCCAGCGGCCGGTGGTCTCGTCAAGCACCCCGGAGAGGTGCCTGTTGATCTCGTCGCGGCTGGTAAGCGCCCGCTCCAGGTCCAGCGAGCCGATCACGTTACGCAACGTGGTGACGGTCAACTGCTCGATGGCCTGAAGGAAGCTGGAGATCTCGTAGGTCGCCCGGACCGAGTCGACCACCTTGAAGTAGAGAACCGTGTCGATCGAGACCACGAGGTTGTCCGAGGTGATCACCGGCTGCGGCGGGAAGCTGACCACCTGCTCGCGCATGTCGACCTTCGTGCGCACCGCGTCGACGAACGGCACCAACAGGTTGAGGCCAGGGTTGAGGGTGCGCTTGTACTTGCCGAGCCGTTCCACCACATCCTGGCGCTGCTGCGGAACGATCCGCACCGCCTTCGCCAGCGTAATCACGGCGATCAACGCCACCGCGAGTATCAGCACACCTATAACCGTCATCCGTTTACCCTCTCGCTTCCGGCAGCTCGCCGGCGGACGAAACATCGTCCTGCCACACCAGGGCCGTCGCGCCCCGGACCTTTATCACCCGAACCCGTTGACCGGCTTCGAAAGTCTGCGTCGTGTCGTACGCCCGCGCGGTCCACAACTCCCCGTCGATCTTGACGAGGCCCTGCTCGGCGTCCACCCGTTCCAGCACCAGCGCCGTGGACCCCTCGATCGCCTCCACACCGAACGGCTGCTCACCGCTCTCCAGCGCGGAGCGGCGGTGCCGCCGGACGACCGGCCGGGCCATCACCAGGCTCAACGCCGACACCACAGCGAAGACCAGCGCCTGCACGGAAACCGGCGCGCCAAGAGCCGCGGCGCCGGCAGCGGCGAACGCCCCGACCCCGAACATGATCAGGAAAAGCGTCGTCGTAAAGATCTCGGCGACCGCCAGAACCACACCCAATACGATCCACACCACGGCGTCCACACCACGATCGTGACACGGAAATGCACGAGCAGCCCACCCGTGATGATCAGTAGGCTCGGCGGAGGCAACCGCACGGCCCGTATCCGACCGGTCAAACGAGGAGTTTTCGTTGACGCTGCTGCCCGAGACCGCCCGGCAGATCGACACGCGGGTCGCCCGCGCTCAGGCCGACGGCCACGTCCCGTCACTGGTGCTGGGCGTCGTCCGTGACGGCACGCTGGCGCACCTCGCCACCGCAGGCGAACACCCCCGCCCCGGCGTCGACCTGCAATACCGGCTCGGCTCGATCAGCAAGACCATGACCGCCACGCTTGTCATGCAGCTGCGCGACGCCGGCCGGCTCTCGCTTGACGACCCGCTGGAGCGCCACCTGCCCGGCACCGGCGTCGGCGAACTCACAGTGCGCCAGATGCTCGCGCACGCCAGCGGTCTGCAACGCGAACCCGACGGCGACTGGTGGGAGCGGGCCGCCGGCGTCGACCTGGCCACCCTGCTCGCCGGCCTCACCGCCGACAAGATCGCTCACCCGCCGCACGCCACGTACCACTACTCCAACCTGGCGTACGCGCTGCTCGGCGGAATGCTCGAACGACTCACCGGGACGCCCTGGATCGACCTCCTCGACGAGCGGATCCTCACCCCGCTCGGTATGCGCCGCACCACCTACTCGGCCACCGAACCGTTCGCCCGCGGTTACGTCGTCCACCCCTGGCACGACACGCTGCGCGAGGAACCCCGCACCGACACCGGGGCGATGGCCCCCGCTGGGCAACTCTGGTCGACAATCGAGGACCTGGGCCGCTGGGCCGCGTTCCTCGCCGACCCCGACCCGTCGGTACTGGCCGCCGATACCCTGACCGAGATGTGCTCCCCCGTGGTGATCAGCGACCACACGGCATGGACGCACGGGCACGGTCTCGGCCTCGAACTCCATCGGGAAGACAACCGGGTGTACGTCGGGCACGGCGGCTCCATGCCCGGCTACGTCGCCTCGCTGGCCGTGCACCGACCCAGCCGTACCGCAGTTGTCGGCTTCGCCAACTCGTATGGCTTCCGTACCGGGCACATCGGCGCGCTCGGCCGGCAACTGCTCACCCTCGTGCTGGACGCCGAGCCGGCCCCGGTCACGCCGTGGCAGCCGGCCGAGGCCGCGCCGCCCGCCGACCTCGCCGAGTTGACCAGCCGCTGGTGGTGGATGGGCACCTCCATCGAGGTGTACGCCGACAGCGCGGGCGACCTGCACGCCGGCCCGGTCGGCGCACCCGACCTGCGCTTCGTGGCCGCCGGCCCGGACCGGTGGCGGGGCCGCGCCGGCGAACAGGACGGCGAGATCCTCACCGTCCTGCGCGACGAGCGGGGCCGTGCCGTCGCGCTGGACATCGCGACGTTCGTCTACACCCGCGACCCCGACGACGAGCCCTGAGTCGCGCCTATGTCCCGGCGGCGGCTGGTCGCCCACGTCCCAGCGGCGGCGGTGGTTGTCAGGCCGGCTCGGTGACGAAGTCGATGAGGCGTTCCATCGCGTTGATCAGGGGCGTCTCCACGTCGGCGAAGCTGTTCACCCGGGACAGGATGTGCCGCCACATGTCGGCCGGCTCGGCCACACCGAGGGCAGCGCAGACGCCCTCCTTCCACGGGCGGCCCGGGGGCACCACCGGCCAGGCCGTGATACCCAGCGCCGCCGGCTTGACCGCCTGCCAGACGTCGACGTAGGGGTGCCCGGTCACCAGCACGTACGGCGAGTTGACCCGAGCCACGATCCGGCTCTCCTTGCTGCCGGGCACGAGATGGTCGACGAGCACACCGAGCCGACGGGTCGGCCCCGGGCCGAAGTCGCGCACCTCGGCGTCGAGTTCGTCGATGCCGTCCAGGGGCTCCACGACCACGCCCTCGATCCGCAGGTCGTCGCCCCAGATGCGCTCGACCAGCGCGGCGTCGTGAATGCCCTCCACCCAGATGCGGCTGGCTTTGGCGACCTGGGCGCGGACGTTCGCCACCGCCACCGAGCCGGAAGCGGTCCGTCGACGGGCCGTGGGCACCGGCGCGCGGGTCGGGCGGCGCAGCGTCACCGGGCGACCGTCGAGCAGGAACGCCGCCGGTAGCAGGGGGAAGTTGCGCCGCTTGCCGTGCCGGTCCTCCAGGACGACAGCTCCGGAGTCGAAGCCCACCACCGCTCCGCAGAACCCGGAGTCGGCGTCCTCCACCACGAGATCCGGTTCGGCGTCCACCTCGGGAGTGACCTTCCGCCGCCGCCAGTCCCCCGCCAGCACGTCCTCGCCGTATCGCCCCGCCATGTCGATCACGCTAACGCCGCCAACCCCAACCCCCCACCCCAACACGCCATCACGGTCAAAAGCCCACCGCCCAACCCCGTCGATCATGGAGTTGTGGTGCCCCACGAACCATGGCCAAACATCATCTTTCGGCCACCACAACCCCATGATCGACGCTGGGGGTGGGGTGAGGGCTCATGGGGCAGGGCCGGCGGAGGTGGGCGAACGGGGTAGTTCGGGGCAGGGCGGGCGGTCGGAGCGGCAGCCGAGACAGGGCCGGTCGTGACCACGTACCCTTTCGGCATGTCCACCCCCGCAACGGGCGCGGCCACACTCGCGCCGCGCCGGTCGAGCCGGTTCGTTGCCTGGGTGCGCGCGTGGCGCGCCGGGTTGGTGCCGTTCGACGAGGTCGCCGACGCCATCGCCGGCGACGAGGAGCACCTCGTTGCGGACGCCCCCGGCACCTGGACCGACGTCCCGCTCGGCGCCGCGCTGCCCACCCTGGCCAAGCTCTCCCCGGACGAGATCCGGCTGGTGCTGCCCGCGCCGGGTGACCCCCGCGGCCTGCCCGGTCCTGGGGACTTCGCCGGTGCGGCGCTGGTGACAGGCGAGGCGGTGGTGGCCGGTGGGCTCGGGTTGATCCCCCAGGTCCGCAACCACACTTCGGGCTCGGGTGACTGTTTCGAGACGGTGCTGTGGCGCGTCTACCCGCTGCCCGCAAACGCGCCCGCCGCCTCCCTCGCACTGCCCGGCGCCGCCGAGGCCGAGGCGGAGCTGGCTGCCGCGCTGGCCGAGACCACCGCCGCGCTGACCCGCCTCGACGTCGCCCAGTGGCGGCCCGAACTGGCCGGGGCGCTTGCCGCGCTGCGCCGCCCGGACGGTGCCACCGACCTGCCGCCGGGCTTCGACCCGCGGGCACGCCGGCTGTTCGCCCGCGCCGCGGTGCTCGACCGGGTGCTCGCCCTGGCCGGGCACGCCGCACCCGGCGGCGCGATCAACAACTACGAGGCGCAGCAACGCGATGCGGCGCTGCGACCACTCACCGCGGCCTGCCGGCAGGCCCTCGTCGCCGCCTGCAACGCCCCCCTGCGCCCCTGACCGCTCCGCCGCAATGCGGCACCACCGCGCGACGCCACAGGCATGATCGTGCTCGATCCAGGGAGGGCGTCCACGTAGGAGCGTTACCACTGCATCCTGGTTACCGCGCGATCAGCGGCGGCGACCAGCGGTCGCGATCAACGCAGCGCGGTCAACGACGCGCCACCCAAGCTGACGGTCAGACCTCGTCGAGCAGGTCGGCGACCGAGTTGACGATCCGGGACGGGCGGTACGGGTAGCGCTCCGCCTCGGTGCGGCTGCTGATTCCGGTGAGCACCAGGATGGTCTCCAGGCCGGCCTCCAGGCCACACAGGATGTCGGTGTCCATCCGGTCGCCGATCATCGCGGTGCTCTCCGAGTGCGCGTTGATGGTGTTCAACGCCGACCGCATCATCATCGGGTTGGGCTTGCCGACGAAGTACGGCTCCACCCCCGTCGCCTTGGAGATCATCGCGGCGACGGATCCGGCGGCGGGCAGGGCGCCCTCCACGGACGGGCCAGTCACGTCGGGGTTTGTGCAGATGAACCGCGCCCCGTCGTTGATCAGCCGAACCGCCTTGGTGATCGCCTCGAAGCTGTAGGTGCGGGTCTCGCCGAGCACCACGTAGTCCGGGGCGAAGTCGGTGAGCACGTAGCCGACAGCGTGCAGCGCCGTGGTCAGGCCGGCCTCACCGATGACGTACGCGGTGCCGCCCGGCCGCTGGTCGGCGAGGAACTGGCCGGTGGCCAGGGCGGAGGACCAGATCGCCTCCTCCGGGACGTCCAGCCCCATCCGGCTCAACCGGGCCGTCAGGTCACGCGGCGTGTAGATCGAGTTGTTGGTGAGCACCAGGAACGGCTTGCCCGAGGAGCGCAGCCGGTTGACGAACTCCGGCGCGCCGGGCACCGGCTGGCCCTCGTGCACCAGCACGCCGTCCATGTCGGTCAGCCAGCTCTGCACCGGCTTGCGGTCCTGCATCGATGATTCCCCGGGGTGTCGGTGGGCGGTTGGGTCGTCAGGGGCGGCGGGTCGGCACGCAGCAGACGGTGGGGCAGGTGTCCCACATCGGCAGCTCACCCAGGCGGCGGCGCAGCTGCGCACCGTCCGGGTCGGTGCGCTCGGTGACCAGCTCACGGACCATCGCCACGAAGCGCGGGTCGGTGCCCGGCGTGCCGGCCCGGACGAAGTCCAGGCCGAGCTGCTTGGCGGTCTCCAGCGCCTCG
Source organism: Micromonospora sp. NRRL B-16802 (assembly GCF_001279555.1). Lineage (NCBI taxonomy): Bacteria > Bacillati > Actinomycetota > Actinomycetes > Micromonosporales > Micromonosporaceae > Micromonospora > Micromonospora sp. NRRL B-16802. The sequence continues at coordinate 31,811 of NZ_LGEB01000013.1, read as the reverse complement.
GTGTCCAGGTCCCACACCACCTCCAGGTGGTCGGAGACGAAACCGATCGGGCTGACCACCACGCTTGTCGTGCCGTTCTCGGCGAGGGTGGCGAGGTGGTCGTTGACGTCCGGCTCCAGCCACGGCACCTGCGGCGGGCCGGAGCGGCTCTGCCACACCAGGTCGTACTCCAGGTCGGGGGCGGCGGCCGCCGCGACCAGGCGGGCGACTTCGTGCAGTTGCGCCTCGTACCGGCCGCCGTGCGGGCCGGCGCTTGCCGCCATCGAGGTGGGCACGGAGTGGGCGGTGAACACCAGCCGGGTGGTGTCGCGCCGGGCCGGGTCGAGCTGGGTCAGAGCGGCCCGGACAGCGTCCACGTGCGGCTCGATGAAACCGGGGTGGTCCCAGAACTGGCGCAGCTTCTCGATCACCGGGGCGTCGGGGCCGACGGCGGCCCGGGCGGCGGCGATGTCCTCCTGGTACTGCCGGCAGGACGAGTAGCCGCCGTACGCGCTGGTGACGAAGGCCAGCGCGCGGGTGACGCCGTCGTCGCGCATCTGCGTCACGGTGTCGGCGAGCATCGGGTCCCAGTTGCGGTTGCCCCAGTAGACGGGCAGGTCGACACCGTTCGCGGCGAAGTCGGCGCGGACGGCTGCCAGCAGGTCACGGCACTGCTGGTTGATCGGGGACACCCCGCCGAAGTGTTGGTAGTGCTCGGCGACCTCGGCCAGCCGCTCGGGCGGCACGCCCCGGCCCCGGGTCACGTTCTGCAGGAAGGGCATCACGTCCTCGGGCCGTTCCGGCCCGCCGAAGGACACCAACACCACCGCGTCGTACGACATGGCCCCATTGTTCCTCGCCAGCCGGCACACCATCCGGTCGGGGCGGTGACCACTGGATCGCACCGTGTTAGGAAGGGCCCCTTCCTATGCCTGAGGCGTTAAGAAGGGGCCCTTCCTTACACCAGGTCAGGCGCCGATGGCGTGGTAGCCGCCGTCGACGTGGACGATCTCGCCGGTGGTGGCCGGGAACCAGTCCGACAGCAGCGCGAGGCAGGCCCGGGCGGCCGGCTCCTGGTCGGTGAGGCTCCAGCCCAGCGGCGCCCGCTCGGTCCAGGCGTCCTCGAACTGGTCGAAGCCCGGGATCGACTTCGCGGCGATGGTGCGCAGCGGCCCGGCGGCGACCAGGTTGCTGCGGATGCCCTGCTTGCCCAGGTGCAGCGCCAGGTAGCGGGACGCGGACTCCAGGCCGGCCTTGGCCACGCCCATCCAGTCGTAGACCGGCCACGCCTTCGTGGCGTCGAAGGTCAGGCCGACCACCGCGCCGCCGGGCGACATCAGCGGCAGCGCCGCCATGGCCAGCGACTTGTACGAGAAGGTGGAGACGTGCAGGGCGGTCGCCACGTCCTCCCAGGGCGCGTCGAGAAAACCGCCGCCGAGGCAGCTCTGCGGGGCGAAGCCGATCGAGTGCACCACGCCGTCGAGCCCGTCGACGTGCTCACGGACCCGGTCGGCGAGGCTGGCCAGGTGCTCGGCGTTTGTCACGTCCACCTCGATGACCGGCGCCGGCTCGGGCAGCCGCTTGGCGATCCGCTCGACCAGGGATAGCCGTCCGAAGCCGGTCAGCACGACCTGCGCGCCGTTCTCCTGGGCGAGCTTCGCCACCGAGAAGGCGATCGAAGCGTCGGTGATGACACCGCTGACGAGCAGCCGCTTACCGGCGAGCAGTCCGGACATGCAGGTTTCCTCCGTAATCAAAGGGGGTCAGTGGCCCATACCGAGGCCGCCGTCGACAGGGATCACGGCGCCGGAGACGTACCCGGCGCTGTCGGAGGCCAGCCAGGTCACCACGGCGGCCACCTCGTCCGGGGTGGCCATCCGGCCGGCCGGGATGGACTTGCGGATCTCCGCCTTGCGGTCCTCGGACAGGCCGGCGGTCATGTCCGTGTCGATGAAGCCGGGTGCCACCACGTTCGCGGTGATGTTGCGGCTGCCCAGCTCACGGGTGATCGACCGGGCCACGCCGACCAGGCCGGCCTTGCTCGCGGCGTAGTTGACCTGCCCGGCGCCACCGGAGAGGCCGACCACCGAGGAGATGAAGATCATGCGGCCCCACTTGGCCCGGAGCATCTTGCTGGAGGCCCGCTTGGCGACCCGGTACGAGCCGGTGAGGTTGGTGTCCACCACGCCGGTGAACTGCTCCTCGGTCATCCGCAGCAGCAGCGTGTCGTCGGTGATGCCGGCGTTGGCGACGAGCACCTCGACCGGCCCCAGCTCGGCCTCGACGGCGGTGAACGCGGCGTCGACGGAGGCCGCGTCGGTGACGTCGGCGCGTACGCCGAACAGCCCGTCCGGTGCCTCGCCGCTGCGATGGGTAACCGCAACCCGGTCACCTTGCTTGGCGAAGGCCTGCGCGATGGCCAGGCCGATCCCCCGGTTACCCCCGGTCACCAGCACGGTTCGGGCCACTGTTCCTCCTTGCAAATGGTCAGCACAGACGCGTCGGAGCCTAGGCGCTACCGACAGGTAAGCGCTAACGGGGACACGTCACACCCAGCCCTGCGCGGCGGGTGACCCGCACCGGGTGGTGGAGAGGTCCCGGACCGGTCGGCCGAGTGCGTCCTGTCGACACCTCGGGTGTACGATCATCGACGTTCCGGCCCGCCCGACTTGCAGGAGGTGATCGCTGTGCGAGATAGCGATCCTCCCAGTCGTGGCCGGGCCGATGGTCAGTCCCGCTGAGCCACGACTCAGTCTGGTGAGCTGACCCAGCTCCGCTCCCTCGCCACCCCGGTTGACGCCGGGGTTGGCCGCGCGCCGTCCGATGACCGGACGGTTGCCGGGAGCCGCCCGGTCACGACTTCGCGTGCGCGTCCCCACCCCACTGCGGTCCGCCCTGCCCCGCGGACCGTCCAGCCGCCACCCGGAGTCATCAATGAGCCGCTACGTCGCCCCCCTGGGCTTCACCCTCGCCGCCGTCTGGGTGGCCGTCATCTTCGTCCTGGCCGGCGGCGGCGGCCACTGACCCGGCCGGCCAGCCACCGAGCCCTGCCCGGCGGCGGCCACTGACCACCGCCGGCCCTTCGCTCAGAGCATCCGGGACGACCAGAGCAGGCTGAGCGAGCCGGCGCAGAGCGCCAGGAGCAGCGCCAGTCCGGCGTACCACTGGGTCACCTCGCGTGGCTCGGTGCGGAAGCCGATCGAACTGCCCATGTCCTGGTAGACCTGCTTCAGCTCGCTCACCGACGCCGCCTCGTAGAAGTAGCCCTCGGTGGTCTCGGCAAGCTCCGCCAGCGCGAGCCGGTCCACTGGCACCCGCTGGAGTTGCCCGCCGATGTCGACCTGGCCCGTGTCGGTGCCGAAGGCGATGGTGGACACCGGCACGTTGGCCGCCTGCGCGGCGGCCGCCGCCTCCTCCACCGATCGACCCGAGGTGCGGAACCCGTCGGAGAGCAGCACGATCCGTGCCGGTGGGATGCCCGCCGCACCGTCGGCCGGCACCGACCTGATCGCCTCCAGGCACGTGAACACCGCCTCACCGGTGGCTGTCGCCTCGGCCAGCACCAGCCCGTCGATCGCGGCGGTCACCGCGTCCCGGTCCTTGCCCGGCGGCACCAGCACGTTCGCCGCCTTCGCGAATGACACGAGGCCCAGGTTGTAGCTCTCCGGCAGCTCGCCGACGAACTGCTTGGCCGCCTCCTGCGCGGCCTCCAGCCGGTTCGGCCTCACGTCGTCGGCCTGCATCGACAGCGACACGTCGATGGCCAGCATCACTGTCGCCCGCTCCAGTGGCTCCTTCCGGTCCATCGCCGGGCGGGCCAGCGCGGTGGCGAGCACCAACAGGCAGAGCAGGAACGCCGTCGCCGGGACGTGCCGCCGCCAGCCCAGGCCTTTCGGCGCCACGGTCCGCAGCAGGTCCACGTTCGTGAACCGCATCGCGTAATCCCGGCGGTGCAACTGCCGCCAGACGTAGAACGCGGCGAGGGTGAGCACCGGCAGCACGGCCAGCAGCCACCACGGTTGCAGAAAACGGATCATCGTGTCGTCCCCCGGGTGCGGGCGTGCCGCTGCGCGGCAACGAAACGCACCATGTCCAGCAGCCAGTCTCGGTCGGTACGCAGACGCAGGTGGGCCGCGCCGGCGCCGCGCAGCGCGGCGGCGATCGTGGCGCGCTGGGCGGCGGCAGCCTCGGCGTACCGCTGCCGCAGGCGCGGGTCGGCGGTCTGCACCTCGTGCAGCTCACCGCTTTCCGGATCGACCACCGGCAACACCCCCACGTCGGGCAACTCCAGCTCGCGCGGGTCCACCACCTCGATCGCCAGCACATCGTGCCGCACCCGCAGCTTGCGCATCGGCCGGGCCCACTGCTCGGCCGGCGCGAGGAAGTCCGAGACCACCACGGCCACCCCACGTCGTCGGGGTGGCCGGTTGAGCATCTCGATGAGGGCGCCCAGATCGCCCCGGCCGGGCTGGATCGCGGTGCCGGCCACCGTACGCAGCAGGCCCTGCGCCTCCTTGCGGCCCGAGCGGGCCGGCAGCCGGGTGAGCACCCCCGGCCCGGGCGGCGGTGGGCCGCCGCGCCACCGGCGGGTCGGTGTGAGCGCGCCACCGCCGGTGCCGATCACCGCGCCGATCCGGTTACCGCCGCGCACTGTCAGGTGGGCGATGGCCGCCGCGGCGGCGACCACGACCTCCCGCTTGAGCCACTGCCCGGTGCCGAAGTCCAGGCTTGCCGACAGGTCCAACGCCAGCCAGGTCTCCAACTCCCGGTCGGCGACCGTACGCCGCACGTGCGCCGTCGTGGTCCGGGCCGTGACCGGCCAGTCCATCCGGCGTACGTCGTCGCCGGGGCGGTACTCCCGCGACTCCCCCGCCTCGCTGCCCGGCCCCGGCAGCAGGCCGGCGTAGTCGCCCTGGAGCAGGCCGTCGAGCTTGCGGGTGACGAGCAGTTGGAGGCGGGACAGCACCGCTTCGCTGCGGTCGCCGAGGAGGGCGGGACGAGGGGTGGGTGAGGTCACGGCCGCTGCCCGGGCCAGCCTGCACCCGGCGGCGCGACGGTGGGCGACGGGGTGGCCTGCTGCCGGGGTGCGACCGCCGGGAGCGGGATCGTCGACATGACCCGGTGCACGATGTGGTCGGCCGGTACGTCGTCGGCGAGCGCGTCGTAGCTGAGCACCAGCCGGTGCCGCAGGATGTCCGGGGCGATGTCCTGCACGTCCTGCGGGAGCGCGTAGTCCCGGCCGCGCAGTAGCGCCAGCGCGCGGGTGGCCCGCACCAGGCCGAGCGAGGCGCGCGGGCTGGCCCCGTACTGGATGAGCTGGGCGACGTCCGGCATGCCGTGCTCTGCCGGGGTACGGGTGGCCAGCACCAGCCGGACCGCGTAGTCGACGAGCGCGTTGTGCACGAACACCTGGTCCGCCTTGCGTTGCAGGGCGATCAGGTCGGGTGTGTCGAAGACCGCCGCCGGCTCCGGAGCGGCCACGCCCATCCGGTAGACGATCTCGCGTTCCTCGGCGTCGGTCGGGTAGCCGACCACGATCTTCATGAGGAACCGGTCCCGCTGCGCCTCCGGCAGCGGGTAGACGCCCTCCTGCTCGATCGGGTTCTGGGTGGCCATCACCAGGAACGGCTCGGGCACCCGGTGGCTCTCCCCGCCGATGGACACCTGCCGCTCGCTCATCACCTCCAGCAGCGCCGACTGCACCTTGGCCGGCGCCCTGTTGATCTCGTCGGCGAGCAGGAAGTTGACGAAGACCGGGCCCAACTCGACATCGAACTTCTCACTCGACTGCCGGTAGATCCGGGTGCCCATGATGTCGGCCGGCACCAGGTCCGGTGTGAACTGCACCCGGGCGAACGAGCCGCCGACAACCTTGGCGAGGGTCTCCACGGCCAGGGTCTTTGCCACCCCGGGCACCCCTTCGAGCAGGCAGTGACCCCGGGCGAGCAGCGCCACGAACATCCGCTCCACCATCCGGTCCTGCCCGACGATCACCCGTTTGATCTCGAACAGCGCCTTCTCCAACAGGGTGGCATCCTGCGCGGGCGTCGTCACCGGCGCGGGCGTCTCCGGTGCCGCCCCGTTCGGCGTCGGGGCATCGGGCGTGGTCGGCTGGGCCACCGGTCCTCCACAGCGTTTGTCGGTCGTCGCGGCTGGTGCGGTATCAAGACTCGCACGCCCGGCTGAGTGTGGTGGTGGGGAGAAGCCGATTTTCGCCACGTCGTCCCCGCCAACCGAATCGCCCGTCACGGGTGGACACCGACCCGCCCGTGGTGTGTACCATTCATCCCGTCGCCGGGCGGCTCCCCCCGTGGCCGCCCGGCGCTCAAACTTCCTCTCCGGCCGCCCTAGACTGGCCGTGATGAGCATCCCCTCCCCTGCCGACGAGGCCCTGGTCTGCTCGGCCCGCGGCTGCCGTGCCACAGCCGTCTGGGCCCTGGAGTGGAACAATCCGCGCCTGCACGACGCCGAGCGACGCAAGACCTGGCTCGCGTGCGCCGACCACCGGGGCAGTCTGGGCGACTTCCTGGACGCTCGCGGCTTCCTGCGTACCGTCACTCCGGTGCCCGCATCACCTACCCTCGACATGTGATCAGCGCAGCGAGGAAACGATGAGGCACAGCAGCGTGACGTCGCGCGCCGTCCACGCACGGCGTGGAACGGCAGCGCCGTACGCGCGGAACGGGTCCCGTCGGTGAGCGCGGAGGACCGCGCCGGACCGCCGAACCCCACCTCCCCGTCCTGGCCGCCCACGCCGGCCGCCGCGCCGCCCGGTGTCCCACCGCCGTCCGGCACGTTCCCGGCGCCGGGCACGCTCGGCCCGGAGCCCACCCCGCCCGACGCATCGTCGCCGGCGCCGCTACCGCCGCAAGCGCTGCCTCCCTCCGGGGGGTACGACGCCAGCTCGCGCCCACCCGACCTGCCGCCTCCCGGCCTCCTGCCGCCACCGGGCGCCGACCCGCTGTCCGCCTCCGGCGCGCCCGGCGGACGAGGCCCGTTGGACCCGTGGCCGGACTCCGTCCAGTGGCAGCCGATCTCCACCGACCTGATCTGGGTGGAGCTGATCCGACTGGCGATCGTGGTGGCCGTCGGGCTGGCGGTGACAGCGTTCGGCTGGGCGCTGAGCGGCCATGGGCTGTTCGGGGTCGCCTTCGCCGCCGTACTCGTGTTCGGCGCGTGGCGGGCCACGGCCATCGTCCGCGCGGTCCGGGCCTGGGGGTACGCGGAACGCGACGACGACCTGCTCGTGCGGCACGGCCTGCTGGTCCGACGGCTGTCCATCGTGCCGTACTCCCGGATGCAGTTCGTCGACGTGAGCGCCGGCCCTCTGGAGCGCGCCTTCAACCTGGCCACCGTGCAGTTGCACACGGCCGCCGCCGCGAGCGACGCCCGGGTGCCGGGGCTACGCCCGGCGGAGGCGTCCCGCCTGCGTGACCGGCTCACCGCGCTCGGCGAGGACCGGGCGGAGGGGCTGTGACCGCCCGGCCGGGCACCCGTCGGCGCCGCCGAGGGTCGGCCCGATGAGCGAGAGTCCCACCGAGCCGGGCACCCGCCCGTCCATGCCGTCCGGCGACGCGCCTCCCGCCGGTCCACCGCCCCAGTACCCCGCCGCAGGCCCTTACGGCGCTCCGCCGCCGGGCGCAGGGCCCTACGGCCCGGTGCCGCCGGGCGCAGGACCCTACGGCCCGGTGCCGCCGGGCGCAGGACCCTACGGCCCGCCGCCGGGACCATACGGGGCGATCCCGCCGGGCGCTGTTCAGCCGTGGCCGGGGCCGCCGGGAGACGGCGAACCGCGCCAGCGGCTGCACCCGCTCAGTCCGGTGCTGCACGGCGCCAAGTCGTTGGTCGTGGTGATCGCCGGGCTGTCCTGGTCGACGCTGTCCCGGGTCGGCTTCGGCTGGTTCGCCGCGATGGTGGTGGTGCTGGCGCTCGGCGCGACAGTGCTGTCGGTGGTCAGTTGGTACAACACCGGCTACCACGTGGTGGGCCGCGAGCTGCGCGTGTACGAGGGGCTGCTCTGGCGGCGTACCCGGGCCATCCCGCTGGAACGGTTGCAGGCAGTGGAGGTGGTCCGGCCGCTGCTCGCCCAGCTCACCGGCCTGGCCGAACTGCGTCTGGAGGTGGTCGGCGGGGGCAAGACCGAGGCCCCGCTGGCGTACCTCGGGGTGGCCGACGCGGCCCGGCTGCGCGAGCGGCTGTTGGCGCTGGCCGGACGGACGGCGCCGGCCGCGCCGGGCGTCACGGTGCCGACGGCCGTCGGTGGTGCGCCACCGCAGGCGCCCGCGCCGGGCCGGCCACTGCACGCGGTACGCAACAGCAACCTGCTGATCAGCCAGCTGCTCACCCCGCAGGCGTTCCTGCTTCCGTTCGGCCTGGCGTTCGTCGTGGTGCAGTTCGTCACCGCCGAATCGTGGTCGTTCATCGCGGTGGCGAGCACGCTCACCGCGATGGCAGGTGTGCTGCTGCAACCGATCCGCCGGGTCCTCGACGACTGGAACTTCCGGCTGGCCCGCGACGACGGCACACTGCGGGTGCACAACGGGCTGCTGGAGACGCGGGCGCAGACCGTACCGCTGCACCGGGTGCAGACCGTGCGGGCCACCTGGCCGCTGCTCTGGCGGGTCAAGGGTTGGCTGCGGCTGCGCCTTGAGGTGGCCGGCTACTCCGTCGGCGAGGCCGACGACCGCAACCGTCCCGACCGGCTGCTGCCGGTCGGTGACCTGCCGACAGCGACGATGATCGTCGCCGAGGTCCTACCGGGTGTACGCCTCGACGCGCTGACGCTGCACCGCCCACCGTCCCGGGCGCGCTGGCTGCACCCGCTGGGCCGGGGCGCCCTCGGCACGGCTCTGTTCGACAAGGTCTTCGCCACCCGGTCCGGGCTGCTCACCAGGCAGTTGGCGATCGTGCCGTATGCCCGGATCCAGAGCGTCCGGGTCGTGCAGGGGCCGGTGCAGCGCCTGCTGCGGTTGGCGACCGTACACGCGGACACGGCGGGCGGATCGGGAGCGGCAGCCGAGGACCGGGACCTGGCCGAGGCGTGGATCCTGGCAGCCGAACTGACCACCCGAGCACAGTCCGCCCGCCGCGTCGCCTGATCCACCACCGAACGACGACGCCCCTGATCACCCCAGGGGTGGTGGTCAGCGGTCGGCGGGTACCGCTGGTGCCGTGGCCGGCGGTCCGGCGACGCTGTCGGGGTCGGTCGTCGGCCCCGGTGGTTCCGCGCCCGGAGGTTCCGTGTCTGCGGGTTCCGCCCGGGCCTTCGGGTGCTTGGCCCGCCACGCCACCCACGCGCGCTCGGCCAGGCCGAGCACGAGGAAGGTCAGGCCGACGTACGCCCAGCCCACCAGCACGTCGATCACGTAGTGCTCACCCGAGTAGACCAGGGTGAAGGTCATCGCCAGCGGGTACGCGAACAGCAGCGGCCACCAGCGGCGGCGGGTCGTACGCAGGAAGAACACCACAACGAACAGCGCCCACGCGGTGTGCAGCGACGGCATCGCGGCCACCGGGTTCGAGGCGATCTGGCCGGCGTTGAGCAGGTTGCCGGCGCCGTGCATGCCGAACGCCTTCCAGCCCCTCGTGGAGATCCGGAGCACCTCGGTGAGCAGGCCGTTCTGCGCGGCCCACCACGGTGGGGCGGCAGGGTAGATGAAGTAGGTCGCCAGGCCTGCGGCGCAGAGGAAACCCCAGCGGCGCATGTACGCGGCCCACCGGTGCCGATCACGCAGCCAGAGCACCGCGGCCGCGGCCAGGGCCACCACGAAGTGCGAGAAGTACACCCAGCTCGCCGCGATGTCCCACCACTGCACCTGCGGGCGGTAGAGGTGCTCCTGCAACCAGATGGTGGGCACCTCACCGCCGGTGGCCCAGCCGAACATGAACCGGTCGGCGACGATCAGTTCCATGGCGTGCGGGGTGGCCCCGTTGTCGGCGAACCCACGCGACAGGTTGTACGCGGCCAGTAGCAGCACCACGGGCACCCAGTCCCGGGCGAAGCGCAGGTGGCTGCGCCACGGCCGGTCGCTGTTCCAGGCGATGGTTCCGGCCCAGATCCACACGAAGGCGTACGCCGGGTCGGTGGGCAGCCCGATTCCGAGCCAGGCGGCGACGAATGCGACAGCCCAGATCGTCATGGCGACGACGCGCCGACGGCCCCCGTCCGGGGACGCGGGCGGGTCGGTCCGGGCGGGGGGTTGGGGGTCAGTCACGACGGCCATCGCGGTCAAGGTTAACGACGGTGATGGCATCGACCGACGGCGACCACCCGGCGAAGCCGTGCACAGGTGGAAGGCGGTCATTGCCGGGTTCCTCGGGCGCGTGCTCGGCAGACACGGCGAGCACCTAGGCTTGCGACCATGCAGGAGCAGCCCGAGCCGGCCTTCGCGCCGGGTCTGACCGCCCAGGTCGAGTTGACCGTCACCGACGCGGACACCGCCCAGGCGGTGGGTTCCGGGGACGTACCGGTACTGGGCACACCGCGGGTGCTCGCGCTCGCCGAGGCGGCGACCGTCGCGGCCACGGCGACCGGGATGCCGTCCGGGTCGACGACGGTGGGCACCCGGGTCGAGTTGGAGCACCTGGCGCCGACGGTGGTGGGCCGGACGGTACGGGCGCAGGCGGTCCTGACTGCCGTCGACGGTCGCCGGCTGTCGTTCGAGGTCACCGTCAGCGACGACACGCAGACCGTGGCGCGGGGCCGGGTCGACCGGATCATGGTGGATCGGCAGCGTTTCGTCGACCGCGCCGGGCGGACGTCGTGAGCGGCGGTTTCGTCGAGGTCGCCGACCGGGTTCACGTGTTGCGTGAGCCGCTGCTGCGGATCAACGTCACGCTCGTCGTCGGCGACGACGAGGCGCTGCTGGTGGACACTCTCTCCTCGGCGGCGCAGGCCACCGAGCTGGCCGCAGCCGTCCGGGCGGTCACCGCCCGTCCGCTGATCCTTGTCAACACCCATCACCACTACGACCACTGCTTCGGCAACGCCGTGCTCGCCGGGGACCCACAGCGCCCGGTGTACGCGCACGAGCGCGCCGCCGAGGCTCTGCGCGACGAGCCGGAGCGGCTGCGCCGGGAGGCGTACGAGGAGGTGCGCGCGGAGCATCCGGCGCTCGCCGCCGAACTGGCCGACACCGCGCTGCTCGCCCCGACGCACACTGTGCACACCGAGACGACGCTCGACCTGGGTGGCCGGCGGGTGCTGCTGCGGCATCCGGGGCGGGGGCACACCGACGCGGATCTCGTGGTGCACGTGCCCGACGCGGACGTACTGGTGGCCGGTGATCTGGTGGAGCAGAGTGGTCCGCCCGCCTTCGAGGACGCGTACCCCTTGCAGTGGCCGGACGCCGTGGCGGACCTCCTGCGGCTCACGACCCCGACCACTGTGGTGGTGCCGGGTCACGGTGACCCGGTGGATCCCGCTTTCGTCCGCGCCCAGCACGCCGAGCTGGTGCGGTTGGCGTGGCTGATCCGGGCCGCGCACACCGGCGGCGCGCCGCCGGAGCGGGTGGCCGCCGAGGCGCCCTTCGGGGCGCGCGCGGCGCTCGTCGCGGCCCGGCGCGGCTACCGCGAGCTCGACGGCGCGGCCTGACCGCCGAAGCGGCGCCCCACGTCGGCGCGGGTGGGTTTCGCTGTGGCGCCGGCGGGTGACTCGCAGACCAGGCCCGCCACCCGCAGTGCGAACGCCACCCGCTCCACCCAACCGTCGGGGCGGTCCGGTTCGCCGGAGGCGAGCAGATCGGCGATCAGCGCGGCAAGCATCGCGTCTCCGGCGCCCGTGGTGTCGACGGCGTCGACACGTGGCGTCGGGACCCGCACCGGGTCGGCGCCTGCGGCGGCCAGCACCGCGCCGGCCGCGCCGAGCGTCACGACGACGGTCGCGGCCCCGAGTTCCCGCAGGTACGCGGCGACGCCCTCGACCGGCTCGCCCGGGTAGAGCAGGCGGGCGTCGGCGGTGCTCATCGTGACCAGGTGCGCGCCGGCGGCGAACTCGGCCACCACCTCGCGCAGCCCGTCCGGCGGGCGAGGGCTGACGTCTGCGTCGAGGACCCGCAGCCCGGTGGCGAGCGACCAGGCCCGCCGGGCGGCGGCGAGGGTGCCTGGTTGCCGCAGCACGACCGAGCCGCAGCAGAGCACGTCGGCACCTTCCACCACTGCGACGTCCAGATCGTCGACGCCTGGTGAGCCGACGAACTGTGCCCTGCCGCCGAGCCGGGCCACCCCGACGACGACGTCGAGTGGCCCCGCGCCGGCCGCCTGCCGGTAAGCCCGCTCCGCGTCACGCTCGGTGTCGAGCAGGCCGACGGGTGCGTCGCCGAGCACCACCGCGTACCCCATCCTGGTCCCTTCCTGCCCCAGCGGCCGACGCCCGCCGAAACCGGCCGGCTGTGATCAGGCTGGCACAGCGCGCGGGCCGGCGGGCGGCGAAGACGCGGTACTCAAGCCGGCGGGGTCGTCGCGAAGGCGCGCGTCCCGTTTGGCGCATCGAGGGCCGACTATTGCGTGGCGGCCGACGGCGTGATGGGATGACGCGTACCAGGCGGTGCGAGGGGCTGTCGCGCCGCCGGTTGCCGGGTTGTGTGACGCGAGGGCGCCGGTCCCAGGACAGGACCGTTGATGGCGCGTGCCCGCCGGCCGATCCCCTCCGCCGGGCGCATCGCCATCACCGTGATCGTCGCATCGGCTCAGTGCAGCGATGCGACAAGGCCACATCCCAGGCGGGGCGGCTAGGGCAGCACGCCTCGCGAGTCAGGAGAACCCGTGAATCGTTCCCGTACGGCCGCGTTGCTCACCGCGGCCGTGACCCTCGCGCTGGGCGCCGTCGCCCTGGCGACCACTCCGGAGCCTGCCGCCGCGCACGGCGCGGCCATGACCCCGGGCAGCCGCACCTACCTGTGCTGGCAGGACGGCCTCAGCCAGACCGGTGAGATCAGGCCGAACAACCCCGCGTGCTCCGCCGCCGTGGCGCAGAGCGGCGCGAACTCGCTCTACAACTGGTTCAGCGTGCTGCGCTCGGACGCCGGTGGTCGGACCACCGGGTTCATTCCGGACGGGCAGCTGTGCAGTGGCGGCAACACCGGTTTCCGGGGCTTCGACCTGCCCCGCACCGACTGGCCGTTGACCCACCTGACGGCCGGTGCGCGGCTGGACTTCCGGTACAGCAACTGGGCGCACCACCCGGGCACCTTCTACTTCTACGTGACGAAGAACAGCTGGAGCCCGACCCGGGCGCTGGCCTGGAGTGACCTGGAGGAGCAGCCGTTCCTCACGGTGACCAACCCGCCGCAGCGTGGCGGTGTCGGCACCAACGAGGGGCACTACTACTTCAGCGGCAACCTGCCGTCGGGCAAGAGCGGCCAGCACATCATCTACTCCCGCTGGGTGCGTTCGGACTCGCAGGAGAACTTCTTCGGCTGCTCCGACGTCGTCTTCGACGGCGGCAACGGCCAGGTGACGGGTGTCGGTCCGGGCGGCACGCCGCCGCCCACCACTCCCCCGCCGACCACGCCGCCGCCGACCACCCCGCCGCCGACCACGCCGCCGCCGACCACCCCGCCGCCGACCACGCCGCCGCCGACCACGCCGCCGCCGGCCGGCGGTGACTGCATGGCGGTCTACAAGGTCGTCAGCGCCTGGCAGGGCGGCTTCCAGGGCGAAGTCATGATCATGAACCACAGCAGTGCGCCGTACAACGGCTGGACCGCGAGTTGGACCTGGCCCAACGGGCAGTCCATCAGCCAGATCTGGGGTGCCACACAGACCTCGTCCGGCTCGTCGGTGACAGCGCGGAACGTCGACTACAACGCCACCGTCGCGCCGGAGGGCACCACGACCTTCGGCTTCCTGGCCAGCACCAACGGCACCAACGGCCTACCGACGGTCAGCTGCACAGGCCGCTGACCTCCTGAAACGGCCAAGAGGTTTGCGTCACCGGAACTCCTCCGGCTGGCGCAAACCTCTTGGTCGACAGGGGTCGGGTCAGCGCACCATGGACCCGACGACGGGCTTGGTGAGCAGGGCGGACTGGTTGCGCTGGATGCCCGGGTCGAGGGTCTTGGCCACGAAGATCGCGTGCCAGATGCAGAAGATCAACACCGTCCACACCTTGCGGGAGTGGTCGGCCTCCTCCCGCTTGTGCTCGTCGAGCAGCCGCAGCGCGTACGACAGGTCCAGCAGGTCACCCGCGCCCGAGGTGCTCAGCACGTGCCGCGCCCACTCGTACATCTCGCCACGCAGCCACACCCGGGTCGGGGTCGGGAAGCCCAACTTCTTGCGGTTGACGATGGCCGGCGGCACGACACCCTGCAACGCCTGACGCATCGCGTACTTGGTGGCGTCCGAACGCGGCGGCAGCTTGAGGTCCACCGGGATCTTCGCCGCGACGTCGAAGACCTCACGGTCGAGGAACGGCACCCGCACCTCCAGCGAGTGCGACATCGAGATCCGGTCGGCCTTGACAAGGATGTCGCCGCGCAGCCAGGTGTACAGGTCGACGTACTGCATCTTGGTGACGTCGTCCAGCTCGGTGCACTCGGCGTAGATCGGGGCGGTCACGTCCGTGTAGCGCACCGAGGGGTCGTAGCGACGCAGCAGGTGCTGCTTCTCCTCCTCGGTGAACATCCGCGCGTTGCCGTAGTAGCGCTCCTCGATCGGCGTGGTGCCGCGCTCCAGGAAGCTCTTGCCCTTGACCCCCTGCGGGATCGCCTTGGAGACCGCGCGCAGCCCCTTCTGCACACCGCCGGGCAGGCCGTTGACGGTGCCGAGCGACAGCGGCTCCCGGTAGATCGTGTAACCGCCGAAGAACTCGTCGGCGCCCTCACCGGAGAGCACCACTGTGACGTGCTCGGCGGCCTTCTTCGCCACGAAGTACAGCGGCACCAGCGCCGGGTCCGCCACTGGGTCGTCAAGGTGCCAGACGATCTTCGGCAGCGCGTCGATCATGTCCTGCGGACCGATCTTGGTGGGGATGGTGGTGACGTCCAGGTGCCGGGCCGACTCCTGCGCGACGTCGATCTCCGAATATCCCGGTACGTCGTAACCGACGGTGAAGGTGAGGATGTTCGGGTTGAACTCCCGCGCCAGCGCCACCACGGCTGTGGAGTCGATGCCGCTGGACAGGAACGAGCCGACAGGCACATCGGAGCGCATGTGCATGCGGACGCTCTCGCGCAGCGTCTCCCGGATCTCGTGGTAGAGCTTCTGCTCGTCGTCGACGGGCGCGGGCCGGAACACCGGCCGGTACCACCGGCGTACGTCGATCCGCGCGCCCGGCGACCAGGTCAGGTACTCCCCCGAGCCGATCCGGCTGATGCCCTTGTGCAGGGTGCCGGGCTCGGGGACGTACTGCAGGGTCAGGTAGTGGCTGAGGTTTGCCGTGTCGACGCCCGCGTCGCCCTGGTAGGCGCTGTGCGCGAACGGCAGTAGCGCCTTCTTCTCCGACGCCAGGTAGAGCCCGTCGGAGGTCTCCAGGTAGTGCAGGGGCTTGATGCCGAAGTAGTCACGGGCGCCGAACGCGCGCCGCTCCTGCCGGTCCCAGATGACGAAGGCGAACATGCCGCGCAGCCGGGTGAGCACCTGCTCGCCCCAGAAGTGGTAGCCGGCGACGATCACCTCGCCGTCACCGGCCGTGGCGAACTGGGCGCCGAAGTTCCGGATCAGCTCCTCGCGCAGCTCGATGTAGTTGTAGATCTCACCGTTGAAGGTGAGCAGGTAACGACCGTTCGCATACGGCAGCGGCTCGTGACTCGACGCGACGTCGATGATGGCGAGCCGCTTGTGGGCGAACACTCCGTCCGCGTACCGGCCGGATGCATCGCCGACCACCTCGACCCCTGTCTCGTCAGGGCCGCGGTGGTGCAGGCATTCCAAGGCTCCGGCGATGTGGTCGCGGTGCGCGGCGGCGTTGCCGTTCGCGCTGAAGAAGGCCAGAAGTCCGCACATGGTGGTCATCTTCCCACGCGCTCTGCCGGCCCGTAGCAGCCGTCCGTCGATCCGGAGCGCCTCCCGGGCGGCACCAACGCGAGCCGGGCGCGCGGTACCGTCGGGACCAGCAACGAAGCGGAGGGAGCGGCGCAATGACCGAGGGACGCACCGACGGTACGCCGACGGACGGTACGGAATCGCACGATCCGGATTTCCCGGAGGCGTTCCTGTCCTTCATGCGGACGGGCTGGCAGGACATCGAACTGCCTGTGACACCTCGACCGGAGGCGCCCAACTACGCCAAGCGGCGTGCCGCGCTGTCCGCCGCCTTCCCCGGCGAGACCCTGGTGATCCCGACGGGCCCCGAGAAGGTACGCGCCAACGACACCGCCTACCCGTTCCGGCCGGGCAGCGACTTCGCCTACCTGACCGGTGACCATGACCCGGACAGCGTGCTGGTGCTGCGCCCGAACGGGTCCGGGCACGACGCCACGCTGTACATGCGCCCGCGCTCCTCGCGGGAGACCGACGAGTTCTTCCGCAGCCGCCACGGCGAGCTGTGGGTGGGCCGGCGGCACACGCTCGGCGAGAAGTCCACCGAGCTGGGCCTGCCCACCGCCGACCTGACCGGCCTGGAGGCGGCGCTCGCCGACCTGGCGCCCGGCCGCACCCGGGTGCTGCGCGGGTTCGACGCCCAGGTCGACGCCACCGTACGCCCGTACGACGGGGTCCGCGTCGAGGGGCAGCCGCCCCGTGACCGGGAGCTGGCCATCGCCATCTCGGAGCAGAAGCTCGTCAAGGACGAGTGGGAGATCGCCCAGCTCCAGGACGCGATCGACGCCACCGTACGCGGCTTCGAGGACGTGGCCCGCGCCCTGCCAGCCGACCGCGCCGTCTCCGAGCGGCTGTTGGAGGGCATCTTCGCGCTGCGCGCCCGGCACGACGGCAACGACGTCGGGTACGGCTCGATCGTCGGCGCCGGTGAGCACGCCACGATCCTGCACTGGGTGCACAACCACGGCGCCACCCGTCCGGGTGACCTGCTGCTCATGGACATGGGCGTCGAGGGGCGCAACCTCTACACCGCCGACGTGACGCGGGTGCTGCCGGTCAGCGGCCGGTTCACCGCCCTGCAACGCCAGGTCTACGACATCGTGTACGCCTCGCAGCAGGCCGGCATCGACGCGATCCGCCCCGGGGTGAAGTTCAAGGACGTCCACCTGACCTGCATGCGGGTGCTCGCCGAGGGCCTGTCCGAGCTGGGCCTCCTGCCGGTGAGCGTGGACGAGGCGATGGACGAGAAGTCCTCGGTCTACCGGCGGTGGACGCTGCACGGCTTCGGCCACATGCTCGGCATCGACGTGCACGACTGCTCGAACGCCCGCAAGGAGACCTACCGCGACGGCGCCCTGGGCGAGGGCTACGTGCTCACCGTCGAGCCGGGGCTGTACTTCCAGCCGGAGGACGAGCTGGTCCCCGCCGAGCTGCGCGGCGTGGGCATCCGCATCGAGGACGACGTACTGGTCACGGCGACCGGTGCGGTGAACCTGTCGGCCGGTCTGCCGCGCACCGCCGACGAGGTGGAGACCTGGCTGGCCGAGCAGCGGGAGGCGGGTCCCCGCCTGCCCGGCTGACCGGGGAGCGCCACCGACTGACACCGCCGGGCCGGACGTATCGACGTCCGGCCCGGCTTTCGCATGGGCGGCTCCCGTACCCGGGTGATCTCCTCGGGTTCGGTGAAACGCGGTGTCCGCCGTCCGGGATACCCCGGTTTCAGGAAGCCGAGTCGATCAGCCGAGGGCGGCCAGGGTGCGCCGGGCGGTCGGCGAGACCGGGCCGCTCAGGCTCGTACGCGATCGGCACGCGCGCGGGAATCGTCATTACTGCAAAAGACCACAGGACCTCGTTCGGGTGTTTGGGCTACCGGCATCCCTTCCTACCGTCGCGCTCCGTTCACCGGCACATGGCCCAACCTGGGCCGAATGTGGGGTTATCTCGGATACGTCCGCCTCGCGAAGATAGTTCTCATACGGTGGGCATCAGAGGCTGCAACCGATTTGTAGCTGGTCGCGACGCCTCGGGTGGTGCGACCCCGTCTGATAGCAGGAAAGGGCGGAAGGCTCTGATGTCCAACGACTTAACGAGTACCGAGGGCGGGCCCCCGACGGCATCGCCGACACGACGGCGACGTGCGCTGTGGGTCGCCGGCGTGGCCGGGCTGACCGGCGTCGTGGGCCTGGCGGCCCTCGGCGGGGTGGCCGCGCGTGACGACAAGCCCAGTTCCGGCCGCGTGTCCGACGCGCAGTCGTCGACCAACCGGCAGAACGTCAGCGACGCTGGCGAGAAGACCGACGGCACCAAGGAGAACGACGGCCAGGACGAGTGGGGCGGTGGTGACTGGAGCGGTGGCGACGACCGGTACGCCAAGCGCGACGGCAAGGAGCACACCAGCCAGGTGCCGTGTGACTCCGACAAGCTGATCCAGGCGATCGTCTTCGCCAACAGCCAGGACGGCGGCACGCTGGAGCTGGCCAAGGGCTGCACCTACAACCTGACCCGCAACGACTACGAGGGCAACGGCCTGCCGGTGATCACCGAGCGGGTGACGCTCAAGGGTGACCACACGACCATCGGTCGCGACGCCACGGCCGACTACTTCCGCATCCTCAACGTCGGCCCGGGTGGGCATCTCACGCTCAAGGGTCTGAGCATCCGGGGCGGGCAGACCATCCAGCGGGCGATGACCCTGGACCCGGCGACGGTCTGGGCGCCGTACTCGGCCTCGGTCCGCAGCACCGTGGCGGCCGCCAAGCCGGAGGCCACCACCGCCGCGCCGGGTGCGGCAGCCAAGCCGGAGGCCACCACCAAGGCCAAGCCGGCGGCAGCGACGGCCGCCAAGCCAGCGGCGGCAGCCAAGGCGACGGCGGCAGCCAAGCCGGCAGCGGCGGCCAAGGCCACGGCAGCAGCCACGACGGCGGCCAAGCCGGCAGCGACCGCGAAGGCCGAGCCCGCCACGGTGGCCGCCAAGCCGGCGGGGGCCGTGGTGCCGCTGGTGGAGGAGCCCGGGTTCAACGACGGAGCCGGGGTGCTGGTGCAGCCGGGCGGCCGGGCCGAGATCCTGGACAGCGAGTTGCTCTACAACCAGTCCGGTGGCAACGGTGGCGGGTTGGCCAACTTCGGCGCCGCCAAGCTCAGCAAGAGCACCGTGGCCCACAACACCGCGTTCCTGCACGGCGGCGGCATCTTCAACGCCGGCGTGCTCCAGGTCGACGAGTCGAAGGTCAAGGACAACACCGCGATCATCGGCGGTGGCGGCATCGCCAACGGCGCGGCCGGGATCTTCGGCGACGAGGTCGACGGCGGTTCGGTCTGGGTCTACAAGAGCGAGATCACCGACAACGAGACGCTCGGCTTCGGCGGTGGCGTCCTGGACGTCGAGGGCACCACGACCCTGCACGACACGACGGTCAGGAGCAACACCGCGGTTCTCGCCGGAGGCGGCGTCGCGGTGGCCGACAGCCAGCTCACCCTCAAGAACGCCACTGTGGCCAGCAACAGCACCGCTGGTGTGGGTGGCGGGTTGGCGGTTGCCTTCGACAGCACCGCGACAGTGGAGAACAGCGCGATCACTGACAACACCGCCGGGTTCTTCGGCGCCGGCCTCTTCAACGAGGACAGCGTCACCACGCTGCGTGACAGCAAGGTGGTGGGCAACCGGGCCATCGGTCCGTTCGCTCGCGGCGGCGGCATCTACAACACCGACGGGGGCGAGGTTTCCCTGAGCCGGACGACAGTGGCGCACAACTTCGCCACGCTCCCGGCCGGTGGGGTCTTCAACCAGCTCGGCAGCACCGTGACGCTTGACGACAAGTCCGCGGTGACCGCCAACCGCCCCACCAACTGCTTCAACGTTCCGGACTGCTTCGCCTGACGGGTGGGGCTGAACCACATAGAGGGCGCGCCCCTCCGAGCCGGCGACGGCGCGGAGGGGCGTACCCATTTGGGCTGCTCACGGGCCGGACGGCGGCCTTGGGAGCCGTGTGCCCGGCCGGGGCGTCGCGGCCGGTCCGGACGGAACATGAACCTAATGTGGGGTTGTTTCGGATACGCCCCCGAGGCGAGGAACATTCTCATACGGTGTTTTTGGGAGCTACAACCGATTTGTAGCAGGGGAAGTCCGTCTGAGGGCGGCGACCCTGTCTGGTACGAGGAGAGGGCAGAGAGCTCCGATGTCCAACTACCTGAAGAACAACGAAGCCTCCGGGCAGGCGACGGCCAAGCGCCGCCGCAAGCTCTGGCTCGCCGGTGGCGTGGCCGGTTTGACGGGCGTGATCAGTCTCGCGGCGGTGGGCGTCGCGGGCACCGCCGGTGCGGTCAGCGGCCTGAACACCGCGCAGGTCAGCAAGGACGGCGGCGACCACGGGCGCGACTGGGACAAGGACCAGGGCAAGGACAAGGACTGGGACAAGGACCACGAGCGCGGGAAGGAGGTGCCCTGCGACACCGACAAGCTGATCCAGGCGATCGTCTCCGCCAACAGCAACCACGGCGGTGTGCTGGACCTGGCCAAGGGCTGCACCTACAACCTGACCCGCAACGACTACGAGGGCAACGGCCTGCCGGTCATCACCGAGCGGATCACGTTGAAGGGTGAGCACACCTCGATCGTTCGGGATGCCACGGCCGACTACTTCCGGATCCTCAACGTCGGCACCGGTGGGCACCTCACCATCAAGGGCCTGACCATCAAGGGCGGCCAGACCCTCGAACTGTTCGAGGCCGTCGAGCCGGCCGCCGTCTGGGCGTCCTACTCGGACTCCGAGGCGATCGCCGCCGAGGTGAAGTCCGGCGTACCGCTGGAGAAGGCGCTCACCGCGCGGCAGGCCAGCCCGAAGGCGGGCCTGAAGGCGGCCCCGAAGGCCGCTCCCAAGGCCGCGCCGAAGGCGCCGGCGGGTGCGGTCACGCCGCTTGTCGAGGAGCCGGGCGACACCGACGGCGCCGGCATCCTCGTCCAGCCGGGCGGCACCGCCGAGATCCTCGAGTCCGAGGTCGTCCTCAACCAGTCCGGCGGCAACGGCGGCGGTGTGGCCAACTTCGGCACCACGAAGATCTGGCACAGCACCGTGGCCCGCAACACCGCCTTCTTCTTCGGTGGCGGTGTCTTCAACGCCGGCCTGCTCAAGGTCGAGGAGTCGAAGGTCAAGGACAACACCGCCATCATCGGTGGTGGCGGCATCTCCAACGGCGCTGCGAGCATCTTCGCCGACGACGTCGACGGCGGCACCGTGGAGCTGAAGAAGGCCGACATCAGCGACAACGAGACGCTGGGCTTCGGCGGTGGCCTCCTCGACATCGGCGGCAACACCACCGCGTACGAGACGAAGTTCGTCTCGAACACCGCGGTCGTCGCCGGTGGCGGTCTGGCCGCTGCGGACAGCCAGCTGAACCTGCACGGCGTCACAGTGGAGAAGAACAGCACCGCCGGCGTCGGTGGTGGCCTGGCCATCGCCTTCGACAGCGCGGTCACCGCTGAGCGCACCGAGATCAAGGACAACACCGCCGGGTTCTTCGGCGGCGGGGTCTTCAACGCCTTCAGCGTCACCACGCTGCGCGACAGCGAGGTTGTCGGCAACCGGGCCATCGGCCCGATCGGGGTCGGCGGTGGCATCTTCAACATCTTCGGCGAGGTCAACCTGTCGAAGACGAAGGTCGCGCACAACTTCTCCACCTTCGCCCCGGGCGGTGTCTTCAGCTTCTTCGGCGAGGTGAACGTGGACGACAAGTCGGCGATCACCGCGAACCGTCCGACGAACTGCCTGGCCATCCCGGGCGGCACCATCGAGAACTGCTTCGCCTGATCACCCTCGGGTGACAACCAGCACGACGGGCCGGCCCCCTTCCGCACCACGCGGAAGGGGGCCGGTCCGCGTCACTTCTGCACGAACACCGCCACGCTGCGCGCCGGTACGGTGAACGTGCCGCCCGCCCGGTCGAACGAGGCCGTACGCAGCACCGGGTCGGCCGAGTTCACAAGTACCGGGTGCAGTGACACGTCGGCACCGCGCAGACCGCTCACGGTCTGCGTCGCCGTCGTCGGCGTGCCGTTGAAGACCACTGTCACCGACTTCCACGCCCCGCCCAGCCCACGGGCGTCCAGCGTCATGGTCAACACACCGGGCGTCTCCTGCGGGCCCGACAGCGGGAACGCCACCCGCTGCTGCACCTGCTCGGCCGTCGGTAGGCCGAACACCGGCGACGACGCCCTGATGCGCAGCAGCTCGGCGTACCGGGCGTCGGTGGTGTTGATGGCAGCGCAGTCCGGCACCAGCGCCGGGTCCGCGAGCAGCGGCTTCGCGTACGACCACTTGTCCTCGTTGTCGGCCGCCGGCGGTAGACCGGCCCCGAACCCGTTGCCCCGCTCGCAACCCCACCGGATCTGGTTGAACCAGTCACCGGAGTTGTACGAGTTGCGGTCCAGCGACTTCGACCGCAACCGCTCGGTGCCCGTGGTGACGAACCCGGCGCCCTGTCCCAGCACCACGGTGCCCAGCGCCAGCACCTGCATCCGGGAGCGGTCCGCCGCGGTGGTGTCCTGCGGCAGCTTGTACGCCAGCGCGTCGTACAGGATCTCGTTGTCGTGCGCGTCGACGTACGTGACGGCCTCCCCGGGCGCGGCGGTGTAGCCGGCCGACGAGCCGTTGTAGTCCACCTGCGCGCCGGTGACGGTGCGTCCGGCGGTGTCGGTGAACCGGTAGCCGCGCAGGTTGCCGGTGAGCCCCACCTTGATGAGGTCGTGGGCGTGCAGCAGGCGGGTCTTCTGCTCGGCGGCCGAACCGTTGACCGGGTCCCCGTTGGGGTCGGTGTAGAGCCCCGAGGCGAAGCCCTGCACACGGGGGTTGGCGTCGAACGGTCCGCCGCCGCGCACCGCGTCGCGCAGCCGGTCGTTGAAGGTGCCGATGCCGGTGCCGGCCATGTTGGCCTGGGTGGCCTGCACGAACCGGGCGTCGTCGGCGACCTCGCCGAAGTTCCAGCCCTCGCCGTAGAGCATGATCGCTTTGCCGTCGACGCCGTCGCGGGCGACGGTCAGCCGGTCCAGTGCCTCGCGGACGGCGAGGATGTTCGCCTTCGGGTGGTGACCCATCAGGTCGAACCGGAAACCGTCCACCTTGTACTGCCTCGCCCAGGTGACAAGCGAGTCGACCACCAGCTTGCCCATCATGGCGTGCTCGGGCGCGGTGTTGGCGCAGCAGGTGGAGTTGGCGACAGTGCCGTCCTCCAGCAGCCGGTGGTAGTAGCCGGGCACGATCTGGTCGAGCACCGACTTGTCGTCGGTGCCGGCCGCCGCTGTGTGGTTGTAGACGACGTCCATGACCACCCGCAGTCCGGCGCCGTTCACTCCGGCCACCATCGCGCGGAACTCGGTGGTCCGCGCCGCGCCGGCCGGGTCGACGGCGTAGCCGCCCTCCGGCACCGTGTAGTGCAGCGGGTCGTACCCCCAGTTGTATCCGTCGGTTTCGGCGACGGCCGCCACGCATTTCTGCTGCTCGGCCGAGTCCGGCGGCAGCGCCGCCAGGTCACAGGCCGGCTGACGCTGATCGGCCCGCTTCTCGGGGATCGTCGCGAAGTCGAACGCCGGCAGCAGGTGCAGGTGGGTGACACCGGCGGCGCCCAACGCCTTCAGGTGGGTCATGCCCGCGGTTTTCGGGTCGGTGAAGGCGAGGAAGGTGCCTCGCCGATTCGCCGGCACGGTGTCGTCGGCGATGGAGAAGTCCCGCACCGACAGCTCGGAGATCTGCGCCCGTGACGCGGGCACTGCCGCCGGTTTGCGCAACGCCTTCCAGCCCGCCGGGGCCAGCGCCGGGTCGCTCAGGTCGACAAGCTGGCTGTGCGTGGAATCGGCGGCCAGGGCCACCGAGTACGGGTCGGTCACCGACGCGGTGACCATCCGCTGCGCCGCCGGCTGCCACGTCTGCACCCGGTAGCGGTAGTACTTGCCCACCCAGGTGTGGCTGCCCCGCGCCGACCACACGCCGGTGCGGTCGTCGCGACGCATCGGCACGGTCTTCGGCTGCGCGGTGGGCGAGTCGAACAGTTGCAGCTCCACCGTCCGCGCGGTCGGCGCCCACAGCGCGAGGCTCGGCGTGCGGCCGGCGAAGGTCGGCCCGAGCGTCGCGTCGGCGGCCCGCGCGTAGACGTCGTCGAGCACACCGGGGATCTGCACGCCTGTCGCCGCGAGCAGCGCACCCTTCGCGTCGCGCTCGGTGACGAGCACCTGCCCCCGCAGCGCCGCCGGGACCTTGGCCAGGTCCGCCCGGTCCACTGCGAAGCTCCGGTACGACCACAGGTGCGGGAACTTCGCGCGCTGGGCCTCGGTGAGCCCGTTGCGCTGCGCCCGCAACGGCATACTGGTGTACGTCCCGGTCAGCTCCCCGTCGACCACGCCGACTCCACCGGTGGGCGCGACGACGAGCGCGTACGTCCTGCCGTCGGTCGGTGGGGTCTGCCAGGCGATGGTGGACCTGTCGATCCAGTGCGCCTTCTGTTTGCCGATGTCGGTGTCCCCGCCCGCGCTGGTCGCGGTCGTCGGCAGCAGCCGGCCCGGGGTGGCGGCGAGCAGCCACACCTCCCGTCCCGCGCTGGCGAAGTCGAGCCGCTGGTCGTCGGGCAGGTCCTTGGTGTCGCCCTTGTGGATGATGTAGTTCAGCCCGGTGGCCCCGGCCGCCAGCGGCACCCGGAACACCGCCCCGAACGCGTCGGTCGCGCTCGGCGCGAGCGGTGTGGCCCAGTCGGTCGGGTTCGCCGCCCCGTCCCACACGTGCAGGCCCCAGCCGGCGTAGTTGCCGTCGGCCCGCCGGTAGTGGATGACCGCGGTGCCCTCCTCGACCGGCGGGTCGGGTTGCCCGGTGGCCGCCTGCCGGCTCGGATAGATCGCCGGGTCGCCCTGCTTGAGCCAGACCTCCCCGGTGGAGGTGACGTCGATGCTGCGGTCCTGGGCGACGTCCTTGTTCCCGTCCTTGTCGACAACCACGAACCCGACCGACTTCGCGCCCGGCTTGAGTTTCACCCAGGCGAACCGGCCGTAGGAGTCCTCCCCGGCGAACGGCTGCCCCTTCGGCCACTCGGTGACGTACGCCGGATCGATGTCGCCCCACGCGTACAGCGCCCAGTCGTCGTACCCACCGGCGGGCCGCTTGTAGTGCACGACCGCCCACTCCCGGGACCCACCCTGCTCGGGGGTGCCGACGGTGGCTGTGGAACGGGCCGTGGCGGTACGGCCCCGGCCGTCGCGAACCACCGCCTTGTACTCGACGCGGGTGCCGCCGGCCAGGCCGGTCAGGTCGTGGTGGACGGTGTACGGCGCGTGGTCGGCGCTGCCCAGCAGCGTCCACCGGCCACCGGCGACCCGGGCCGCGACGGTGACGGTGGCCAGCGGGTCACCGGTCACCGTGGCGGTGACGGCGACCCGGGTGGCGACTGGCGCGTCCGGGGTCGTGACGGCGATCGTCGGCTTGCCACCCGGCAGCGCGACGGGGGTACCGGCCCGGTACGCCACCGCCGACAGCGGCGGCACGGTCAGGGTCACCTTGCCGTCACGACCGGCCGTGGCGCTCGCGCTGCCGCCGTAGATGCCGGTGAAGGTCGCGCCGGCCGACCAGGTGTCCACCGTGACAGTCTGCGCGGTGCCGGCGTTGTTCACCGCCACCACGTACTCGATGCGGTCGGCGGGAGAGATCCGGGAGGCGGCGAAGACGCCGGGGCCGTCGGCGGCGTACCTGGTGATCTGGATGCCGTCGCGCAGCCCAGGGTGTGCCTGGCGCAGCCTGCCCAGCTCGGCGATGGTCCGGTACAGCGGATGGCCGGTGTCGAACTGGTCGCTGGCGTGGGTGCGGTCGGTGCCGAGCAGGTCGTCGTCGAGATAGTCGGGGACCGTCGAGGCGAACATGTCCTGCCGGGCGTCCTTGTCCCCGCCCGGGCCGGTGAAGCCCTGCTCGTCACCGGAATAGATCACTGGCTGGCCGCGGGTGAGGAACATCAGCTGGTGGGCGAGCTGGTCGCGGCGCAGATGACTCGCCGGATCGGTGCCACCGCCGACGATGAACGAGCCGATCCGGCCCATGTCGTGGTTACCGAGGAACGTCGTCAGCCGCCGGGCGTCGGTGTCGCGGGCGGCGTAGAGGTCGTCACGGGCGTACACGTCGGCAAGCGCCTTCGCCGAGCCGGCACCCGCTGTGTAGCCGCGCGCGGCCTCCTGGAAGGGGAAGTCGAGGGTGGCCGGCAGGCCGCCCTGCCGCACATAGCTGGAGGTGATCTGCGGGTCGGCGCTGTAGACCTCGCCGAACATGAAGAAGTCCTTCTTGCCGGCCTTCTCGGCGGCCCGTTCGATGCCCCTGCTGAACTGCGGCCAGAAGTCCATGTTGACGTGCTTCACGGTGTCCAGCCGGAACCCGTCGACACCTGTCGCGCCGATCCAGTCCCCGTACGCCTTGGTCAGACCCTTGACCACCTCGGGCCGCTCGGTCCACAGGTCGTCGAGGCCGAAGAAGTCGCCGTACTCGCTGTTCTCCCCGGCGAATGTCGAGTCACCACGGTTGTGGTACATCGTGACGTCGTTCAGCCAGGCCGGGACCTTGACCTTGGCGTCCCCCGGCTCGTCGAACGTCGGCGTGTACGGGAACGACTCCCGATTCACCGGCGGGAAGGCACGGCTGCCGTCGGCGTAGTTACGGTCCTCGAAGGCCCGCCCCTGCGCGTCCGTGTACGGCGAGGTGGCCTTGTCGATGTAGGCGTACCTGTCCTCGGCGTACTTGATCACGTCGGCGGTGTGGTTGACGATCACATCGAGGTAGACCTTGATGCCGCGCTGGTGGGCGAGCTTAACCAGCCGCTTCATCTCCTCCATGGTGCCGAAGTGCGGATCCACCTGCGTGAAGTCGGTAATCCAGTAGCCGTGGTAGCCGGCCGAGATGTCGTCGCCCTTGCCCTGGACGGGCCGGTTCTTGAAGATCGGGGCGAGCCAGATGGCTGTGGTGCCCATCCCCTGGATGTAGTCCAGCTTGTCGATGACGCCCTTGAGGTCACCGCCGTGGTAGAAGCCCTTGTCGGCCCTGTCGAACCCGGTGCGCAGCCGGTCGCCGGTGAGACCGCCACGGTCGTTGCGCCGGTCACCGTTGGCGAACCGGTCCGGCAGGACGAAGTAGAACTGCTCTGCACGCGCGGTGGTGTCGCCCGCCTTCAGCAGCGCCTCGGCGGTGGGCTCGTCGCGCCACTGGGCGGCCCCGCCGACGGCGAGGGAGGCGTCGCCGGAGGGCCGGGGGGCCGCAGCGGCGGGATGCGCGGCGACCGGAGTGCCGACGAGCGTCAGGGTGAGCAGGCAGGTGAGGGCGAGCAGGACGGTGCGCGGAAGCGGCGGGGGTTCCATCGACGGCCTTCCTCTGGTCGAGATTGGCCGCACGCTAACCCTTGCCGAAACAATCTGCAATACCTTGCAAACAAAGTCGTAACAGAGCAGATTCCTTGCAACGGACTTTGGGTCTCTCCATCGACGACCGTCCGATCAGAACCCGCTGCAGCGCACCCCGTCGACAGTGCACCCGCGCGGCGTACTCGACGCCCACTCCATGTGGAACCGCAACGGCACCGACCCGCCCGCCGGCACTGACACCCCACTGACGTACGAGAAGCCGCCGTCGAACTGCCGCGCCGTCCCCTGCGGCGCGCCCTCCACCCAGCTGGTCACCAGCCGCCCACGACCGAAATGGATCCGCACCGTCCAGCCCCGGTCCACCCGCGACGCGTTGACGATCAGCACCTCGCCGATGAAACCTCCGTCGAAGCTCTGCACCACCCGGTACCGCCCAGTCACCGCGGGCGACTGCTGCGGTGGCGCAGGCCGTGGCGCCTGGGTCGACGGCCGAACCGACGTCGGCACCACCACCGGACGGACTGGCGGCGTCGGGGACACAGTCGGCTCGCTCGGCGGCGGCCCGCTCGCCCGCGGCGACAATCCGGGAACCACAGGCGCCGACGGACCCGACGACGGCGGCGCCTGCGTCACGTCGCTCGGCTCGACCGGCACCCGCGGCAGCGGCAACCCCACCGGCGGAATCCGGTCGTCCACCGGGCTCCGCCCCCGGTACGCGCCCAACGCCACGATGAGCAGGACCACCATCACGACGAGGCCCGCACACGCGACGATCCAAGGCGACGACGCGATAGCCACCGGGCCACGCGATGGTCGTGGGGCACGACGCATGCCGGACATGTACCTCCCTCAGCGGGCCGTCCGGGAAGCGTAGGCGATCGATGCCTCACCCGGAAACGCCGCCGCCGAGCACCCGGACGGGCGCCGACGTCAGCCGATGCGGCAGGCGGCTCCGTTGATTGTGCACCGCGACGGCCGCTGCGCCGACCCGGACCAACCCAGCCGCAGGCGCAACGTGCTGGTGCCACCCGAAACGAGCGACGCACCGCCACTCACCACGTACTTTCCGCCACCCTGCGCCGACACCGAAATCCCCGCCTCGCCGCTGACCCGCAGACCCCGCACGTCGTCGGCGTACGCCAACTCGACCCGCCAGCCCACCGGCCGATCCGACTCGTTCCGCAACGACAACACCGCGTCCGAATCGGACGTACCAACCTGGTACCGGGCGGTCACCACCCCGTTCGCCGGCGCCAACCCCGCCGGCGGTGCGCTCGTCTTTGCCGTACCCGGCGACGGCGTCGTGGCCTGCGGCGACGGCGTCCGCGTGCTACGCGACGGCCGCGGCGACGCCGTCCGCCGCTCCACCGCAGCAGGTGTCGGCGACGCGGCCGACGACGACGCCGGCGGCACCGTCGGCAGGAACACCGGCGGCGCGGCCTGCGGCCCACCATCGCGCTCCCGGCCACGGAACGACAGCAACGCGATCACCAGCAACACCACAAGCGCGCAGACGCCGACCAGCACCACGATCCACGGCACCGACACCAGCACCCGCGCCGCACGCGAACCCTCCGCACCGTCCGGCCGCACCGCCATCAGGTCTCCCCTCGTCCCACCGACGCGCCAGCGTAGCCAGCGCCGGCCGGACCGGAAACCAGGCGGGTACGGATCAGACCGACCGGCCCACCACGACCGGAAAACGGCCCCACGCGGTGGACGGTCGCTCAGGACGCCCGGATGACAGTGCAGATGAGCGGCCCCTCAGCCGGTGTACGCAGCAGATAGCGGTACCGCTCCCCCGGCACCGCAAACCCACGGCTGTCCAGGAACTCCCACTCCACCGACACCATCGTCAGCAGGGCGGACACCGGCTGCACGTCCTCGATCCGGGCGTGTGCCGCGATCAGCTCACGATCCTGGTAGTCCGGCGCCGCCCCCACGAAGGACAACGCGACAGCCGCCAGCGAGGTGAACGAGAAGCTGTACGTGTCGGCCACCACCAACCCGGGCAGGGCGTAACAAGCGCCGAGGGCCGGCAGGTCACCGGAGGTCAGCGCGACGCCGTACCGGTCGAAGAAGCCGGTCAGGGTGTCGAGATCGGTAGAGGCGTTCACGGCGACAGCAATTGCCCTCCGCCGGGCTGGCCAAACCTCAGCGCGGCGGAACCCGCACCTCGATCTCCGAACCCAACCGCGCGCCGGCCGCCAGACCCAGGTCGTCTCCACTCCAGAACCGGCCCGGGTCGTACCAGTTAGGACGCCGACCGGCGGGCAGCAGTCCCATCGCCTCGTACGTCACCGCCACCACCTCGGCGCAGTACGCCGTCTCCAGCGCCCGATCCCGGGCAGCCGCCGAGCTGGTGTCCTTCGCCTGGCTGGCGTCCCTCGCCTGGTCGGCGTCCCTCGCCTGGTCGGCGTCCCTTGCCTGGATGGCGGGGATGGCCCGGGAGGCGAACCGGGACACGGCCTGGCCGGGGCGGGGCAGCACCGGCACCCGGCCGCGTACCCACCTCCAGGCCAGCTGGGCCGTGGACGGAAACGGCGTGCCATCCAATCGCGCGACGGTGCGCAGGACAGCCCTTTCCATCTCCGCATCCGCCGGAGGGTCGAGTTGCCGTAGCCAGGCCCGCTGCCCGTACCGGTTGGCCCAGACAGTGACCGCGTCCCGCAGGTCGTGGAGTTGCACACCCCGCTGGTGGCTGCCCGACCACAGATCCGGCAACGACTTGCCCAACTCGGCGTGCCACATCAGCGGGGGCATGTCGTCCAACACCACGGCCATTCCGACGTGGTTGACCGGGCTGTTCGTGGTGAACTGAATTGCCCGGTCCGGCACGCTGCGACCCCGGAAAACCCACACGTCGCCGGTGCGGGTCAAATCGACGGCCTCATCCAGGCTGATGCTCATGGGGGTCTAGCCTAGGCCGATGCGGCAACGAATGCGGTGGTGGAAAGTCCTCGGGCTCGCCGGTCTCGCCGGAGTTGCGGCCTCCGGCGTGGTCATCGCGCGGGCCGAACGGCGGCGTCGCGCGTACACCCCGGAGGAGATCCGGCAGCGGCTGCTGGAGCGACACGCGCAGGCCAGCGACGCGGGCAAGCCCGTCGACCCCGCCTGAGGCTCCCTGTGGACCGGCAGCGGGGCCTCCCGGCCGGCGGATGATCGATACCCTCGGGGCATGACGACGCCCGTCGCCCAGCGACCCTTCGTCCTGTCCACGCCCGCTGCGCCGGTCGAACGGCACGGCAACGTCGACCTGCACCTGCCCACCGGCGACGGCCGGGAACCCGCAGTGGTGGTGGTGCACGGCGCCCCACTGCCGCCGGGCGTGCCCGACCCCCGCGACTGGCTGCTCTACCGCGGCTACGGCGCGCTGCTCGCCGAGAGCGGCGTGGTCACCGCGCTGGTCAGCTACCAGGTGGCCGAACTGTCGGCGCTACCCGCCACGGCCGAGGACATCGCCACGATGGTCGAACAGGTCCGCGCCGACCCACGGGTCGACCCCGACCGGGTGGTGCTCTGGTTCTTCTCCGGAGGCGGCCTGCTGGCGTCCGACTGGCTGCGCGACGCCCCGTCCTGGCTGCGCGGGATCGCGCTGACCTACCCGCTACTCATCCCCTTCCCCGACTGGGAGATCGACTCGCGGTTCCTGCCCGTCAACGCGCTCGAGGCCGGGTCGACCGTCCCACTGGTGCTGACCCGGGCTGGGCGGGACATTCCGGTGGTGCTGGCGGGCATCGACGCGTTCCTCACCGCAGCCACCGTCCACGGCCGCCCGGTCCAGGTCATCGACGTACCGGACGGCCAGCACAGCTTTGACATCCTCGACCACTCCCCGCAGTCCGAGGCGGCCGTCCTGGCAGCACGGGATGCGGTCCTGGCCTTCCTCGCCAACAACTGACCACCTGTCCGGCGAGTCCGCGACGCGCGGTCCGCCCCGCGGTGCGTCCGCCGTGCGAGGGTTCCCGATCGGGGCCACCGACAGGCCCTCGCCAGGTGCGCGAATCCCGCCGTACGGCACCAATCTGACAGCGAGCGCATGATCGACTCCATGTCGCAGATGTGGGGGTGTCGGCGCGCTGGGATACCCCCACATCGGCGATCCGGAGTCGATCACCGCCCGGCGTGGAGCTGGCTCGGACGGTTTGTCGGGTTTGGGGCTCGGCGTCCCGTGGTCGGCGGCACTGTGGTGGCGGAATGATGGGCCGGGCCGGCTGGTTGTACAGGGGGTAACCGACGACAGGTCGCGGCCCCCCGGCCCCCGGCCCAGCGGTCTCCGGTATCCGGGAACACCCGCCCGGCCGCCACGGTTACATCCCCCTGAACCACCCGAGCAGCGCCTCCCCGTGGCTGTCGGACAAGATCCCCCGGAGCGCGGCGGAATGACTCGCCGGCCCGGCTGGTTACATCCCTGGACCACCCCGAGCAGGCAGAGCCGCCGGGTGAGATCCCTGGAACTTCTTCCCCCTGCTCGCGCGCACCGTCC